>NZ_CP084911.1:535000-835000 GCF_020535245.1 Asticcacaulis sp. AND118 | reverse complement strand
CGCGATATAGTCTTCGTCCGCCAGATTGTAGACGTTCAGTTGCAGCGAAGCCTTCGGGGTCAGCGCGTAGGACGCATAGGCGTCGACGACCCAGTATTCCGGGATCGACGGCATGTTAGACGTCGCGGCCGGACCGGTCACGGCCAGATCGCGCTTCTGTTCGCCCATATAGCGCGCGCCACCGCCCAGCCTGATCTTGTCGGAGAGCGCATAGGTGCTCCAGAACGAAGCCGACAGTTCCGGCGACCAGCGGCTGGTCGAACCGACCGTGCCGCCTTCCTTCTGCTCGTCGTCCATGGTCTGAATACCGGCGGTGATTTCCCACTTGTCGGTGATCTTGCCGGTCAGGCCGAACTCGAAGCCGGTGATTTCGCGGTCGCCGTAGTTTTCGGCGAAGCCGTCCAGATCGGTGTCCTGAACGAACTGGTTGGTGTAGTTGGTCTTGTACCACGCACCGGTCAGGCCCAGATGCCCCTCGAAAAGGTCCCACTTGACGCCGGCTTCGAGGTTTTCGGTCTCGGATGGATCGACATTGGCGTTGTTGATATTGACGCCGGTGGCGCTCAGCGTACCCGCGCTGCCCGGAGGCGTCACCGAGGTGGCGTAGGAGACATAGACCGAGCTGTTGAGTGTCGGCTTGTAGAGCAGACCGGCTTTGTAGGCGCTGATCGACTTGTTGGCCTTCAGGTCCGCCGTGCGCGTGTTGTTGCTGGCGTAGGTCGAATATTCGACGCGATAGGAGTCCGAGCGCACCCCCAGATTCACGATCCACTTGTCGCCCAGTGCAATAGTGTCGAACACGTAGATCGACGAAACCTGCGTGTCGCTGATCGTCCAGGCCGTTGTAGTGGCCGTGGCCGCCGCGAGGGGCAGCGAGGCCATGACATCGTTAGGGTTCGGATTGTACAGGTTCGCCGGATTCGTGGTGCCCTGCGCGGTGTAGGTGCCGATATTGGTCTTTTCGTCCGAATATTCGAAGCCGAAGACCAGATCGTGCTTCAGAGCCCCCGTGTCGAAGCTGGTGACGAAGTTCGAGACGTTGTTGAAGGTCTCCGACTTCTGGCCTACGCGCTGACGCGAACGCGCCAGAGTCCAGGTGGATGGGTTTGACGGCGTGGCGGCCGTGATACCGTTGACACCCGTCAGGACGCGTTCCAGCGAGGTGTTCGACCAGCGCGCGACGTTGGTGAAATAGATACCGGCAGCGAAGTCGTGCTCGAATTTGGCCGTGACGGAGCCCTGCTCCTGCTTTTCGAAGTCGTTGACGCTACCGTAGAAGTTTTCCGAACGGACCTTCGCACCGTTACGCACTTCGGCGGTGGCGTTGTAGAAGCCCTCCCAGCCGATCGACGAGATGCCACCGTCCGGCACATTGTCGTTGTTCAGGTACTGACCCGACAGGTGGAAGCGGGTGGCGGTTTCCAGACCGACCCCGTAGGCGACGGCGACGCCGTAGCCGGTACGGTTCACATAGTCGCGACCCGCCGTGTCGATGTCCTGCGACATCAGGTTCAGACGCAGGGCGCTGGTTTCGCCGATGGCCTTGTTGACATCGACCGTAGCGCGCGCGCCGCCCTGGCTGTAGGCCGCGACCAAAGCCGAAGCGGCGTCATCGAGCGACGCCTGCTTGGTCGAGACGTTGATATAGCCCGCCGAAGCGCCGCGCCCGGTGTCGGCGCCGCCGGCGCCCTTCACGACTTCGATCTGTTCGATATTGAAGGTGTCGCGCGTCGCCACGCCACGATCGCGCAGGCCGTCGACCAGAAGCGAGTTCGACATGTCGAAGCCGCGCATCTGGAAGGTATCGCCCGAAGACGTGTTGCCGTTTTCACCCATCTGCAGGGTGATGCCCGGCGTGTTGCGCAGGGCTTCGAGCAGGGTCGTGGCCTGCTGCTCCTGAATGACTTCCTTCTTGATGACCTGAACGGTCTTCGGGGTGTCGATCAGGGCCTGGGTCTGCTTCGGCGACGACACAACGTCGGCCTTGTAGGTGTTGTCTTCGGCGGTGACGGTGACGCCTTCCAGCGTCTTGTCCTGAGCGAAAGCGGCGGTGGACAGGGCCGGAACCGCAGCGGCAGCCATCAGGGCGGTCGTCAGATAACGGTTGGAGGCGTGCTTGCGATTGCGAATGTGAGACATGTGCATCAACATCTTTTAAATGAGGCGTCGCGGTTTTCCGTCTGACGCGGGGAGGATGACCGAAATCCGGTCTGCGAGAGTCACCGCTCGGTGAAATTGCGAATTATTGTCAGAGGCAGATAGCCCAGTGTTTCGCAAATGCAAACCATTAAATTGGAAATTTTCGATTGGATTGCGCCAATTATTGCAAGTGTGTCGCAAAATCAACAACCACTTGCATATTGGCGCTAGGCTGTGGTGACGAATTAATCATTTAAGCCATAGCATGATGCTGGCGATTTTGATGAAGCCAAGAAAGTTGACGGCGAGTTTGTCATAGCGCGTGGCAATTCGCCGCCATTGCTTGAGTTTGGCAAAGAAGCCTTCGATGCCCCAGCGCTGTTTGTAAGCGATGCGGTCGTAACGGTGCTGGTATTTGCGATGACGTCGCGGTGGAATGACGGGCTCACCGCCTTGTTCAAGAATGAGGTCGTGCAGACTATCGGCATCGTAAGCGCGATCAGCGAGGACTTTTCCAGCGCGTAATCCGCGCATCAGATCACAAACCGGGGCCATATCATTCTGCTGGCCCGGCCCAAGCTCAAAACGCACCGGAAGACCAAGCGCGTCGACTACGGCATGGATTTTGGTTCCGAACCCGCCGCGCGAGCGGCCAAGAGCCTGGGCTTGCGATCCCCCCTTTTTCTCGGCGCACCGCCCGCTTGCGCCTGAGCCCGGATCACCGTCGCGTCTATGGCCAGCCACTCGATGTCGGGATCGTTCGACACAGCCTCGAATATCCGGTCGATCACCCCTTGCTCAATCCACCGATAATAGCGGCGCTTAGCGGTTTGATACGGACCAAACCGTTCAGGCAGGTCACGCCACCGACCACCTGAACGGGCCAGCCACAGCAACGCATTCAGAAAACGGCGACCATCACTGCGGGGACCACGCTTACCTTTGCGACCGCCCGGAACAAAATCACGCAGTCGATCCCACTGATCATCACGAAGTATCTCGCCTTCCACGCCAACCTCCAAAAGATAGCGTTGAATCAGAGTTCGTTAATCTCGTGAATCCCTAAAATGTCACCACAACCTAGAGCGCAATCCGATAAAGTGGGCACCACTTTTCGGAAAAATTGCGCGATCACTCAAAAACTGAGAGCGAGATGAAGTTTCCACTTTAAATCATCTCGCTCTAACGGATGGGAAATAACCAGAGTCCAAAATAACCAAGAGCCGGAGCCGTGGTCCCACACCCGCGTCTCCGGCCCTCGTTCCCGCCAGGCGGGATAACGCATGATTTTTAGATGGCCGCCCTTAGAAGGGGAGGACTTCGACCGTCACGGCGTAACGCGCGCTCACCGGCGGCAGATCGCGTGGCACGCCCATACGGCCACCCATTCCACCTTGGCCAGCCTGACCTTGCGGGCCCTGACCTTGAGACGCCTGACCCTGAGACGTCTGACCTTGCGGCGCGCCCTGCGGACGCTGACCGCCCTGAGCGCCACCCTGGGCCGGACCATGGTCGTCGTCATCGGCTTCCGGGCGCGGCGGATAGGAGGCATTAAGGTAGTACTGACCGCCGAACTTCCAGTCGACAGCGACCGTGCCCTCGGCGTCGGCGGTGACCGTCTGGTCGCCCAGTTCGCCGCGGAAGCGCACGCCGCCCGGCACGACCTTGACCTTCAGGCCCGGCACCGGCTTGCCGTCGAGCAGGACACGGAATTTCGCCTTTTCACCGACCACGAGATCGGTCGTCGGTTGCAGCGGGAAAAGCTCCAGCCCCTGCCCCACTGGCTTGATTTCCGACGGCTTGCCCGAAGTGACGAAGGTTTCGATACGACCGTAGCTGCGGCCGATCTTCAGTTCCGGCGCATTGGCGGGAACCTGCTTGGCGAAGTCTTCTTCGCTGCCGCGGAAGACCTTGGTTTCTTCACCGGCCTTATAGGTGGCGATGACCGACTTGCTGACCGAAGCGATGCGGTACGTGCCTTCCTTCTCCAGCTTGACGTCGAAGGTCGAGCGCAACTTGCCCGTCGAAGCGTTCTCCGCCTCGATCAGCGAACCGTCCGGGGCGCTGATCTGCAGGCCGGTCAGGCGCATGGCGTTGTGGTCGGCATAGAACAGGCCGTTCGACGACGCCGCATCCACCGTCACATAGGTCGGGCGCTGCGGGTTGGTCGAGGCCTCGACCTGAGTAGCCGAGGGCAGCAGCCATTGGCTGTGCGCCAGAGCCACGGGGGCTACGGCCATCAGGCCCAGAGCGGCGGTGCCGGCCAGAAGGCGCTGGATCAGGGTCATTGAGTGTCTCCGGAGGTCTGTTCTGAATCGAAAGGTCTGTCTGGGTGGCCACCTGGGCGGCCGCGGCGATCGCCATGATGGTCCCGGCCGCGGCCACCGTCGCCGCGCTTGAAGCCGAAGGTAATGGGCACGACGGCCCAGGAATCGACCGGTTGACCGCCCTTGGTCGCCGCACGGAACTTCCAGCGTTTCACCGCGTCTATGGCGGCGCGATCAAGGCGCATCGAACCGCTGGACGACTGCACCTGCACCTCGCCGACGCTGCCGTCGGCGCGCACCTGAAGACGCAGTTGCACTGTGCCTTCTTCGTGACGGGCCTTGGCCTGCGGCGGGTAAGGCGGCGGCGGATTGTTGCTGAGCGCCATGTCGACATCGACGCCGACAAAGTCGTTGCGCGGCTGAGGCGTCGCGGCGGGTGCGGCCTTGGCGGCGGCAGGGGCAGCCACCGGGGGTTGCGGCTGAGCCGTTTTGACCGGCGCCATGTTGAGCGGCGCGAGCGGCTGAGTGACCGGCGGCGGCGTTTCGCGCGGCTGGATCACGGGCTTGGGCTCGACCACAGGCGTTTCAGGTTTGGGCTGATCGGACGTCACGGCGGGCCTGGGCGGCGGGCTTTTGCGCAGCGGGACCATCTCGACCAGCACCGGATCGGTCTCCTTGATCTCAGGCGCCTTGAGGGTAAACTGGGTTGTCACGACATAGGCGGCAATAGCAGCGTGGACGGCCAGAGAGATGCCGATGGCCACCGACGTCCCGCTGCCCCTGGCCTTGCGGCGCGGCGGTTTGGCAGCCGCGCTTTTGGCGCGCGCCGTCGTGTCGGTCATATCGGAGGTGATACCCTGAACGCTCATTCGTCCGAAGCCAGAGAAAACAGGCCGAACCCCAACGATCCGGCGCAGATCGCTGACTAGCACTCCTGCAACTCATTCGCAAGAGCGTTGAAAACAATTCTCATTGCCGTGCCCGAGCCTTATGGCGAGATGAGGCAAAGCGTTGCAGGGTCAGGCGGCGCGCATCAGCCGGGCAGTGACGCCTTCGTCCTGCCAGCTCAGTTCCGGGATGTCGTCCACCATCGGCCGCAGTTGCGCCAGCGACGGCGGCTTGACCATATAGCCCTGCGCCCCCAGTTCGCGCGCCTCTTGGATATCGCCGTCATAGGTCGAACCGGTGCACATGATCACCGCCGTGTCGTCGGCTTCGGCGCGCAACGCCCGCAGCATGTCAAAACCGCTCATGCCCGGCATATTGATGTCCAACAGGACCAGGTCGAACGGCACACCGGCTTCGCGCGCCTGCGTCAACAGGCTCAGGGCCTCCTTGCCCGACCGCGCCACCGACAGGTTCCATTCGACCTTGTCGCGTTCGCGCAGCAGGATGCGCGTCAGTTCCAGATCGGCCTCGCGGTCGTCGACCAGCAGCACGCGCGCCAATCCGTCGCCGGTAACCTTCTCCAACGGAGCCGCCTGGGTTTCGTCTTCGGACATGCCGGCGCTCTCCGCCTTGGGCAGGGTGAACAGGAAACGGGCGCCCTCGCCCGGTTCGGACTCGCACCACAGGCGGCCCCCGTGCAGGGTAACGATCTTATGGCAGATGGCGAGACCCAGACCCGCGCCCTCTTCGTTCTGACGCAGGCGGCGGAAAGGCTCGAAGATGCGCTTCAGGTCCGGCCCGTCGATGCCGGGACCGTTGTCGCTGACGCAGAACTGCCAGCAATGGCCTTTGTCCTCGGCCGACACCTCGATCTTCACGCCGTCCGGCGAATGCTTCACGGCGTTGGCGATCAGGTTTTGCAGCACCTGCATCATGTGGCTGGGCTGGGCGCTGACCATAGGCAGCGGTCCCGTCCTTATCGAAGCACGGCGCTCGGTGATCAGTTGGCGCAGGTTTTCCGTGGCGTTGATCAGCGCCTCGTTCATCGGACAGTCGCTCTTGACCGTGCGCGCCGGGTCGTGGAGTTGCGTATAGTCGAACACGGTGTCGACCATCATGGCCATGCGCTCGGCAGCGGCGCGGATGAAGTCGAAATAGGTTTCGTTCGACTGGCCGCTTTTGTTGTGAACGATCAGGTCGGAGAAGGCGCGCACCGTGCGCACCGGCTCTTTCAGGTCATGCGCCAGCGCGTGGGTGAAGACCTCCAGCGAGTCATGCTGTTCCTTGATGCGGGCCTGCTGGACCTCCAGAGTATCGACCTTCTCGCGCAATTCGTCGATCAGGCGCACGTTTTCCAGCGCCACAGCGGTGGTGTTGGCCAGCGCCTGCAATATGCTGACCTGCTCGGCGGTCGGCTGATGGTTATGGGCCCAGTAGTTGCCGATGGCGCCGATCGGCGCGTCCTTGCGGATCGGCACCATGGCCAGGCTCCTGACGAAGGTCGGGCGATAGGCTTCGGCCGGAATGCGCGGATCGGCGTAGATGTCTTCGATCGTTACCGGTTCGGCATGCAGCATGACCCAGCCGGAAATGCATATTTCCATCGGGAAACGCTTGCCCTTCCATAGCGGCGCGATGGCGTTTTCGTCGGCATAGAAGCATTTGTCGCCGTCGCGCAGGACGAAGGTCGCCCCGTCCGCGCCGGTCAGTTCGCGCGCCGCGTCGCGGGTGATGGCGGCCACGGTCGCGATATCGCGCGCCTGCGAAAGCGCCTGCACCACTTCGATCAGGTGCTCCATGGCGCGCGTATACCAGGGCGACGGTCCGATAGATGCCACCCCCCTCGGTTCAGGCGTAGTCGACAAACTGATCATATGCACGCTCACTGGGTCTTTTGGGGTCGGGTTTATTTGACAAGCCTGAGGCTACTATAGATTGCGTTTACGAAAACCTAAAAGGTTCGTGAACACCTCAGCCCTGGCGCCCAAAGCCACATTTTCCCTTTATATTTATCGCGCCATAATCTTATACCATATCCATTCGGCCGGGCGCAGTGCGCTGTTCTCGGTATCCTACAGTTACTGAGCTTGCATGCCCGATTACCGAGACGCCTTATGAAGCTTGAGCCCCGCGCCGAACTCACCGAAGCGGAGCTTGAAGAGGCTCTAAAGGAATGCGCCCGCGAGCCCATCCACATCCCCGGCTCGATCCAGCCCTACGGCATGCTGTTCGTCCTCGAAGGCGAGGATCACCGCGTCATTCAGGTGTCGAGCAACGTCCAGACCTGGTTCCCCCAGACGACCGCCGAGGACGTGCTGAACCGAAGGCTGGAAGACATTATCGGCAGAGAACAGGCCGAGCAGATCAATCACATCATCGTCGAGCGCAGCCTGATGCCGCTGCAATCGACCATCATCAAGGTGGATGATGTGTGGTTCGATGCCGTGGCGCATAAGGCCGGCGACAATATTGTGGTCGAGCTGGAAATCGTCGACGACAAAAAGGCGATGGCGCGCGACTTCTTCTACGACGAACTACGCGATTTCGCCGTGGGCCTGCGCAACGCCACCACCCTGCCCGACCTGTTCGATTTTGTGACGACCAAGATCCGTGAAATCACCGGCTTCGACCGCGTGAAGCTGTATCAGTTCGATGAGAACTGGAACGGTGAGGTCGTCGGCGAGTCCAAGGCCGAATATATGCCCAGCTATCGCGGGCTGCACTTCCCGGCCTCGGACATTCCGGAACAGGCGCGCAAGCTCTACATGACCAACTATATCCGTCAGATCGCAGATGTAAGCTATGCGCCGGTGCCGATCGTGCCGCCCTTGCACCCCGACACGGATCAGCCGCTCGACATGTCCTTAAGCGTCCTGCGCTCGGTCTCGCCCATTCACGTACAGTATCTGGCGAATATGGGCGTGGCGGCCTCGATGTCGATCTCGATCATTCAGGACGGCAAGCTGTGGGGCCTCGTCGCCTGCCATCATAATGTCGGCTACCACGTGCCCTATCGCGTGCGCATGGTGTCGGAGATCATGGGCCATATCTTCTCGGCGCAACTGTCGTCGATGGAGGGCTTGCGCGACCGTCAGGAACAGGAAAAGCGCAACCTGATCGTCGAGCGCCTGACCGCCGGACTGAAAAGCGATTTCAATCTCGAAGAACTGCTCAAGGGGCGTCAGACCCTGGCGCTGGGCGCGCTCGGCGCCACCGGCATGGCGGTGATGACGCGCAAGCGTCTGCTGCGTTTCGGCGACACGCCGGACGAGGCGGCGATCCACGCGCTGGCCGACTGGATTCAGGACCAGACCAACGGCATCTATTCGACGCAGGAAGCCGACAAGGTCTGCGCCGATGTGCCGGCCCTCTGTCATCTGAAAGGCGGCTTCCTCGCGGCACCGATCAGCACCACGAAAAAGGACTACATCATCTGGTTCCGCGGCTCCGAGCAGCAGCAGGTGAGCTGGGCCGGCACGCCGGAAAAGACAGCGGTCGAGACCAGGGCCGGTTACCGCCTGATGCCGCGCTCGTCGTTCGAGCTGTGGAAGGAAACCGTCCAGCACCGCTGCAAGCCGTGGACGCGCGACGATGTCGAGACGGCGCAGAACATCGTGCAGGTCGTGCTGGAAGGCGAACGTCTGTCGGCCGAGCACGCCAATGTCGCCAAGAGCGAGTTTCTGGCCAATATGAGCCACGAACTGCGCACGCCGATGAACGCCATCATCGGCATCGTCTCTCTTCTGGAGCGGGGGTCGGCGCTCGACGAAAAGCAGATGAAGCTGCTCAGCGTGCTGCGGCTGTCTTCGGATTCCCTGCTCAACCTGATCAACGACCTGCTGGATGTGGCCAAGATCGAGAGCCATGAACTGGTGCTCGAATCCCGGCCCATCAATATCGCCGACATCGTCGCCGAGGTCGGCTCGATGATGAGCGTGCGCGCCGCCGAAAAAGACATCATGCTCAATATCAAGACCGCGCCGCGTGAAGAACTGGGCATCCACGGCGACGCTCTGCGGTTGCAGCAGGTCATCACCAATCTGGTCAGCAACGCCGTCAAATTCACCGATGAGGGCTTCGTCAACATCCTCGTCAAGTCGAGCCCCCTGCCCGACGGCCAGCGTGAAATCGGCATCGACGTGGTCGATTCCGGCATCGGCATGTCGGTCAAGCAGGTCGACAAGATCTTCGAAAAATTCACACAGGCCGACCCCAGCATTTCACGGCGCTTCGGCGGCACGGGGCTGGGTCTGGCCATCACGCGACAACTCGCCGAACTGATGGGTGGGCGCATCGTCGTGCAGAGCCGCGAAGGCATGGGCAGCCGCTTTTCGGTCAGCATTCCCGCCCAGGCCGTGCAAAACACAGCGTTGCCCGCCGCCACCGTCATCGCCGCGCTCAAGACGCCGTCCCCGGCCCAGGCGCTCGGCCGGGTGCTGCTGGCCGAAGACTATGAAGGCAATATCATCGTCGCTCAGGCCATGCTGGAAGATCAGGGGTTTCAGGTAGAGGTGGCGCGCAACGGCCGTGAAGCGGTGGAAACGGCCTCAGCCGGCGGCTTCGACCTGATCCTTATGGATGTACAGATGCCGGAAATGGACGGTCTTGAGGCGACCCGCCGTATCCGTGAAATGGAAAACGTCAAACATGTGCCGATCATCGGCATGACCGCTCACGCCCTTGAAGGCGATCGCGAACGTTGTCTGGCGGCGGGCATGGATAATTATGTCGCCAAGCCGTTCAATCCCATGCAGCTTCAGGCCGCCATACGCAAGGCATTGTCACCGGGTCAGGCATAAGCCTAAGCCTTCACCTTTCGGCCCATAAAAAAATGGCCCCGCCAGAAAGGCAGGGCCATTAAAGGGTCACGGGAAGCTTAGTTCTTGAAGCGCACGCCCATGAAGACGCGGCTCCCGAAGGTTTCGTTGCCGATGATGCGGGCGTCGGCATTGTATTCCACACGCACTTCGTCGGTCAGGTTGACGCCTTCGACAAAGACCGTCCAATTAGGGGTGACGTTGTAGTTGAACGCCGCATCCAGCGAACCGTAGGCCTTGTTGAACTCCGGCAGGCTGCCGCGACCGGTCGGGGTGATCAGCCACTTGTCCCGCCAGTTGTAGGACAGACGCGCGCTGACCTTGTCATTTTCATAGTAGACCGAGCCGTTGTAGCTGGTCTTCGACAGGCCGGGATAAGGCAAGGCTTCCTTGGTAATGGCATTTTGCCCCTTATAGCCCTTATCTTCCTGCATGGTGACATTGGCCATCACACCCAAGCCATTGAACGGCGCCGGCAGGAAGTCAAGCGCATACTGAATCCCGGCTTCGATGCCGGTGATCTTGACCGGTGAATTGTCGTTGACCGGTCGAGTAATATTGTAGTTCGTGCCGTCAATGTTTTCGATCGACGCCTGATTGACGATGAAGCGCGAAATGTCCTTACGGAACAGCGTCACCGACCAGAAGCTGTCGGCATTGATATAGTGCTCAAGGCCGAGGTCGAACTGAGCGGCCACGAAAGGCAACAGGTCTGGATTACCGCGCGAACCACTGGGGCCCGCGACATCGGTCGACTGGCGCAGGGCCAGTTGACCCGGTGCGGCGCGGGACATGACCTTGGTTGCGGTGAAGCGACCGACCCATTTGTTGGGCACGAACTTCATGCGCATGTTGAACGACGGCAGGAACTCGGAATACCCGCCTTCGCGGACGCCAGGCACAAACGTAATAATCGGATTGGCAGGCGTTCCGGTCCGCACACTGTTATAGCCGCTCGACTTGGTGTCGGTATCGATCAGGCGGCCGCCGATGACCCCATCGATCGGGAACGGCAGGCTGTCGTCGAAGCGGAAGCCCAACTGGATATAGGCGGCATTGGTGGTTTCCTCAACCGTCCAGGTGTCGAGGAAGTTCTGATAGCTGCCCCCGGTGTTGATATTGGGGTTGGTCGCGTGAACATCCATAGTCGCGCCGCTGGCCGCAACGGTGGACCAATAGGTGGCGTAGGTGTTGTTGACCCACTGACGCACGCCGTCCGAATAGCCCAGATCGCCCGTTTTGAAGAACGGAATGTCATTGACGGTGGAATTGACGTTCACGATCGACTGAAGCGTGGCCGCCGGCACCAGATAGACATTGGTAGCGCCGGCGCTGGGCGGCTGCGACGGACGGTTGGCCAGGCGGATAGTGCGCTGATAAAGCACGCTCTCATTGCTGACATCGGTGCGGGCGACGCCGAATTTGACGTGGGTGATCCACAGATGATCCTGCGGCGACCAGTTGGCGTTCAACTTCAACGCGGTTTCGTCGGCGACATTGTCGCGCGGGTTGTAAACCGCATCGATCTGGTTGACGCCCTGCCCTGTCTTCACATCGAGACCGGGGAAGCTGAATTTCGGCGATCCCTGCGAACCGGTGTAGTCGATAACCGCGCGCGGCACGCCGAACACATAGGCCGTCGAGTTCATTTCATCGTTGTGGACATCGCCCTTGGAGTAGGACAGACGACCGTCAAAGGTCCATTCGCCGACATTCCACTTCCCGCCGATGGCGCTGGTGTACTGCGTGCGGGTCAGGCTGCCGAGGATATTGCGATAGGCGAGGTCCATGCCCGCACCCGTGCCGCTGGTCAGTTCGACATGGGCGACGGTGTTGTCGGCGCCCATGACCGTCTTGCTCTGATCGATGACGCCGGAGGCGGCCCCTAGTTGCAGGAACTGGCTGTTCACCCATTCCTTGGCCGTGGCGTAGGTGGTCTCGGCATAGAGGTTGAGGTCGGCGTTCGGACGCCACTCGAACACGCCGTTCAGGGCCGAGCGCTTCGTCTGACGTCGGTCAATGATCAGACGCGGGATTTCCGGCACCCAGTCGTTGACGCCGTCGCCGCTGGCGTCGCGTGTGCGCAGCCAGCCGGTCGTGCGGGCATTGTTGGAGTTGAGGTTACGGTCTTCGAAGGTGGCGCTCAAAAGCACGCCCATCGTGTCATCGGCGAACAGCTTGGAACCGATGACCGACACCTTGGGGTCCCATTCTTCGGCCAGGTTTGAATAGACGCCTTGAGCCGACGCCGCAAAGAAGGGCTTGCGGCTGTCGAACGGGCGACGGGTGACGATGCGCACCGTGCCGCCGACGCCGCCTTCGCTCATGTCCGGCGTGACCGACTTGACGACTTCGAGACGCGAGATGAATTCGACAGGCAGGTCGCGGAAATCGACGGCGCGGTCGCCGGCCCCGACGGTCAGCGACATGGCGGTCGAGCCGTTGACTTCGACGCGGGTCTGGTTCGGGTCGCCGCCGCGGATCGAGACGCCGCGGCCTTCGCCGTCCTGACGGCTGATCTGCACGCCGGTGACGCGCTGGAGCGCTTCGCCGAGGTTCTTGTCCGGAAACTGCCCGATGTCTTCGGCGGTGATGGCGTCGACCACGGTGACGGCTTCACGCTTCACGTTCATGGACGAACGCAGCGAATTGCGGATGCCGCGCACCACCACGACCTCCGGCTCTGCGGCGGTCGTCGCGGCCGGAGCCTCCTGAGCGTAAACGACGCCGCCAGCGCCACTCAGAGCGACGGCAAGCGCGACGACGGACGCATGGCTGCGCCATGTGGCATTTTTCATGAGACTGCTCCCTTATTTATCTTCGTTGAGACCCGGAAAGGCCCTGTCACTCGAATAACAGTGATTGAAAATGATCGTAGATGATGAAATGAAGACATTCAATAGCAAAAATGACATTAATCAGTCACCTGCGGCACAATTACATCATAGTTTGAAACAATCACTTAAATAAGCAGATATGATTATTTATCAAATGGAAACAACTCGCATCCGACACGGCGGATCGAGTTCGCGAAAACATTCAAATTACTGCTTTTCAGGAAGAAAATTAAGCCAGATCGCTCTTGGCCACTCTTGATCCTGATCGTTTCCTGTGATTATGCGGAACACCTATCACGGCGCATTTCCGCTGGGTAATACGAAATATCGTGCGATATATAGATAAAATCTATGGGAGAGCCTTATGGATCGCGTGCTTCTGCAATTCCTGTCCGTCGCCGAGGCCGGATCGATCAGCACGGCGGCCGAAAGGCTGCACGTCACCCAGCCCACCCTCACCTTCAATCTGAAAAAGCTTGAGCGGACGTTAGGGGTGAGCCTGTTTTCCCGCACCTCACGGGGTATGCGGCTGACGCCGTACGGTCAAACGCTCTATGAGCACGCGCTGATCATGAAGCGCCTGCACGACAATGCGATGGCGTCGATCGAGCGGCAAAAAAACGATCTTGAGCACGGAATCAGCATCGGATCGGGCTACACCGCCTGGAAAGCCTTTCTGCGCGATCTCGTCTTCGATTATCGCGAAAAGCATCCCCACGTCTCAATCAATGTCAGCCTCAGCAACGTTCTGCGCCTGATGGATCAGTTGCTCGCCGGCGATATTCTGATGTTCGTCGGCTATAAGGTGCCCGACCTGGACCCCAATCTCGGCACCACCTTCGCGCCGGTCGGCCGCCTGCAGGACGGGTTTTTCGTGCGCGAGGGGCACCCCCTGCTGGCTGCGCCGCGAACGCAGGCCGAGATCAAGGCCTACCCGTCGACCATCGCCTTTCCGCGCGAAAGCCATCAGCAACGCCTGTCCAGCTCGGTCTTCACCGGCGGCACGGTCGGCAAGGCCTTCACCTCCAACTCGCTGCAGGCCTGCATCGATTACGCCAAGGGCACGGACGCGGTCCTGCAACACGGCAACCTTCTGGCGGACGATTTCGCACGATCTGGTCTTCATCCGGTCGAGCTTGCGCCGGGTGAAGCGCCTGACCCCGTGCAGATGGGGGTCTATTCATTGAAGGAACGCAGCAGCGATCCGCAGGTCATCAGGCTGATCGAGGACGTCCGCAGTCGCGCCGCCAAGGCCTACAATCTGGAAAGCAGCCCGTATTGAAGGGATCGGAAAGAAAAACAGGCGCTTGCGCGCCTGTAAGGTACGTTTCGGGTGTTGATGGGACAACGGGGAGAGTGCCGAAACGGGGAAGGTAATCGAAAGCCGCTCGCCAAACAGGTCAGGGCCGTCTGACAGAAGCGACTTCCAATCCCGAACAGAATTAGCACGCTGAAAACAAGACGAATAATACGAAACATCGCGAGTAATATAGATACGATCTATATCGGCACTACTTGACCGTGGTTGCGTATCAAGATACTGAAACCCGCACCGCAGGCAATGAGCGCCAAGCGGAGATACGCAAGCCATTAGACGAACGTGAAGTGTCAGTCCTTCTCGTGCTGCTGAACAAGCAAAGCCGCAATTTGCGGGCGCAAAACGGGTAAATCTTGCGTCACCGTGTGCCAGATGACTTCAAGATTAATGTCGAAATAGCCATGCGTGATGCGATTGCGCATGGCGCGCATCACTTTCAAAGGCACTTGATCGTGAGCTGCAACCCATTCCGGAGACTCGGCGATCAGTTGGCAGCCGCTTCGCCGAGAATAATGATGTTCATACTGACGGCTTGCTGCGTGCGAATATCGGCCTCGAAGTCAGCCTGAGCTACGTCATGGACATAGCCGGTCGCCAAATCAATGGCTTCGATGATGTGACCGAGATAATCGCTTATTCGCGAAGTCGTCATATGGCGGCGGCTTCCCGCACGACCTTGTCACGGAACCTTGCAGGCAGATCCTGCGGCGTCAGCACTTCGACCCGCACGCCCAATCGCTCCTCAAGGTCGACCTGCAAGCCGCACAGGTCGAACAGAGTTGTCCCCGATGGGGCATCCACCAGCAGATCGAGATCGCTGGCTTCGGTATCCGTCCCCTTAAGCACCGAACCGAACACCCGCGGGTTCTCCAGCCGGAAGCGCTGCGTCAGGCTTCGGATATCTCCGCGATATTGGCTCAGGGCGTCAGACGGCTTCATAAGGACAAATTTATTAAACTAATGAGAACTTGGCAATGAAATGCTGCGCCCACTCCTCATCCACACAAAGCGTAGCAGAAACTCGCGGCAAATCGGAGCCAGCGCGCTACAGTCACAGTCGAACTCATTTAACGCACCCCCTACGTACACAGCCATAAGACTTGCAAACGTCGGATTGTGGTGACAATTGCAGCGTTAGACATTTAACCTCTCGCACCCGCGAAAATAATCCACCGTGCAGGGGTGGCGCTTTGACGCGGATTCGGTTATAGACCGCGCCAAATCACGCGCGCCGAACCGGTTTGGCCTCTCACACACTTCTGCGAGAGGCTTTTTTATGGGTTGGCAAGCGCATCCCGGTACGTGAACAGCGTCGCAGGGTGCGTGCGAAAAAGCCCCCCACCCGGCCCCCGATTCATAGATCGGCGCGCCACCCTCCCCTTACAGGGCGAGGTAAAAGCAGAGTCCTTTATGAACCTTCGCAATATCGCCATCATCGCCCACGTTGACCACGGCAAGACGACGCTCGTGGACGCCCTTCTGGCTCAGTCGGGCGTCTTCCGCGCCAACGAAGCCACCGTCGAGCGCGCCATGGACTCCAACGATCAGGAGCGCGAGCGTGGCATCACCATCCTCGCCAAGTGCACCTCGGTGCTGTGGAACGGCAAGGCCGGCGAAACCCGCATCAACATCATCGACACGCCGGGCCACGCCGACTTCGGCGGTGAAGTCGAGCGTATCCTCGGCATGGTGGACGGCTGCGTCATCCTGGTCGACGCCGAAGAAGGCGTCATGCCGCAAACCAAGTTCGTTCTGGGCAAGGCGTTGAAGCTGGGCCTGCGCCCGATCCTCTGCATCAACAAGGTCGACCGCGCCCATGCCGATCCGGACCGCGTGCACAACGAAGCCTTCGACCTGTTCGCCGCCATGGGCGCAACGGACGAGCAACTCGACTTCCCGCACATCTATGCATCGGGCCGTTCGGGCTGGGCGACGCTGGACCTCAACACGCCGTCCGACAATCTGGCCCCGCTGTTCGACCTGATCGTCGATCACGTGCCGCCGCCCGCCGTGCAGGCGAAGGTCAACGAGCCCTTCCAGATGCTGGCCGTCCTGATCGAATCCGATCCGTTCCTGGGCCGCATCCTCACCGGTCGTATTTCGCAGGGCAAGGCCGTGCCGGGTCTGGCGATCAAGGCGCTCAACAGAGACGGTCAGGAAATCGAACGCGGCCGCATCACCAAGGTTCTGGCTTTCCGCGGCCTGAAGCGTCAACCGCTGGACGAAGGTTCGGAAGCGGGCGACATCGTCGCTATCGCGGGCCTTTCCAAGGCGACCGTCGCCGATACCCTGTGCGACATGTCCCTCGACACCGCCCTGCCGGCTCAGCCGATCGATCCGCCCACCATTTCGATGACCGTTTCGGTCAACGACTCGCCGCTGGCCGGTCGCGAAGGCTCGAAGGTTCAGTCGCGCGTCATTCGCGACCGCCTGCTCAAGGAAGCCGAATCGAACGTCGCCATCCGCATCACCGAGTCGGGTGAAAAGGACGCCTTCGAAGTCGCCGGCCGCGGCGAACTGCAACTGGGCGTGCTGATCGAAAACATGCGCCGCGAAGGCTTCGAAGTCGCCATCTCGCGTCCGCGCGTGGTTTATCAGACCGATCCGGAAACCGGTGAGCGCATGGAGCCCATCGAAGACGTCATGATCGATGTGGACGAAGAGTTCACCGGCGTGGTCATCGAAAAGCTGTCGGCGCGCAAGGCCGAACTGAAGGACATGGCGCCGTCGGGCGCGGGCAAGACCCGCATCCAGCTCAAGTCGCCGTCGCGTTCGCTGATCGGCTATCAGGGCGAGTTCCTGACCGACACGCGCGGTTCGGGCGTGCTCAACCGCGTCTTCTCGCACTACGAAGCCTATAAGGGCCCGATCGATCAGCAGCGCAAGGGCGTGCTGGTGTCGAACTCGGACGGTGAAACGGCGGCCTACGCCCTGTGGAACCTCGAAGAGCGCGGCGTGATGTTCGTCGGTGCCGGCGAAAAAACCTATATGGGCATGATCATCGGTGAAAACTCTCGCGCCGACGACCTCGACGTCAACCCGATGAAGGCCAAGCAACTGACCAACGTCCGCGCTTCGGGCAAGGACGAGGCGATCCGCCTCACCCCGCCGCGTCGCCCGACGCTGGAGCAGGCCATTGCCTATATCGAGGACGATGAACTGGTCGAAGTGACCCCGCTCAATATCCGGCTGCGCAAAAAGGAACTGAACCCCTCGTTCCGCAAGAAGCGCCAGAAGGAAGACTAGTCAGACCTGTGAAAACGGCCCCGAAACGGGGTCGTTTTTGTTTGTTACGCATGTCAAGGTTCAAGGTATAGGCGAAACCGCTTGAACCCTTGCCTTCTTATCCTCACCTGCCTTATCCTGTGCCCATGCTGTTGGACACACTGCACAGTCATAAACACGACATCGAAACGGCCGCACAGACATTCGGTGCCCGTCGTATTCGTGTGTTTGGATCAGTGGCGCGGCAGGAGGAGACGCCGGACAGCGACATCGACTTTCTGGTCGACTTTCCGGAAGGCTACGATTTGTTCGCACAACGATTGCCATTGGCCGCCAAGCTGTCGGAGTTGACGGGACGACGGGTCGATCTGATCCCGGAGCACGAGCTTAGCCCGCATATTCGACAGCACGTGCTGGATGAGGCGCGCTCCCTGTGAGCCGGGACTGGCGCGCCTACGCGCATCATATTCTCGTCTGCGCTGGAAAGCTCGATCGCATCGCGGCGCGCGGCAGCATTGTCGAAGACGATATCCTGTACGACGCGGCCTTGCGTAACTTGCAGACACTAGCCGAGGCGACGCAGAGACTGCCGGACGATCTGAAACGCGATACCCGGACATCGAATGGAAGAATATCAGCGGCTTTCGCAACATTCTGGTCCACAACTATCTGGGCGACATAGATCCCCTGACCGTCCAGACCGTCGTAGATCGGCACGTGTCGGCATTGGTCACTGTCATGTCCGAGGCGCTAAAGTCCGACGATTAACCCTTCAGCATCTGCTCGACGATTTCTTCGTCCAGCGGTTCGAACGTATCGATCTGGGCGCGGTGCCACTGTTTCATCAGACCTTCGCGCGCTGTGCCATTGAGAATGGCGCCCGGTTCGACATGCGGGAAAGCCACATCGCCGCGCACCACTTCGCCATTGGTGGCGCGCACGTGCAGGTGCCACGGCTTGAGGTCACGCGGGTGGCTGAGCCCCGCCGCCGCCAGCATTTCCGACAGGGCTTTCAAGGTGTTGCGGTGATACTGCTGCACGCGCGGAGCCTTGTCCCTGACCACCAGCGCCCGCTTGCGCCACCACGACTGCGTCGTCACACCGGTCGGGCAGTGGTTGGTGTGGCAGGCGCGGGCCTGAATACAGCCGGCGGCGAACATGAAGGCACGCGCCGCCATCACGAAATCGGCCCCCAGCGCATGCACGCGGCAAAAGTCAAAGGCCGAGACGACCTTGCCCGAGGCGCCGATGCGGATATGACCGCGCAGCCCGGCCCCCACCAGCGCATTGTGCACGAAGCTCAAGCCTTCGACCAGCGGCAGGCCGACATGGTTCGACAACTCAACCGGTGCGGCCCCGGTGCCACCCTCTCCGCCGTCGACCACGATGAAGTCCGGCAGTATGCCCGTGGCCAGCATGGCCTTGACCAGCGCCAGAAATTCCGAGCGATGGCCGACGGCAAGCTTCAGACCCACCGGCTTGCCGCCCGACAGGCGGCGCAATTCGGCGACAAACTGCATCATCTGGCGCGGCGTCGAAAAGGCCGGATGGGCCGCAGGGGAAACGCAGTCCTGCGTGCGGTCGATCAGGCGGGTGCGGGCGATTTCGCCGGTAATCTTGGCGCGCGGCAGGACGCCGCCGTGGCCCGGCTTGGCCCCCTGGCTGAGCTTCAGTTCGATCATCTTGACCTGATCGAGGGCGGCGGTGCGCGCAAAGGCGTCCGGATCGAACTCGCCATCCGGGGTGCGACAACCGAAATAACCGGAAGCGATCTGCCAGATCAGGTCGCCGCCGTATTTCCGGTGGTGTTTCGATATCGCCCCTTCACCAGTATTGTGGGCAAAGCCGCCCAGCTTCGCTCCCTTGTTGAAGGCCATGATGGCGTTGGACGACACCGCGCCGAAGCTGGTGCCTGAGATGTTGAGCACCGAGGCGAAGTAGGGCTTTTCGCAGTCGCGTCCGCCGATGCCGATACGGAAGTCGCTGGAGGCGATCTTCGACGGCCGCAGCGAATGCGAAATCCAGCCATAGCCCACGGCATTGACGTCGCGGATGGTGCCGAAGGGCAGCTTGTCCGAGACGTTCTTGGCGCGCCGATAAACCAGCGCCCGCTGCTCGCGGGTGAAGGGCACCGGGTCGCGATCGTCCTCGATCAGGTACTGACGGATTTCCGGGCGCACGGCCTCAAGGATGAAGCGCACATGTCCGATAATCGGATAGTTGCGCAAGATGGCGTGCGAGGTCTGGGTCAGGTCACGCAGACCGATCAGGCTCAGCGGTGCCAGGGTGGTCAGGCCCCACCACAACCGCGCGTCGATCCAATAGCCGCCCGCCGCACAGGCAAGCGTCAAAAGCCACACCGTCTGAAGGATGAAGAATCTCGAAATCACCGCCGCCCCGCCTGACCGCCCAATCTTGCGACACTATCAATCGGTTGCGACGGTTTTCTGAACGCGGGAAGTCCGTCTGAGACGCCCGTGGCTTTTTGACCCTCTACCTGCGCCCAGGTTGGACCATCCCGGTCTCCATGTTCAGGCCGTCCCTCAGGCCGTAGACCGGCGGCACACCGCAATCAGGGCGTGGCGTCCCGACGATTGCAAACCTGACACTTTGCGACCTGCGCGCAATTTTAAGGCCCTGCTACGGCCTCAGCGGCGCTTTAGGCCCTTGGCGACTGTCATTCCCCGCCAAGGTCGATCATGCGCCGCTCTCTACTCCTGTCCGCCACTGCCCTCGCCCTTATCTTAGCCGCCGCGCCGGCTCTGGCCACCACCACGATCTCGACGGCAACGACCACACCGCTGAAAACCGCGACGGTCAATAACGGCGCGGCGGACGATATAGACGTAACCGATGCCGCGACGATCACCCTGACCAGCGGCACGGCCATCACCATCGATTCCGACAACGATCTGATCCTCAACGGCGTGATCACCATGTCGTCTTCCGACAGCGGTTCGACCGGCATTCTGATCGATGGCGCGCGCACGAGCGACCTCGACATATCCGGCACCATTACCGTCACCGACGACTACACGGCCGAAGACACGAATGACGACGATATTGTCGACGGGGTCTTCGCCGAAGGGACCAACCGCTACGGCATCCGCGCCACGGATCTGCTGACCGGCGCGGTGGACATCGACGCCGCCATCACCGTCGAAGGCAATCAATCCGCCGCCATCCTGTTCGAAAACGGCCATGTCGGCGACTTCCTGTTCGACGGCACCATCAGCGTGCTCGGCGACGATGCGCGCGGCATCGCCCTGCGCGGCACCCAGACCGGTCAGGTCTATATCAGCGGCTCTGTATCGGCCCAGGGCAAGGACGCGCAGGCCATCGAACTGTCCGGTCGCATCGATGGCGCGCTGATCCTCGACGCCAGCGTCACCACTATCGGCTACCGCTATTCCAGCCTCGACGACGACTATCTCGATCTGCTGGACGCCGACGACCTCTATCAGGCGAAGTCGGCGGTGCAGATTTCCAACAACGTCACCGGCGGCGTGCTGCTCAATGCCGCCGTCACCAGCGAGGACGACGACAATACCGACGAGAACGGCAACGGCATCGAAGACACCGAGGAAGGCACGGCCTCCATTGCCCAGTACGGCGCGGCCCCGGCCCTCCTGATCGGCTCCGATACCCAGGCCATCACGCTGGGCGCCATCAGCTATAACGAAAACGCGACTGACGACTATTCGAGCCGCACCTATGGCCTCGACATCCGCGGCTCGGTCGCCGCCTACGGCATCTACGAAGGCGTCAACGCTACGGCGGTGCAGATCGCGGGTCTCGGCTACGATGTCGTGGTCACCAACGGTATCGGCTTGTCCGGCTCGGTCGGCGCGACCGCCTATGAGGGTACGGCCACCGGTCTGGCGCTCAAAAGCGGCGCGCAGGTCGGCACGCTGAACCTGTCCGGCTCTCTGGGGGCCAGCACGACCACAACCAATTCCGACACCGCTTACGGCCTCGATATCGACTGGGGCGCGACGCTGAACACGCTGAAGATCGAAACGGGCGGTGCCCTGTCAGCCGCCGGCTACGGCACCACAGCCAATGCCACGGCGCTGCGCGACACATCGAACACCCTGACCTCCCTCGTCATCAACGGCAGCATTTCGGCCGGCATCACGCCAGGCGATGAGGACGAAGACGACGTGACCGACACCGCCGTCAACCGGCCCGTCGCCATCGATCTGAGCGCCAACGGCGTGGCGACGACGATCGATCTGGTCAACGCCCACCTGGACGATGACGACTATGCCCTCCCCTATATTTCCGGGGACATCAAGCTCGGTTCGGGCAATGACGTCATCAACGTCTCGAACGGCTATATCTACGGCAATATCGATTTCGGCGCGGGGAGCAACAGCCTGAATATCGACGACGAAGGCATTGTGATCGGCAAGCTGACGGGCGCGGGCACGGTGGCCATCGATGTCGAAAACGGCCGTCTGGCGCTAGCCACCGGCACGCAGGTGACCCTGTCTTCCCTGCATCTGGGCAGCGAGGGCGAGCTTTATATGGGGCTGTCCACCGCCAATCCGACCAGCGCGCTTCTGATCAATAACGGGACGACCGTCTTCGACGATGGTGCGGCCATCTATCTGACGCTCGACAAGATCATCCAGACGCCGACGCGCTTCACCCTGATCACCGGCGCCAATATCGACTACGGGACATTGGACCTCAATGACATGGACGAGAAGGTGCCGTGGCTGTACAAGGCCACCCTGTCGACCGGCAGTGCCAATAACGGCCTCTATGCCGACTTCCGCCTGCGTACACAGTCCGAGTCCGGCCTGAGCGTCAACGAATACGGAGCCTTGGGGGCCGTGTTGACGGCGGCGGCGACCGACGACGACACGACCTCGACCCTGCTGTCGGCGACGACCGAGTCGACCTTCGTCAGCACCTACGCCGCCTTCCTGCCCGATTTTTCAGGCGAGAACCTGCTGTCCCTGTCGCGCGGCCGCGAAGCCGTGACGCGCTCGATCGAGAAGCAGTCGATCCTGCCCGGTATGGGCGAAACGCACTACTGGCTGCAGGAAGAAGGCTATCAGTTGAGCCGCGACCGCGGCCAGACGCTGGGCTTCGAGGCCACCGGTTTCAGCTTCGGGGGCGGGATCGAGCGCGGCCTGGGCTACGGTCAGGCGACGGGCCTGTTCATCAGCTATACGGCGGCCACGCCAAAGGACTCCTACGCCACGGCCTACGAGACCTCATCGGCGGCGGACTTCACCGTCGGCGGCTACTGGCGTCTGGAAAGTGGCGGCCTGCGCGCGTGGTTGAGCGGCGGGGTCGGTGGCGCGTTTTTCAAAAGCGAGCGCCAGATGGTCGGCTCGGCCAACACCCTCACCGCCAAGGCCAAGTGGAATGGCTACAGCGTTTCGGGCAGCACCGGGGCGTCGTACCGCGCCACCCTCGGTCCGGTCAGTCTCAAACCGCTGGTCTCGGTCGACTATTACGGCCTCAAGGAAGACGGACGCGACGAGGACGGCGGCGGTACGGCCTTCGACCTCAGCGTCGATGAACGCCAGAGCCATATCGCCACGGCTTCGGCGTTGCTGAGCCTGGGGCGCAGCGACCGCAAGGCGTTGTTCCAGCCGGAAGTCTGGGTCGGTTACCGCAACAACTTCTCGGTCAAGGTCGACGATACGGTGGCCCGCTTCACCGGCGGCGACGCCTTCACGCTGTCGGGCGGCGACCTGAAAGGCGGCGCGCCGGTCGTCGGGCTGCGCATGTTGGCCGGCAACGAATACGGTTACCTATCGCTTGAGGCTGAAGGCGAAAAATATAGTGAATACAGCAATTACAAACTGAGTCTTCGCACCGGGTTCAAATTCTGATCCGCCACCTCGCGCATCACACGAGATAAAGACAAAAGAACCTGCATATACAAATATATGCAACGTGTTTTTATTAAATCAAGCGAGCTTCGGTTTCTGCGCCATCAGCGATAGGGCGGCCGCAATCAGGCACAGGCCGCCCGCGATCAGCAGGGCATAGACATAGGTGTCATAGGCCGTGCGCACCCAACCGGCGAAGAAGGCAATGGAGGCTGCGCCCAGTTGGTGCCCGGCGAAGATCCAGCCGAAGACCACCCCCGCCTTCTCCCGACCGAAGCGCTGGGCCGTCAGCTTGAGCGTCGGCGGCACCGTGGCGATCCAGTCGAGTCCGTAGAAGATGGCGAACGGCGTCAGCCCCATCACAGTGAAGGTCGATTCCGGCAGGAAGAGCAGCGCGATGCCACGCAGGCCGTAATAGATGAACAGCAGCCAGCGCGGGTCGTAACGATCCGACAGCCAGCCCGAGCCCACCGTGCCGAACAGATCGAACACCCCCATCAGGGCCAGCACCGAGGCCGCGGTGACCGCCGTCATACCGAAGTCGCCGCAGAAGGAGACGAAGTGGGTCTGGATCAGGCCGTTGGTCGACGCGCCGCAGATGAAGAAGGTCAGAAACAGCACCCAGAAGGTGCCGCTGCGCGAGGCTTCGCGCAACGCGCCGAAGGGCGTCACGGCAGCGGCGGGCGGCGCAGCGACCGGCTCCGTCTCACCATAGGCGCGCAGCCCCACATCGTCGGGACGGTCGCGCATGAAGACCAGGACCATGATCAGCGCCACGGCCAGCAGGGCGCAAACCAGCACCAGCGCCATACGCCAGCCCGCCGCCTCGGATATGGCCGCGATGACCGGCAGAAAGGCCAGTTGCCCCGTGGCGCTGCTGGCGGCCAGAATGCCGACCACCAAACCGCGCCGCTCGACGAACCAGCGGCTGGCCACGGTCGCGCCCAGCACCATGGCGGTCATGCCGGCGCCGCAGCCGACCATGATCCCCCACAGCAGCAGCAACTGCCACAGTTCACCCATCATCAGGGACAGGCCGAGCCCGGCCACGATCAGCACCAGCGCCGACCCGACCACGCGCTTGAGCCCGAAACGCAGCATAAGGACGGCGGCAAAGGGCGCGATCAGACCGAACAGCACCAGCCGCACGGCCAGCGCACCGGAAATCTCCGCTGTGGTCCAGCCGAACTCCCTGGCCAGAGGCGGCATCAGCACGCCCGGCGCGCCCAGCGCGCAGGCTGTGGTCAGCATGGTCAGGAAGGTCACCACCATGACGACCCAGCCATAATGGATATGGCGGCGCTCAAGGCCTTTCGCCAGTGCCGAGGATACCATGCTGCGCTCCTTTTACATGATGATCATCATATTTGCATTAATGACAGCCATCATGTAAAGTCAAGGTCCCGTTTCACGGAGCGTTCATGAAAACCTCGCGCGCACAGGTCGAGCAAAACCGCCAACTGATCCTCAAGGCCGCGTCGGAGCTATTCCGGCTCAAGGGCTTTGAGGGGGTGAAGGTGGCCGAGGTGATGCAGGCGGCGGGCCTGACCCACGGCGGTTTTTATAACTATTTCGCGTCGAAAGAGGCGCTGATCGGCGAGACCTGCGCCGAATGGGTTAAGGAACGCACGCAGTCACTGGAAGAGAAGCGCGTGCACAACCCGGCCGGCGAAGCCGAGGCCTATGTGACGCGTTACCTGTCGAAACGCTACCGCGACCATCCGGACATGGCCTGCCTCTACCCGGCCCTGTGCGCGGACATCGCGCGTCAATCCGACAGCGTGCGCAGCGCCTTTACGAGAGAATTCAAGAGCTATCTCGACGTACTTGAACGTCTGTTCGGCGGGGCAGGCGAAGAGGCGCCGAAGACGGCTATCCTCCAGCTTTCGACCCTGATCGGTGCTATGACGCTGGCCCGTGCCGTGAACGATGAGACCCTGTCCGATGCCATCCTCGATACGGTGCGCGAGGCGGTGGCGGTAAGATAAATCACGGCATCAACAGAGATGCCGCCTTTTCCACACCCCCAGCCTTATGTTGCGTAGCGTCGGCTCAAATCCATCAGGCGCGACAGGACCGCCGCTTATGATTACGCTGACACTATAGGGCGTCCGGGCCGCCTCAAACTCGATTTCGGCTGTTCCCCAGTCATTCGACATGATAACGTTGTCACCATCAGAATGCAGGGCGACACGCGCCCTCCCGACAGAGGAAACCGCCGATGATTACCCGCCGTCATGGACTCGGATTCGCGCTTGCCGCCCTCACCCTGCCGCTTCAGGCCCGCGCCGCTGAGGGGGGTATTCGCGGGCTGGCCGGCGCGGGCGACGCGCTGGGTGAAGGTCCCTACTGGTCGCCCGCACTGAAGCGCCTCCTGTGGGTCAATATTTCAGGCCAGACCATCTACGCGCTCGACCTCAAGAGCGGTGACATCCAGACATGGAAGACACCTAAACCGGTGTGCTTCCTTGCCGATCGTAAATCCGGCGGCCTGATCGCGGGCCTCAGCGACGGGGTTTACGCCTTCGACCCCAAGGCGGGCACCTTCACCCTGCTGGTGCGACCGGAAACGCGCGACGATACCCGCCTCAATGACGGCAAGGTCGATGCGAAAGGCCGCCTGTGGACCGGGACCATGGACACCAAGTGGAAAGAAAAAGTCGGAGCCTTCTACCGCGTTGACGCCGACCTGAAGGTGACCCGAGCCGACAGCCCCTATCTGTGCGCCAACGGTCCGACCTTCAGCCCGGACGGGCGCACCCTGTGGCACGCCGAAACCTACGACAAGACGGTCTTCGCCTTCGATGTGGCGGCGGACGGCGCGCTGTCGAACAAGCGGGTGTTCGTAAAGTTCGACGGGGATATGGGTTCGCCTGACGGCATGACCACAGATGCGCAGGGCGGTGTTTGGATCGCCCATTACGGCGGCGGTCGCGTCAGCCGCTTTAAAACGGACGGCACGCTCGATTTCTCGATCGCGCTGCCCGCGACCCAGATCACCAGTCTGGTCTTCGGTGGGGCGGCGCTCGACCACCTCTATATCAGCTCGGCGGCGCAATTCCTGCCCGAAAATGCGCCGGACAAGGCCGTCGCCGGAACGCTGTTCGAGGTTTCCCCGGCCCGCCTGCGCGGACACGCGGGCCTGCCGGCGACGCCTTTTGCGGGGTAAAATGCCTCTCACCCTAACCCTCTCCCCGCCTGCGGGGAGAGGGGCTTAGACGCTTAAACTTTCACCACAGCGCCGCCTTGATCGGCGCTTCTGTACATGGCCTGAATCAGGCGGATATCGCGCAGGCCCATCTCACCCGGCGTACGATGCGGCGTGTTGCTGCGCGCGGCCTGGGAAAAGCCGTCGACCTGAGCCGCGAATTGCGTAAAGGGCGGCGCGGCGCGCACGGGCGTGCCGGGGTCCCAGCCGCGGTGCAAGTTGGCGCGGTTGTCGTAATAGTCGGACGCCGGGTCCATCGAGATAGAGGCCTCTGCCCCGAACACCTTGAGGCGCGAACCGCCGGCGTAGCAATAGGAGGAAGAGCCCTGCGCGCTGACGCCCGACGGGAAGGTCATGCGCCAGTTGACCCCGCCTTCGACGGTGGCAAAGCGCGGGTCATCCCTGGGATAGGCATAGACGGCCGATACCGTATCCGGCGTCTGATCGATCAGCATCAGCGCGCCGTTCAGCGCATAGACGCCGATGTCGTACATCGAGCCGCCGCCGGCCAGCGGCTTTTCCAGACGCCACTTCATCGGCGGATATTTCGGATCGGCATTGAAGCCGGCATCGCCCGTGACATAACGCAGCGCGCCCAACTCGCCTTTTTCGCAGCGGCGTTTGACCTCAATATTGAGCGGCTCGAAATGTACGCGATAGGCCACGCCCAACTGGCGGTTGGCGGCCCTGGCGGCAGCGATCATGGCTTCGCATTCCTCGACCGTCGACGCCATGGGCTTTTCGCAGAGCACGTGCTTGCCGGCCTTAAGCGCGCGGATGGTGTATTCGGCGTGCAGTCCGACCGGCAGGACGATGTAGACGCAGTGGATATCCTTGTCGGCAGAAATCTTGTCGAAATCGTCATAGCTGTAGATTGTCGACACGCCGTAGCGTTCGGCGAGGTCTTTGGCCTTGGCCGGATTGCCGGAGACGAAGGCGGTCAGGCGCGATTCGTCGGCCTGCAAGAAACCGGGGATCACCTGATTGATGGCGTAGTTGCCGAGGCCGACCACGGCCCAGCCAAGACGTTTCTTCGGCGGTTCAGGCAGATCGACACCGTTAGGCAGGGGCTGGCCGAGGGCTTTGCCTGCGGCTTGGCCGGTCGTTTGCGCGGACGCGGCGCTGGCGGCCAGCGGCAGGCCTCCGGCGCCCATCAAAAGCTGTCGGCGGTCCATCATGGGGTGTTTCCTCTGTTGCGGGTTATGTGCGGCGGCACTCTAACCCGCAAAATGAGGATGTGACAACGTTTACCCAAGAAAATTTTACACGTTCGGTGCTGAGGATCAAATCAAAAATGTTCTTGATTTGTTCCGAACGAGTGATAGTTTCGCTCAATGCCGCCGAAACCCCTCCCCACCCTGCGCACCGATCCGATTAGGGATGAGACCGCCCTGCCCGACCGCGTGCGCAAGGGGCGCGGCGCGGTGTCCAACCGGCTGAGCGGGCGTTTCGATGCACCGGATCGTTACGAGGCTACCGACGGCTGGGAGATCGAAGACGCTCAGGACGTCGAGCGCATCAAAACCGTGCTGGGCATCGATTCGGTGCGCAGGATCATCAGCTATAACGACTCGCCCGATGTCGGCTCCAGCCGCTCGATCAATCCGTACAAGGGCTGCGAACACGGCTGCGTCTACTGCTTTGCGCGACCGACACACGCCTATCTCGACCTGTCGCCGGGGCTGGATTTTGAAACGCGCATCTTCCGCAAGCCCGATGCCCCCGAACGGCTGCGCGAGGAGTTGTCGCACCCGAAATATCGCGCCGCCCCTCTGGCGCTGGGCATCAATACCGACGCCTATCAGCCGATCGAACGCTCGGAACGTCTGACGCGACGGCTGCTGGAAGTGCTGTGGGAGTTCCGCCACCCGGTGCATATCGTCACCAAGTCGGCCCTGATCCTGCGCGACCTCGACATCTTAGCGCCGATGGCCGCCGCCAACCTGTTCTCGGCCACTCTTTCGGTGACCACGCTCGACCGCAATATCGCGCGGGTGATGGAGCCGCGTGCCGCCACGCCTTCAAAACGCATCGAGACCATCTGCGCGCTCAGCCGGGCCGGGATTCGCGTCAGCGTGCTGGCCGCGCCGCTGATCCCTGGCCTCACCTGCCATGAACTGGAAAACATTCTCAAGGCCGGCGCTGAGGCCGGTGCGATCCGCGGCGGCTATATCCCGGTGCGTCTGCCGCACGAGATCAAACTGCTGTTCGAGGACTGGCTGAGGCTCAACTTCCCCGACCGCGCCGAACGGGTGCTGAACCGCATCCGCGCCCTGCGCGGGGGCAAGCTCAACGACCCGAATTTCAAGACGCGCATGACCGGCACCGGGCTGGAAGCCGATCTTTTGAAACAGCGCTACGAACTGGCCGTGCGCCGCTACGGTCTCAATGCCCCGCGCACGCCGCTCGATTGCACGCAGTTTCGCGGCGGTGACCCTCAGATGAAGTTATTCTGACTATCCTTTGATTAGAGATGGTTTTTTCAATCACGCTGCCAGTTCACCCATCTGTTTGCGCACGGCTTCGGAGGCATCGGCCACCTGCAGGAAAGCGGTCGAAATATCCTCGATCGACTCGGTGATGCGACCGACGGCACTCACCGCGCCCTGCATGTCGGCGCTGATCGCGTTGGTGGCGGCGTTCTGCTGTTCCAGAGCCGCGGCAACCGAACCGACATTGTCCAGCACGCCGGTCATGGCGTCCGAAATATGCCCCAGGGTCGACGTCACCTCACCTGTGGCCGCCTGCATGCGGGTAATTTCATCGGTGATGGTCTGGGTCGAACGCCCGGCCTGATTGGCCAGCGTCTTGACCTCGGAGGCGACGACCGCAAAGCCGCGCCCGGCCTCGCCGGCGCGTGCCGACTCGATCGTGGCGTTCAGCGCCAATAGATTGATCTGGGCGGCGATTTCCTGAATCAGGCTGACGACGCGGGTCATCGATTCCGCCGATTCCCCGAGCCGGCTGGCGGAAGTGGTCGCCTGACGGGTCTGTTCAAAGACGTTCTGCACGCCGACGCGCGCCGTATTCATGGCCAGCGAGATTTCGCCAACGCTGGCGCTCAGTTCTTCGGAAGCCGCCGCGACCGTGTTGATCATGCCGCCGGTGTCGTCGGTCGCCTGAACGATCTCACCGGTGCGGCCATTGACGGCCAGAATGCGTTCGATCACCCCGCCCAGTTCCTGATTAAGGGCCTCGGTGCGCTGACGACGATGCACGGCGGCAGTGATGTCGGTGGCGAACTTGACCACCTTGACCACCGCGCCCGTATCGTCACGTACGGGGTTATAGGTCGCCTGAATATAGATCTCGCCCCCCCCCTTGCCCAACCGGCGATATTCGGCGGCCTGATAATGACCGGCGGCCAGGTCCTGCCAGAAGCGGCGGTATTCGCTGCTATTGGCGTAGTCCCGGTCGCAGAACATGCGATGGTGCTGGCCCCTGATCTCGCTGAGATCGTAACCGACGGCGGCGAGGAAATTGGGATTGGCGGTCAGAATGGTGCCGTCGGGTGTAAATTCGATCACCGCCTGGGCGCGATCCAGCGCCTCGATCTTGCCGCGATAATCGATGTCCTTCTGCATCTGACCGGTAATGTCGGAGGCGTATTTGACGACCTTCACCACCTTGCCATTCTTGTCGCGAACGGGATTGTAGGTGGCCTGAAGCCAGATGGAGCGCCCGCCCTTGGCAAAGCGCTTGAAGCTGTCGGCGACAAATTCGCCGGCGGCCAGCCGCTGCCAGAAGTGACGGTATGCTTCGCTGTTGGCATAGATCGCATCGCAGAAGATGCGGTGATGCTGGCCCTTGATCTCGCTGAGACTGTAGCCGACCGTGTCGAGAAAATTGGAATTGGCTGAAAGGATTATACCGTCTGGCGTGAATTCGATCACCGCCTGCGACTGTTGAAGCGCCTGAAGGATGGCAGCGTCGCCGCTGTCGGTTTTTTGGAACAGGCCCATGACATACCCTTTACTCAGTTTACACAACTGAAAGGTGAGCAATAGGCGTTAAAAGTCCCTTTACGTGCGAGACATCGCCGTAAAAAATCGAACATCGGTATGCCGGTGCCTTTAGCCGAACAGCAGTCGCGTCGTGCTGTCGGCAATGGCGCGCAGTTCTGCCGCCGAGGCGCCGGCCCGCGCCCGCACCCCCAGATTGGCGGTAATGCCGCCGATCATCTGAGCCAGCACCCTGGGATCATGATTGTTGCTCAGACAGCCATAGGTTTGGGCGTCTGTGAAAAAGCGCTCGAAACGCACATCGAATTCCTCAATGGTGTTCTGCAGCATTTCGAGGATCGATTCGTGCTGCGGGGCCTCGTTGAGCGCCGTACACATGAAGGCGCAGCCCAGCGGATGTTCGCTCTGACCGGTATAGGTGCCGATCATGATGTCGAAATAGCGCCGCACGATGACCGGCAGGCTGTCGCCCGTGCCATTGCAACTCAGCACCGTGTCCAGTTGCTCGCTGATACGGCGACGATAACGCTGCATGGATTTGAGATAAAGCGCTTCCTTGTCGCCAAAACCGGCATAGAGGCTGGGGCGGTTGACGCCCGTCGCCTCGACCAGATCGTCAAGCGACGTCGCGGCAAAGCCCTTTTCCCAGAAGACGCGCAAGGCCTTTTCAAGCACCAGATCCGGATCGTAGGCGCGCGGGCGGCCGCGCGGACGCTTGCAGCAGGCTGACGCCTCCAGCGCCTGATCGCCACAGACGGCGGGCAGGTCGAGAATCAGGGCGTCGGTTGCGTCAGCGACCTTGCCGTTATGAATCAGCGTCTCGTAAGGCTGGTGAGCCATGGGAACACATTACTCCTTGCACTATCCCCTATGTAGCCTGTCCACACCCCTGCTGCCAGTCCCTGACACGCAGATGTCATATCTGCGCTATCCCACTGTATTAATTGCACTTTTAGCAATATGGGGACACAGAAGTGCGGTTCGCGTCGTTTCGTGCAGCCAAAGTAGCACACATTGTCTGCCGGTTCCTCCTATATGGAACCGGCATTTCTTTTGTCCACATGTGCGCCTCCGAAAATAATAAAATTTGCCTGTTGATCCTGATCGTCATTATGGTATTTATAAGTCAGCGCTTACTTATGACGTGAGCGACATAACAAGACAGAGGCATTAATGAGTAAGTTCGACGCTACCAAGCGCGCGTCGCTTGGTTTCCTTATGCGGACCCTCGATACTAAGTACCTGCTTAGGATGGAAGGGCGCATCGAGTTTGCAGTCGCCGTGACCAAGCTCAAGCTTATGAGCCCCAAGGGTAGGCAACTGAATTGCACGTTCACTGCTACTGCCGGTGCCACCGCTCAGTTCCTTCACACGGCGTCCCTCGAACAAGGCGCCAAATATGTCGCTGTCGTCGAAGTCGATGTCGTATCGGGAAACCTCGACGGTGCGTCCGTTCTGACTGGTATCGAACTGATGTTCACCACCACGACCGATGGCGTCGCTAACCCAGTGGGGATGGGATACACGATCGCCGCTTCCGATGGTCCTTTGCCCGAAAACTACAAGAAGTACGTGATCACCACGCCGGTCGCGGAGATCCCAACCGGTAACCAGACTGCCGCAACGGTGCGTCTGAACATCCAGGTCAGTGGCGCTGGTCGCCCGCAGGTGATCATCCGCCAGTTCGACTACATCAAGCTGCAATCTTAACCCTCAAAGCACGGCTATCTCCTTCGCGGGATAGCCGTGCACATTTCCATAAGTAACTACTGACTTATAATTGGAGAGGTAATGCTCACTCCCGGCGACATCGCCAAATTCGACTTGGTTCAACGGTCGGAAATCGGCATCCCCGGCTACTCGTCGTTTCTCGTGCCTCTGACACTGCCGCCCCTGATCCGAGATCACCCCGCGATGCCGGCTGGCTTGTCCTTCAAGGTCAATCCGGTCACCCGTCGCGCTGCAGCGTCGATGACGCCCGAAGCAGTCTTTAATACGTTCTCCACAGCCTTCACCGCCCCGTTCCGCACCTATTACGTGGACTGCGTCCTCGGCAACGATGCGAACGACGGTCTGACGCTTGGCGCCGCGGTTAAGAGCTGGACACGGATGCAGACCCTGGCCAACGCCACCGGTCAGCCGTGTAAGGCGTATATCATTCGCTCCGGCACGGGGTCGGTCTGGGGTCGTGAGAATGGTCCAGGCGGCGGCTCCGGTATCGTCCGTGCCACCGTAGATATGGCCTTCGTCGCCCGTGGTGGTCAGATCGACCTGAGTACGCACAATAACAGCGTAATCGCAGCCTCGTTCGTCCCGGTCGCCGGCAAGCCAGGCGTCTATGACGTGACCACTTCGAACGCTCACATGGTCATCCAGCGTCTGCCGTCTGAGAAGTACGGCTTCACTTGGGGCGCATATGAGCAAGTGGACGCTATCGATCAGGTGGATGAAGCCGAAGGCTCGTTCTTTATCGACACAGCTAACGGCAAAGTACGCCTGCACGTTAAGAACGGTGTCATCCCCGGCGTCTCCTATTACGACATTCGCATTCTGCGTCCCGTGCCGCTGTTCGAAGTGCAGTCCGACGTGAATATCGGCTTCTTCTGCGAAAGCGGCACCGATAGCTGGCTGATGATGGGTGGCTCGAACGGCCCCAACGCTTCTGCAAACGGCGGCGCGTCGATCGCTTATGCCGTCCAGTCCGGCGCTCTTCCCCAGCAAATGAAGTGCCTTGTCACCCACCGCGTCACGACGGCACACGGTTTCCGTGGTCTGGCTACCGATGGCCTGCATGGTCTTCATTATGCCTTCGACTGTCGCGGATATTCCGCCGGTTCGGACTGGATCAACTCGCACATCGTTCGCGCTGGGACTCAATCCCTGACGGTCGTCGTCAACGGCTTCAGTCGCGACATGGGTCGAAAGAACACCCAGTCGGCTCAGGGCCTCACCCTGCACGACACCCCGGAATGTATCGGGATGAGCCTGTGTAACGACTACGACACCTCCGGCGGCTGTCATATCCGGAATATCGGTGGCTCGCGCTGTCTGTCGGCGTTCGACACCTTCGGTTTCGATCGCGGGGACGTTCTGAACGGCGGTACGGTCGAAAGCTGCAACATCCAAGTCGATGGCGCCGGCACACTGATCTACGTCATGTACCCTTACTTCAAGAAGGGCGGTTCGTTCGCAGACATCAGAGCGCTTTCCCAAACCATTGTGAAAGTCTTCGCCCCCGACAGCGATCTGACCTGGGGCGGCGCCGGTACAGTGGATCTGAACTGGAAACCAGGCACAGCCTAAGCCAACAAACCCCGGACTTCGGTTCGGGGTTTTTCTTTGATTAATAAGTCAGCATTGACTTATATTCTTGCAGCTTGTTATCATTATCAAGCAATATCTAACTCCTGCTTGGGGTTAAGACCGAAAGCTTAGGCTTTTCTATCAACTCTGATCCCAGAGTTTTATGCCCAAACAACTCGACTTGAACTCGCTCTCTGCCTCGGAGCTGATCGCACTGGTCAAAGAAGTAGGCGGTCAACGACCCTTCGAACGCAAGTACGGCATTCCGCGAACCACCCTCCAAGCTCGCCTGAAGAAGGCAAGAGATGAGCAGTGGAACCACCGCCCCGTCCTGAAGCCCATAGAAGAGCGCGTAGACCAGGGTGTACGCCGCTTTATCCTCACCAGCGCCCAAGACCGCACCGTGGTCCACGAGGGCTTCCTGGCGCAGCTGGAAGCCTACTGTGCATGGCTCAACGAAGACGCACCCTGCGACATCATGATCGCCGGCTTCACCTACAACAAGAGCCTCTTCGAAGACCACGCCAAACGCTCCGGGCTCTTCCATCATTCCCTCACGAAATACCTCGTCTTCGATCACATCAACATCAATGGCGTCGTCGATTTCTGCGCTGAACTGAACACCCGTCCGACCGCCAGCAATCCGCTCAATGGGTGTGAGAACTTCACCGAGGACCGCTGGGGTATCTTCCCGCACGCTAAGCTTCAGATCAAATCCGTCCCGACCCATAAGCAGAAGCAACCCAAGATCCTGCTGTCCACCGGCTGCGTCACCCGGACCAACTACGTCCCGTTGCGCGCCGGCATCAAGGCTGAGCTGGAACACTCGCTATCTGCCGTACTGGTCGAAACTGATCACATCGGGAAGTTTTTCTGCCGACATCTGATCGCCGAAGAAGATGGCAGCTTCTACGACCTCGACCGTCGCATCTCCAATGGCGTCGTCACCACCGGCCATAACCTGAAGTCGATCACCTGGGGCGACCTCCATGTGAAGCAGATCGACCCTGAAGTCTGCGCAGCCAGCTTCGGGATCATGCCGACCAACCGACGCGCCAACGGCCACCGAGTCTGGGTCGAGAATATCCCCGGTTCGGTCATCGACACGATGCGCCCCGAATACCAGCAGTTCGAAGACGTTTCGGACTTCTACGCCCGCAACCACCACAACATCAAAAACGCTCTCGCGCCCGACCAGTCGCACACCATCGACGACATCGAGAACGGTATGCACGGCCACGAGGGCGTCAACGGAAGCCGCGGCTCCATCGCCGGCTACCGACGCACGGGTATCAAGGCGACCTTCGGTCACGCACATTCTTGCGCCGTACTGGGTGATGTCTGGCAATCCGGCACAAAATCGAAGCTCGATCTCGGTTACAACGGCGGAATGTCGAGCTGGTCGCACTCCGATGTCTGGCAATACCAGAACGGCCATCGCGTTATGATCACCTTCCACGGAAACGCCTGGAACATCCCTGTGGAAAAAGCAGGATTGCAAAAATCAAGTAGTGATATTAAGTAAGCTCTGACTTACAATATGGATCGACACCCTGTCACTATGGAGTAACATGAATGGGTAATCGAGTGCGTAAGGATACGCAATCAAACAGCCAACGTGGTCGTCGCAAGCGCTACGACGAGCCTGTTTATCACGACGAACGTCCAGTCCCCAACAAGATCGACAATCGACCCATCAAGGGTATGAACGACAACCAGAAGCGCTACCTTGCCAAGATGGCAGGTCAGACGCTCACACTGGGTCTCGGTCCAGCAGGTACGGGCAAGACCTTCCTCGCGTCGTCCTATGCCGCGGAGCAGTTCGAAGCGGGAGCAGTCTCGAAAATAATCGTCTCACGTCCTGCCATTGAAGCCGGCGAAGCCATCGGTTTCCTCCCCGGTGAGATGGAAGACAAGATTGGCCCGTACTTCGTTCCTGTCCTCGAAGTCCTCGAACGCCGACTCGGCAAGTCCCGCGTTAAATACGCCTTGGAGCATGGTCAGATCGAGTTCGTCCCGCTGGCCTACATGCGCGGTCGCACCTTCTCCGGCGCCTTCGTCATCCTCGACGAAGCCCAGAATGCTACTCCCAGGCAGATGAAGATGTTCCTCACCCGCATCGGTGAAGACGCCAAAGTGGTGATCAACGGCGACCTGAACCAATCCGACATCCCCGGCCCGAATGGTCTCGCCGATGCCATCGAGAAGCTGTCAGGCATTCCCGGTATCGCGCAAGTGACCTTCACCCGCGCTGACGTGGTTCGCTCCGGTATCGCTCGCGCCATTGTCGATGCCTACGAAGGCGAAGACTCCCCGCCCCTACCGAAATTCATCACAAACGCTACTTGACGGTCTTTTTCGCAGCATTTATAAGTCAGCACTTACTTATAACGAGCGAGCCCCACATTGAGCGACCTGCAGCACCTCCCGCACTTTGACGGAATTGATATGCCCCGCGACCGACTTGATGGTCTTGTGGCTTTCGCATTCGGTCAGAAGGACTTGGAGGATGCCAGGTCGCTCTTTGCGTCTAAGTGGTACGACTACCGCTTCCTGCATCTGGGTCATTCGGTCTATCTCTTCTGCCACTACTACGGCGAGGCGATAGAGCGCTGGCGCTCCAAGTTCGGGGTGAGCCCCTACTTCAAGCTCGACCACATCCGCCACCCCATATGGCGCTGCAAGCGCAACCAAGGCAAGGTCGAATACTCCCTTACCCCGGATCGAACGCGCACCGCCTGGCTCCGGGCAGTGATGTTCGCCGACCACTATGGCATCCCCTACGATAAATGGGTCGAGTGGTCATTCCAGTATGCGTTCCAGTGCAACTGGCAGCGGATGCCCCTTCCCGGCCACCTGTACGGCGACAAGCTGGTGATGTTCATCAAGGCCAAGTGGGAAGCCGACCAGCAGTCGCTGATGACCGTCCCGCTCGATCCTCGGTATCTCGCTGTGAACTACGCCGGCCACGCCTACCAAGACGACTGCCAAAACTGGCTCATGAGTATCATCGCTGGTCGTCCCCGCCCCGAAATACCCCTCCGCAACTTCCTCCGGCACGAACCGCTGATCAGCGAAGCCAAGGCACGAGCCAAGTTCGGCGATTACATCGTCGATATGGCGTTATCATAATTATAAGTCATTACTGACTGACAATTGCTCAGTATTGATATAGAGACGAACGGAACGTTTCAAGGTTTCCAATGACTACTGCCCCAGTAACTTACGACTCTGCTTTCCAGTCCAAAATTATCGCCCTTTCCCTGCGCGACACTCCATTTATGAACCGCGTGGAAGGGCTGGTGAAACCGGACTACTTCGATCTGGATAAGCATTTGTCCGAAACTAAGGAGGGGGATGACCAGAAGCTCGCGCTTAGGAAGCTCCGGAACAATGGCGTCGAAGAAGCCATCTATCTCTATGACGGCGAACCTGAAGCCTATGACGAAGCGGTGAAAGCAGCCGAGGTCACACATGCCCTTGGGATCAAGTCTTTCGTCGCCCTGATGCCTCCCAAGGTCGATCCCGGCGAAGCTGACACCCACGTCATCCTGTCGGCACTGAAGACTGCGACACAGTACACACGCATCTCCGGGCTTCGGCTGAAGAAGAACAACCCATACAAGTGAGACTTGTGTAAGTCAGAGCTTACTTATATCCTCAAAACAGACGCGGATTGTTCCGCAAGACACGAATACAACTTGGCGGCTACCATGAGCACGAAACATAGCTGGGGCGACAGCCTGATCTACACGACGAAGAGTCATATGGGTCAGACCGCAATCGTCCATCTCTTGATCGCAACACCCTTCGGAATGGCTCTCTTTCAGGTGCCGGCCAAGAACCCGACCCCGCTGACCAAGCTCCGTTCTGAAGCCGACCTTACCTATCGACTGGACCTGTCACGCTCGCGCAGCGACGCCATGACCAATGTCCAGAACCACCCGATCTTCAAGCGCCACTGGATACAAACGAACAAGGCTGACGCCGCAAAGCTCACCTATGTCTCGTCAGATCTTATCCCGTTCATCGGACACGCCCCGGAGGTCTTCAACAAGATCGTTGCGGACCCGAAGGCGGGCGAGATGCTGAATGCCCTACGGGGCGAAACTGAAAGCGAAAGGCTTACAAATAAGCTGTTCCGCCGGGAACTCGCTGAGCGAGAGGCATACCTCTCTTCCGTTCAATCTGACCCGACCTGGGGAATGTTTTAGTGCAAACCAAAGAAAAGAAGGCGGTATACGTCTACTATAGAGATGGCGAAATCGTAATCGCCATTTACGCGCTTCAGGGCGCAGTGACTCTTCGATATGTGAAACAGGATGCGACTCGTCCTAAGACGTTCGAAAAGCGCTGGGACAACGATAACGGCAATATGTGGACCCCACGCCAATTTGCCGAGGCAATTCGGGACGTTAAAGATGTCGAGTTGTTCATGAAGTCGCCCACCAAGACCGTCACCGGCGGCGTTTGGGGCGGTGTTGCCGCATTTATTTCCGAGTGCGATACGCCTCAAGAACTCTGGTCTCATATCGAAAAAGCATATCAATATCCCGTATGGGTAAAGGATAAGATCAGCAACCCATTTCTGGTAAGAAATCACCGCAACTATGCGACGGTCCAGTTCATCGCCGGAGCGAGTAAAGCAACCGAGAGTTATGAACCCGAAATTACACTTTCCCCAGAGGAAAGAGAGTCGGAGAACAAGCTCAAAGCCGAATTCTACGCTGCCGATGCCGACTGGGGAGTATTTTAATACCTTTCCAATACTCACTGAGGTTAATCGTCAGTTAATGGTAAAGCGTGCTTCTGCTACTTATTCGATAAGCCAGAGATCATTTGGTTGACATACCGTGCGCGTAAACGTAATGTCGCTTTGTCAGTAAGGACTGACTGATTTGTCACACTAGAAAAAGCAGCACTCACAGAGATAAGAATGAACGATACCTCCGCCAAAGGACGCCCTCAAATCGCACCAAAGACCGGCGCCGGCATGGCCTTCGCCGAGTTCCTGAACAAGAACTGGGATCATCTGGCTCAAGGTCGGACCATTGACAGGATTGCCAAAGACATCGGTTTCAAGACCTCCAACGTTTTGTCGATGATCCGCACGGGCAAGATGAAGATCCCTCTGGAAAAGATCCCGGACTTCTCTCGTGTCCTAAACCTCGACATAGCCATGCTGATGGGTTTCTGGTTCGAAGCATACATGGGCGAGAAGGAAGACGGTAACCGAGTGCTGCAGACACTCAATGAGCGCCTGGTCCGTGGTCCTGAACTGAGCTTCATCCGCGCCGTTCGCACAAAAGGCAGCATCCCGGACGACCTCAACGACGAAACGATCGAAGCCATCGCAGCCGTCATTGCTCACCCCGGCGCCCGTGATGCGGCGCTGAAAGCCGCTCCGCAAGCCGCGTAACAGCCTTCGCTACACAGTGTTGCTTACCCAACCTCAAGCCACAGTCCCAGCGACTGTGGCTTTTTTATTTTCCTGACATACCTCTCGATACGCCGCTTGAATGCGTGTTAGCGCTCTGCTAATAAGTAAGCACTGACTTATAATGTCGCAAAGACACGCAAAACAGAGGCTCACTATGTCACACCAAACCATGCTCAAAGCAGCGGAGATCAGAGAGGCGATCGTAAAGACCGTCCGTCTCCTCGCTAAGAACAGCATCCAAGTCACCCAGCGGGGTTCGCAAGCCTACTGCAGGTTCGACCTCGTCACCGGTAAGCCGATCCTGATCAACCTGCCGATCATCCCGGACAACCCGACGCCGGAGTTCATGACCGCGCTGCAAGGCTTCCTCGACCACGAAGTCGCCCACGCTCTCTTCACCACGTCGAACCACTCTCCGGAAGACCCGCGCTCGAAGAAGCGCAACCGCCATCACGTCATGACGAATATCGTCGAGGACTGCCGGATCGAGATCCAGATGTCGAAGGAATTCCGTGGCGCTGCGATCAACCTCGCCGCTCTGCGCGATTACCTCATCAAGGACGTATGGGCGAAGGAAACTGATGCGATCATGGCCGCCCGCTCGCAATCCTACTATGTCCCCGGTCATCGTAGCGGTCGCTTGAGTTCGCCTTCGCTGCACCGTCTCTCCACCGGCGACGATCGTGTCTTCCGCCGCAAACACGTCCATGAGTCCAAAGCTGTGGCTGTGACGCTGCTGATAGACCTCTCCGGCTCCATGCACGGCCAGAAATGCAGAACGGCGATCGAGTCCGCTTGGGGCTTCTCTCAGGTTCTCGATAATCTGAAGATCAAGCACGAGATCATCGGCTTCACGTCGCTCGACCTCTATAACCTGAAGGACGGCGGAAAAGGCTACGATTACGGCAAGGAAGAGAAGGATAAACGCGGTTTAGCGCATGAGATGCGCAGAAGACTAAACAAGCAATCCTACCTCTCCGGAGCGCTTGTGTAGGCGGGTAGAAATAACCCACAATTTCAGCTGTGGATGGAGCTTGCTGGGGTCTTAACGCGCGGTTAACATTCACCAACAACCAAATCAGGTGATGAATGTTAAAACAACTGCTGGCGCTGACCGCGCTGATACCCCTCGCCGGCTGCGTGTCGGCCCAGTTTCAAGAGGACCGCGCCGCTGCGTGGACCGAATACCAGACCACCATCCCGGTCTGTGAAACCGCCACCGAGTGCCGGGACATGTGGGAGATGGCTGAGGTCTGGGTGGTGAAGAACGCCAGCTACAAGATCCAGACCAAGACCGACGTTCAAATCTCGACCTACAATTCAGCCGACTCCGGCATCCAAGCGAACATCCTGAAGGAGCCGCTTGGGAATGGGCGCTATCGCATCGTCGCCCACATCACATGCGGAGCCATCGCCAATGAGCTATGCTCCGCTCACCCTGCGTTCCTGAGCACCGATTTCAATCGGACGCTCAACGCCATGAAAGCGAAAAAGCCAGCAGGCACTTCGCTTTAATCCAGGGAACGCCGCTCAATTTCGGTTGACGGTGTTCTCTTTTGAGGATAATTATAAGTCAGCACTTACTTACAACGTGCGAGACAATCAAAACAGAGGCAATACATGAACACATCCCTACTCCCGTTCGCAGCGATCATCTTCGCTGGCCTGGCGGGCGTCGCGGTTCTCCGCACCAAACCGACCGACTCCTTCACCCAGATCAAGTCCCTGAAGGCCAGCCAGAGCAAGTTCGAAGACCTGTGCTGGAAGCTGGAAGTCCGGGTCGAAGAGCTGGTCCTGAAAATCCGGGAACTGCTCGACCTTCAGCAGATGAAGAAGGCCAGCAAGACCCAGACCAAGATCGGCGAGCTGGTCAACTACGAGGTCGAGAAGCTGTTCGCCGGCGCCCTCGCTCTCGAACAACAAGGCAACCGCCTCCTGAGCGTCGATGACGCCACCGTCCCGACCGAGAAGATCAAGAAAGCGGTCGAGACCCTTCAGCAAGTACGAGCGTAACAAAGGAACACCCCTCGCCAGCCAGTGAGGGGTGTCTATTCGCATGGCCAGAGCATACTCACTCACGAAAGCACTAGACATTCTGAAACTAGCAAATATTCCCATTACTGAAGTAATATTCAATAATGATGGCGGTTTCAGAATATTGACTTCCTCACCGGTTAATGATTATGAAGATGCGTTCCAACAAGCAAGGAATGCACGCCGTGTATCACAAAGTTGTAAAACGAAATGAAAACCAGTTTGACGCCTATCTGTATGACAAAAAAGGCGGTTCACTACTCAACAAGGCAACCGGTCGCACCAAAGAAATTGCCTTAAAGCTTGTGAAGCGTGCGGTTAGCGACACGCAAGACATCCCAACTCTGGTCGAGAGATACAAAGCATCGCCGGAGTTCACCAACCTGAACATCCTGACCCAAGCTAACTATACGCGTCTGCTGAAGAAGTTCACTGACGCCTTCGGTCACTACACTCTGCCGATGTTCTCTCGCCTTGACATCAAGGTCGATCTCGCTGAATGGCGCGACGAGTCCCAACACACTCCCAAAGCCGCAGACGACAAAATCCAGATTGTGTCGATCTTCTTTAAGTGGCTTCTGGCAAGAGGCATCTGTGATGCTCAGCCGACCCGCGGGATAGCCAGTATCCACCGCGCGGATCGATCCCACATCATCTGGACGCCCGAAGACATCGAAGTTCTCCGGGACTCGACCCCTCCCAACGTCATGCGCGTTGTGGACCTGGCGTGTCACCTCGGTCTTCGGATGGGCGACATCCTAAACCTGAAATGGGAAAACGTTCGGGCAACGAAGGTGGCGATCAAAACCTCCAAGCGAAAGCGTTTCGCATTCCCACCGATCACCGAGGAATGCCGGAAGGTTTTACAAGAGTGTGCCACCTATTCCGGTCATAGTGAGTATGTCGTCTTGAACGGCTATGGGAACCCCTGGACCGCAAACGGTTTTGGGTCTCGCTTCTATCGGTTCAAGAAGATGGCAGGGATTTCCGGCAAGCACTTCCACGACTTCAGAGGGACGGCGGTAACCAACTTCTACAAGAGCGGCTACCGAAACTCGGAGATCGCTGCAATCGTGGGATGGTCAGAAGACACCGTCGAGACCATGCTCAAAATCTATGTGGACACATCCTCATTCCTTGATGCCGCGTTCGAGCGAGTGAATTCTGAAGCCAAAACGCAGAATTTCGAGGGACACAACGGGGACACAGAGCACACGGATACCGCACACAGAAGCTTAGTAATAGCTTGATTAATATACGATATTCGGACGCGCTTTAATATGACACGCAGATGTCATATCTCTCACGCCATCTAAGCGGTCAGGGAATAAGATTTCGCCACCTTTTCACGACTGCTGACAAATTTTTGTACCAATTCGCACAAAAATTTGCCTTAGCCCCTATTAATTTGCGAAACAGTACATAAATGGACCTCAGCGGCTCTGGTTCAAGGGCTGTTTCCGGCGCCGCTTCCCTTTTTATCCCTTTCTCCCCGAAGGTGACCCGCATGTTGACTCCGTCCGATATCTATAAGCGCGCCCCGCGCCAGACCCTTCTTACCGCCGCCGCCATCGCCACGCTCGCCATCGGCGCGTTCGGCATCTACGCCGTGACCTCCAATGCCTCCGAACAGGCGGCTCCGGCCGCGCCACAGGCCATTCCGGTCAAGGTGGCTCTGGTCGAAGAGCAGACCGTCAGCGGCTGGGACTCCTTCTCCGGCCGTCTCGAAGCCGTCGAGCGCGTCGAAATCCGCTCGCGCGTTTCGGGCGCCGTGAAGGCCATCCACTTCCGCGAAGGCGCCTTCGTCAAGGAAGGCCAACTTCTGATGACCATCGACCCGGCCCCTTACGCCGCCGAAGTCGCCCGCGCCCGCGCTCAGGTTCAGGCCGCCGAAGCCCGCCTGACGCTGGCGCGTTCGGAAAACGCCCGCGCCGAGCGCCTCCTGAGTGAGCGGGCCATCTCGCAATCCGAAGCTGAAACCCGCATAAACAGTCTCCGTAGCGCCGAAGCCGACCTCGCCGCCGCTCAGGCCGTGTTGCAATCGGCCAATCTCAACCTCTCCTACACGCAGGTCCGCGCCCCGGTTTCGGGCCGCGTCGGTCGCATCGAGGTCACCCAGGGCAACCTCGTCGCTTCGGGCCCCGGTTCGGCGGTCCTGACCACTCTGGTGTCGGTGTCGCCCATCTATGCCAGCTTCGACGCCAATGAAGAGGTGATCAACCGCACGCTGGCCGACCTCAACGGCGCCAATTTCGAAAAGGTGCCGGTGAAGCTGGAACTGGATGACGGCGCAGAGCCGCTGAACGGTCATCTGCAACTGATCGACAACCAGTTCGACAGCCAGTCGGGCACGGTCCGCGCCCGCGCCGTCTTCGCCAATGCCGATGGCAAGCTGATCCCCGGTCAGTTCGTCCGCGTCAAGCTGGGTGAGGCGGCCGCCAAGCCGGCCATTCTCATCAGCGAGGTCGCCGTCGGCACCGATCAGTCGAAGCGCTTCGTCTATGTGGTGGGCAAGGGCAATGCGGTGGAATACCGCGAAGTCCAGCTCGGCGGCACGATCGACGGCCAGAAGGTCGTCACCGCCGGTCTCAAGCCCGGTGACCGCGTGGTGATGTCGGGGCTTCAGGCCCTGCGTCCCGGCACGGTCGTCGCGCCGCAACTGGTCGCGCTTAAACCCGTCATCGACGCCACGCCCAAGCCGAACGTGTAACGCGACGTCTCCTCCCTACGTAGTGGGGAGGGGGACCGCGAAGCGGTGGAGGGGTATTTTCACCGCTTCATCGCGTTCGGCCATTTCAACTACCCCCTCCGTCAGCCCTGCGGGCTGCCACCTCCCCACTTCGCAGGGAGGAGAGGGTCGCTCAACCCTCATGATGCCCAAAGGGCCATGCCATGAACCTCTCAAAATTCTTCATCGACAGGCCGATCTTCGCCGGTGTCCTGTCGCTGCTCATCGTGGTGTTCGGGCTCCTCAGCCTGCGCACCCTGCCCGTCTCGGAATATCCCGAAGTCGTGCCGCCGCAGGTGGTGGTGCGCGCCGTCTATCCGGGCGCCAGCCCCGCCGTCATCGCCGAAACCGTCGCCACCCCGATCGAGGAAGCCATCACCGGCACCGAAGACATGATCTACATGTCCTCGGCCTCGACCTCCGACGGTCAGATGACCCTCACCCTGACCTTCAAGCTCGGCACCAATCCCGACCTGGCCCAGCAGATGGTCCAGAACCGCGTGTCGCAGGCCGAAGCCCGTCTGCCGGCCGACGTACGCGCGCTGGGCGTGACCACGCAGAAGAGCCAGTCCTCCCTGCCGCTGGTCGTGCACCTCGTCTCGCCCAACGGTCGCTATGACGAAAACTATCTGCGCAACTACGCCCTGATCCACGTCAAGGACCGCCTTCAGAAGATCGAAGGCGTCGCCCCGATCCAGATGTTCGGCGGCGGCGAATATTCCATGCGCATCTGGCTCGATCCGCAAAAGGTTGCCGAGCGCGGTCTTTCGGCTTCGGACGTCGCCAATGCCGTGCGCGGTGAAAACGTGCAGGCCGCCGCCGGCATCGTCGGCGCGTCGCCCGGACAGCCGGACATCACCCTTCAGATGTCGGTCAACGCTCAGGGCCGCCTGAAGACCGAAGAAGACTTCCGCAACATCATCGTCCGCTCCGAAGGCGGCGCCGTCACCTATCTGGGCGACATCGCGCGCATCGAGCTGGGGGCCGCCGACTATTCGCTGCGCTCTCTGCTGAACAACCAGAAGGCCGTCGGCATCCCCATCTTCGAACAGGCCGGGGCCAACTCGCTGAAGGTCTCCGCCGACGTCAAGAAGGCGATGGCCGAACTGCAAAAGACCATGCCCGAAGGCGTCGAATACCGCATCGCCTACGACACCACCGAGTATGTGCAGGAATCGATCGACTCGGTCATTCACACCCTGCTCGAAGCCATCATCCTCGTCGTCATCGTCGTCATCGTCTTCCTTCAGACCTGGCGCGCCTCGATCATCCCGCTGCTGGCCGTGCCGGTGTCGGTGATCGGCACCTTCGCGGTGATGCACGCCTTCGGCTTCTCCATCAACGCGCTCACCCTGTTCGGCCTCGTTCTGGCCATCGGTATCGTCGTCGATGACGCCATCGTCGTCGTCGAAAACGTCGAACGCAATATCGAAGCCGGCAAGTCGCCCAAGGAGGCCACCTATCAGGCCATGCGCGAAGTCTCCGGTCCCATCATCGCCATCGCGCTGGTGCTGGTCGCCGTCTTCGTGCCGCTGGCCTTCATCACCGGCCTGTCGGGTCAGTTCTACCGTCAGTTCTCGCTGACCATCGCCATTTCGACGGTGATTTCGGCGATCAACTCGCTGACCCTCTCTCCGGCCCTGGCGGCGCTCCTGCTCAAGGACCATCACGCCAAAAAGGACGGCCTGACGCGCTTCATGGACAAGTGGCTGGGCGGCTTCTTCCGCCTGTTCAACCGCTTCTTCAACCGCTCGTCGGAAAACTATGGCAAGGGTCTGGGCGGCATCATCTCGCGCAAGGCGCTCATGCTCGGTCTCTACGCCGTGCTGGTCGCCGCGACCATGTTCATGTTCAAGACCGTCCCGACCGGCTTCATCCCGGCGCAGGACAAGCAGTATCTGGTCGGCATGGTGCAGCTTCCCGAAGGGGCTACGCTGGACCGCACCGAGGCCGTCGCCCGCGCCATGACCGACATCGCCATGAAGCAGGACGGCGTGAAAGACGCCCTCTCCTTCCCCGGCCTGTCGATCAACGGCTTTACCCTGGCCTCCAACTCGGCCGTCGTCTTCCTGGCGCTCGACTCCTTCGAGGAACGCGGCAAGAACCACCTCGACGCCGGCACCATCGCCGGTGCGCTGAACCAGAAGTTCATGGGTATCGGCGACGCCTATGTCGTCGTCTTCCCGCCGCCGCCGATCCTCGGCCTCGGCACCACGGGCGGCTTCAAGCTGCAGCTTCAGGACCGCGGCGCGCTTGGGCCCGAGGCGCTCGATCAGGCCACCAAGGCCTTCGTCGCCAAGGCCTATCAGACCAAGGAACTGGCCGGTGTCTTCTCGAACTATCAGATCAATGTGCCCCAGGTCTATACCGACATCGATCGCGTCAAGGCCCGTCAGCTCGGGGTCAATGTGCAGGATGTCTTCGACACCATGCAGATCTACCTCGGCTCGATGTACGTCAACGACTTCAACAAGTTCGGCCGCACCTATTCGGTCCGCCTTCAGGCCGACGCGCCCTACCGCGCCCGTCCGGAAGACATCGGTCAGCTCAAGGTTCGCTCCAACACCGGCGAGATGATCCCGCTGTCGGCCCTGCTCAAGGTCGAGCCGTCCTTCGGGCCGGTGAACGCCACCCGCTATAACGGCTATCTGGCCGCCGACATCAACGGTGGACCGGCGCCTGGATTCTCGTCCGGTCAGGCCGAAGCGGCCGCCGCCAGGATCGCCGCCGAAGTCCTGCCCCCCGGCATCGAGTACGAATGGACCGACCTGACCTATCAGCAGATTCTGGCGGGCGACTCGTCGGCCATCATCTTCCCGCTGGTCATCCTGCTCGTCTTCCTCGTGCTGGCGGCGCAGTATGAAAGTCTGGTCCTGCCCATCTCGATCCTGCTGATCGTTCCCATGGGTCTGCTCGCCGCCATCACCGGCGTGTGGATTTCAGGAGGCGACAACAATATCTTCACCCAGATCGGCCTGTTCGTTCTGGTGGGGCTGTCGGCCAAGAACGCCATCCTGATCGTGGAGTTCGCCCGCGAACTGGAACTGGCCGGTCGCAAACCGCTGGAGGCCGCCATCGAGGCCAGCCGCTTGCGCCTGCGCCCGATCCTGATGACCTCGATCGCTTTCATTATGGGCGTTCTTCCCCTGGTGCTGGCCCACGGGGCCGGGGCGGAAATGCGTCACGCCATGGGCGTGGCCGTGTTCGCCGGCATGATCGGAGCCACCGTCTTCGGCCTGTTCCTGACCCCCGTCTTCTACGTCACGCTGCGCGCCCTGACCGGCAACCGTCCGCTCAAGGCTCATACCCACCCCGACGAGTCCGGCCACGAAGTCATCGGCACCGCGCCGACGACCGCGACGCTGAACTCAAACCCGGAGGCACATTAATGTCTCACTTTAAACCCCTGATCCCCTTAACCTTCGCCGCCCTTCTGCTGACCGGCTGCGCCACCGAACCGCTGACGAAGGATGCCGGGCTCACCGCCCCGGCCGCCTTCAAGGCCCCGTCGACGACCGAGACCACCGCGCCGCCTCTGGCCCAGAAGGCCGACGCCTTCTGGCTGATCTTCGGTGATCCGGTGCTCGACGATCTCGAAGCCCGCGCCATGACCCGCAATACGGACGTGGCCATCGCCGCCGCCCGCGTGCAGCAGGCCCGCGCCCTGATCCGTCAGGCCCGCGCCGTGCAACTGCCGCAGGTCAATGCCGGGCTGCAATCGTCGCGCGCGGCGGAAACAGGCCAGTACCCAAAGGCGTCGACCCTGCACGCGGCGGGTCTCGACCTCGGTTACGAAGTCGACCTGTCGGGCCGTCTGTCGAAGGCAACACAGGCCGCCAAGCTCGAAGCCTCGGCCGCCGAGGACAATGCCAAATGGGCGCAACTGCTCGTTCAGGGTGCGGTGGCGGAGACCTACTTCGCCCTGCGCGCCCTCGATGAGGACCGCGCCATCGTCGCCGAGACGCTGGAGGCCTATCAGGGCACGCTGGGCGTCACCCAGCGCCGCTACGAGGCCGGTGATGTCGCCGAACTGGACGTCGTGCGCCTGCAGACCGAGGTCGCCACGACCGAAGCCGAACTCAAGGCGCTCGACCGTCAGCGCGCGCAGGTCGAAAACGCCCTGAGCCTGCTGGTCGGCGACCTCCCCTCGACCTTCCGCATCGAGGCCAAGGCATGGGACGCTCAGCCGTGGGCCGGAGCCGTGCCCCTGATCCCGGCGGGTCTGCCATCCGAGCTTCTGGCGCGCCGTCCCGATGTGGCCGCCGCCGAAAAGGCCATGGAAGCCGCGCAAAAGCGCGTCGGCATCGCCAGGGCCGCCTGGTTCCCGCGCCTCAACCTGACCACCACGGCGGGCGGCGCGTCGAACGAACTGTCGGACGTCTTTTCCGAAGCGGCCAAAAACTGGTCTCTCACCGGCATTCTGGCGCAGGCCATCTTCGACGGCGGTCAACGCAAGGCCGGCGTCGAACTGGCGCGCGGCGATTTGGCCATCGCCTTCGCCCAGTATCGTCAGGGCGTGCTGGTGGCCTTTGGCGACGTCGAAAACGCCCTGTCGGACATCGACGGGCTAAACGGCGAAGCCCAGACCCAGGCCGCGGCTCTGGCGGCGGCGCGACGCGCGCTGGATCTGTCGGAATCGCGCTACAGGCACGGCTATGTGTCGCAGCTCGAAGTGCTGGATACCCAGCGCTCCTATCTGCGCATCCGCCGTCAGGATCTTCAGGTCCGCGCCCAGCAGTATCAGGCGACGGTGCGCCTGATCCGCGCTCTGGGCGGCGAGTGGCAGGTCTAAAAACTCCTCCCTGTGCCGAAGGCATGGGGAGGAGAGACGCTTTCCTAAGTTTTGGGCTTGATCTGCCCCGGATCGACCACATCGGTTGTGGCCGGCGGCGTGATGACGGTGGCCGGTGCGCTATGGCGCCCGGCCATCCACGCATCCAGCGACTCGATCGTCAGCGTCGTCTCAGGCGCAAAACGTTCCGAGGCCATATAGTTCAGCACCGACTGGCGCAGCGACGGCCCACCGGCGTGACCCGCCACCCCGGCCTCGGTCAGGTCGAAGGCCGTGGCCATCAGGCGGCCATCACCGACCCTGCACTCGAACAGCATGGCCAGACGCAGATTACGGTTCCAGTCGTTGATCGGCAGCACGACAGGCTTGAGGTCCACGGGCAGGGCCTCGACATTCATCGCCGTGGTCTTGCCCAACAGATCGACCCACTGCCAGTCGCAATTGGCCTGCGTCGGGAAGCCGGCCAGCGCCGGGTGGGCCGTATCGCACAGAAGACCCAGCATCCACGCCCGGCTGGGGTTCATCAGCCGGTTCCAGAAGATCGGCACGGTGGTCAGGCCCAGATCGGGATTGGGTTTGGCCGGATTGCCGGACAGGAACAGCACGCGCCCGCCCTTGGCCAGCGCGCTTTTGGCCTCGGTCCAGTCGGCGGTGACGATCACGCCCGGCGGCGTAGCGGTGCTCACCGTCGCCGGATAGACCCAGAAGGGCCACTGATTGCGGAAGGTCGTGCCTTTCAGTTCCAGCACCAGCCTGTAGGCCGCCGGGCTTTTCAGCTTCGACAGATCGGCGGTGATGGTGCCGAGCTTCAGATTCTTGCCGCGCGGGGCGGCGCGCTTGGGCAGGCTGCCCGACAGGACCGTCTTACCGGCGGCATCTAAAATACGCCAGACCGGCGTCACCGATGCCAGAGCCTTGGGCCCGAAATGCGCCAGTTCGGCCTCGGCGCTCAGCGTCTTGTCCGAAGTGAAGACGCGATCCTTAAGACGCACCAGCGGCACGGTGGTGTTGCAGAATTGGCGGAACTCTTCGGCGGTGACGTAGCCCTTTTCTTCCCAGAAGGCGTCAAGCAGGCCCATCAGCGCCCCGCCCTGCCCCAGATAGTCGTGCAGGTCGAGCAGGTGAAAGCCCGAATAGGAGGGCGTGCGCAAATTGGCCTCGATCTCTTCCTTATAGCAGGCGACCTGAAAACGTCCGGAAGCGTGGGCCAATTCTTTGTTAAGGCTCAAAAGCCCGTGCGCTTGCGCGGAATCGCGCATGATCTCGTAATTGCCCGGCACCATATAGGCGCGATCGCCCCAGCCTATGCCTTGCGGGAAGGCGTCGTATTTACCCTTGCCCGAAAACTTGTCGATGATGCCGAAGTCGGGATAGGCGCACCATTGGCCGACCTCGTGCGCGATGCACGGAATGTCGGCATTGCCGGTGGAGTCGGTCAGGGCCTTTTCGTAGTCCTCGCCGAACCAGCCGCCGGGACCGCGCCCGCGGATCGTACCCAGAAAATCCGAAGCATAGGGCGTGCCGGGGCCGCCCGGCGGCGGTGAAAAGCGTCCGATGCCGTCGGCATAGAGACGGCGCGGATCGGCCTTGCGCCACTTCAAATCCCATTCAGACAGTTGCTGCGGATATTGCCCGGCCGGTTCGTTCGACGCCGCCAGCATGATGAAGGACGGGTGATTGCCATAGGCCTTGAGCAGGCGTTCCGTCTCGTCATGCAGCACGGCCAGCATCTTGCGGCCCGGATCGAAATTGTTCCACATGCCGCATTCGGGTTGCAAGTAGAAGCCCAGTTCGTCGGCCGCCGTGAAGGCCGCTTCGGGCGGGCACCACGAATGGAAGCGCATCCCGTTAAAGCCCCAGTCCTTACAGATCGCAATGATGCGCTTCCACGTCTCGACATCGGTGGCTGGATATCCGGTCAGCGGGAAGCCGCCGCCGTCATGGGTGGCGCGAAAGTCCAAGCGCTCGCCATTGATCAGAATCTGACGGCCTTCGGTGCGGACCTCGCGCATACCGAAGGTCAGGTCACGCCTGTTGTCAGCGTCCGTACCGATCAGCGCGACGGTGAGCTTTTGCAGGACCGGGGTGAATTCCGACCACGGTTTCGCGTCCGGCATGGGCACGTCGATAGCCGCCACACCGCCCTCGACGGTCCACGTCACCGGAACCGAGACCTTGCCGACGCTCAGCGTCCCCGATCCGGCCTTTCCGGTCAGGTTGCCGATCTTCACGCGCACCTGCGCCGACTTTCTGGTGAGATCAGGGAAGACCTGCGCGTCGTCGATCCACACGGGCGACGTCGCCGACAGTTCGATGCGCCCGACCACGCCGTTCCACGTCGAGCCTTCGCCATCCGACACCGCATGGCCATCAGGGCGATAGACCGGCTCCTGCATCCGGTTATCGATACGCAGCGACAGGCGGTGCGTGCCGGGCTTCAATATCCCCAGGTCGGCCTCGTGCGGCGCGACCAGTGAGCGGCTGGAGCCGGCCAGTTTATTGCCGACATAGATGTCGGTGCGCCAGCGCGTACGCTCCAGATGCAGCGCGATGCGCTTGCCCGCCCAGGCTTCGGGGATTTCGATATCGCGCTGATACCAGGCGACGCCCAGATAGTGCCGCACCGGCTGCGACAGATAGGGCACCTTGATATTGCCGGGCTGAGTATAGGGTTTGTACTGCGGCAGCAGATACCAGCGCATGTCGCGCGGCAGGGCGGCGACGAACTGCGTCTCGGCCTCGATCTCATTGCCGTAGCCCTGCGTCTGCAAAATGCCCGGCAGGCGGATTTGCAGGTCGGACGGCATGGTTTTGTTGAACCAGTAATCGGCCAGCCCGATGTCGTTATGATCGAGCGCGAAGCGCCACTTGCCGGCCAGAGACACCGTCCCCTCGCGCGCCGGGCTTTCAGGCGAAGACGCCGCATATAACGCCGTCGGCGTGGCCGCAGCCGACCCCAGCAGGGCGATGAAGGTGCGGCGATCGGGTTGGAAGGTCGGCATGGGCATCCCCTGTTGACGGCGGCCAGTCTGGAGACAGTCTGGCTTCTGATTTAAGTAATATAATTAGCGACTGGAACTGTCACGCCGTAAAGGTGAGATACCGTCGTTCCGATTTTAGCAACGCTGAATTATACCTAAGCACACTACTGGAACACCATCGTTACGGCTATCTATCCGTCAACGACCTGACAACACAGGCCGTCAACCCTGACCTCTTCAAAGGAACCTGTGTCATGTCCAAACTTGAAGCCGCTACCCCTGCCCTGGCCCGCGTCCTGATCGCCGCCATCTTCATCCTGTCCGGCCTGTCGAAGCTGGCCGCCCCCGCCGGCACCATCGGCTATATCGCCTCGGTCGGCCTGCCCCTGCCCGAAGTCGCCTATATCGGCGCGGTGGCCGTGGAAATCATCGGCGGCCTGATCTTCCTCGTCGGTTATCAGACCCGTCTGGTGTCGCTGGCGCTCGCCGCCTTCACTCTGGCCACGGCGGTCTTCTTCCATAATCAACTCGCTGACCAAAATCAGTTCATCCACTTCATGAAGAATATATCGATCGCCGGCGGGTTCCTCTACGCCGCGACGTTCGGCGGCGGTCTCTACAGCGTCGATCATCTGATCGGCCGCGACCGTAAGATTGCCGTCGGCGCCTGATCTCCCCCATACGCCCTTCAGCGCCTGCCGTAACCCACGGCAGGCAATCTTTTTTGAGCGATACTGTTTGGAATTGCATGAAATTGCTCTATAAGTCGGACAAATACATAAAAGGAACGTCCGATGAAAAAGGTTCTCTGCCTCGCCCTCGCCGCCTTGTCATTCGGCGGCTGCGCCGTGATGGAAAAGCGCGCCACGCAGGCACAGGGCTACGCCCCCAAGCCCCTCTACCGCGACCCGGTCTATGACGGCGCGGCGGACGCCTCCATCGTCTACGACACGGCGGCGAAGGACTGGAAGATGTTCTACACCAACCGTCGCGCCACCCTGAAGACCCCGGATGGCGACGTATCTTGGGTGCACGGCACGCCCATCGGCGTCGCTGCCTCGAAAGACGGCGTGAAATGGTCCTATCAGGGCACCGCCAACATCCCGCTGTCGTGCACGGGCGAGACGCTGTGGGCCCCGGAACTTTATGAAGATAACGGCACCTACCATATGTGGCTGACCGTCGTGCCGGGCGTATTCAAGGACTGGAAGGCCGGGCGTTTCATCGTCCACCTGACCAGTTCGGACCTGAAGACCTGGAACTGCGGTGAGCGGTTAGAACTGGGCACCGACCGCGCCATCGACGCCAGCGTCATCAGGAAGGACGGCGTCTATCGCCTGTGGTTCAAGGACGAGCGCAAGGGCAGCCGCCTGTTCGCACTCGAAAGCCCGGATCTGATCTCATGGGTGCGTCAGCCCGATCCGGTCATCGACACCAATGCCGAAGGCCCGAAGGTGTTTCAGTTCGGGGACCACTACTGGATGATCGCCGATGTGTGGAAGGGCCTGATGGTCCTGCGCTCAGACGACCTCAAGACCTGGACCCCGCAGCCGAACCGCATCCTCGAACAACCGGGCAGCCAACCGACCGACAACGACAAAGGGCAGCATCCGGACGTGGTGGTCAATGACGGCCGCGCGCTGATCTACTATTTCGTGCACCAGTACAAGGCCCCCGAAGCCGTCGCCGACCCCAAATTCGGCCAGCGCACCGTCATTCAGGTCGCCGAACTGAAGATCGGCGCCGACGGCTGGCTGACGGTCGATCGCGACGCCCCCACCGACGCGCGTCTCAAGGCACCGAAATAATCAGACGGCTCTTGCGAGCACATTGCGGATCGAAAAGCTGGAATGGATACGCTGCACGCCGGGAAGCTTGGACAGCACCTCGGTGTGGATGCGCTCGAATTCGCGCGCATCGGCGATGTCCACCCGAAGCACATAGTCGGCGTCGCCCGTCATCAGCAGGCATTCGCGAATTTCGGGATAGCGGCGCACCGCCGCCTCGAAGCGTCTGAGCGTGCCCTCGCTCTGGCGCTCCAGCGAGATGCGGATGATGACGGCGATAGGCTCGCCCTCAACCTCCTCACCGATCAGAGCCGTATAGCCCCGGATGACACCGCTCTTTTCCAGCAACTGAATCCGTCGCAGGCAGGCCGACGGCGACAGCCCCACCTCGGCCGCCAGTTTCGCATTGCTCATCCGGGCGTTTAATCTCAGAAGCCGGATAAGGTTGCGGTCGACCGCATCGAGACTGCGCATGACACATCCTTTCGCGGAACACACATTTGTTGCAGCATATGACATACATATGAACGAATAACACAAAATAACACGAACATTCGACGATCCTTGCGCTAAGCTGGACATCCTCTGCACGGGAGGTTCTACGGCATGGATCAGGCACTGGCGAAGGCGGCTTTGGAAGGCGGCGCGGGCGGCGTCCTGCGCATCGATCTCGGCGCTCTGAAAGCCAACTACCTGAAGCTGCGCCGACTGGCCGCGCCCACGCCCGTCAGCGCCGTGGTCAAGGCGGACGCCTATGGTCTGGGTGTCGCGGCGGTGAGCGAAACCCTTTACGCCGCCGGTTGCCGCCACTTTTTCGTCGCCCTGACCCGCGAAGCCTTCGAACTGCGCCCGCCTCTGCCCGCCGATGCCGCGCTTTATGTGCTGAATGGCCTGGCCCCCGGCAGCGAGGCGCGCGCCGCCGAAGCCGGTCTGATCCCCGTGCTCAACAGCCCTGAACAGCTCGACGCCTGGGCTGCCACGGCGAAAGCACGGGGGACCACCCTGCCTGCCCTGTTGCAGGTCGACACGGGCATGTCGCGGCTGGGCTTCATGCCCGACGATCTCAAAGCCCTGGCCCTCGCGCCGGAGCGTCTGGACGGCCTGCGCATCGACTATCTGATGAGCCACCTGGCCTGCGCCGACGAACCCGCCCACCCGGCCAATGGCGAACAGCTCGGAGCCTTCGAACTGGCGTCGCGCCTCTTCCCCGACACGCCGCTGTGCTTCGCCAATTCGGGCGGCCTGTTCCTGGGGGCGGAATACCACGCCGACCTGTGCCGTCCCGGTATCGCCCTCTATGGCGCGGCCCCGCACGTGGATCGCCCCAATCCGATGCAGCCGGTCATCGCGCTTGAGCTGGCGGTGGTGCAGACGCGCATCGTCCCGGCGGGCACGCGCATCGGCTATGGCGGCACGGTGGTTACCGACGCCCCCAAGCGACTGGCCACGCTGTCGGCGGGCTATGCCGACGGGCTGCCCCGTCGGCTGGGCGGTCAGGGCGCGGTTTACTTCAATGGCGTGCGCCTGCCCTTTATCGGCCGTGTGTCGATGGACTCGATCATTATCGATATCGACGCCTTGCCCGAAGGCGCGCTGAAGGCCGGGGATTTCGTCGAACTGATCGGCGCGCATCAGTCGCTCGACGCATTGGCTGAGGCGGCGGGGACCATCGCCTACGAAATCCTGACCCAGTTGGGGCCGCGCTATCACCGGCACCTCATTCCGGCGGAGGCCTGAAGCATGAAGATCGTCATTATGGGGGCGGGTGTCATCGGCGTCACCTCGGCCTGGTATCTGCGTCAGGCAGGGCATGAGGTCACTGTCATCGACCGCCAGCCGGGACCGGCGCTGGAAACCTCCTTCGCCAATGCCGGCGAGATTTCGCCCGGCTATTCCTCGCCGTGGGCCGCGCCCGGCATACCGCAAAAGGCCCTGCGCTGGCTGTTCATGACCCATGCGCCGCTGATCATCCGCCCCAATCTCGACGCGCAGGCCGTCCGCTGGATGTGGCAGATGCTGATGAACTGTAATGTCGAGAGCTATAAGCGCAACAAGGGCCGCATGGTGCGCATAGCCGAGTATAGCCGCGACTGCCTGATGGCGCTGCGTCAGGATATCGGCATCCGTTACGACGAGCGTACGCAAGGGACGCTGGAGGTTTTCCGCACGCAGAAACAGATCGACGGCATCGCCAAGGACATCCAGGTGCTGAAGGATGGCAGCGTGCCGTTCGAGCTGCTCGACGTTGAGGGATGCGTGGCCGCCGAACCGGGACTGGCACCATCCAGAAAAAAGATCGTCGGCGGCTTACGCCTGCCCAATGACGAGACCGGCGATTGTTTCAAATTTACCAATACCTTGGCGGAGAAAGCTGAGGCGGCGGGCGTAATCTTCCGCTACGGCGTCGATATGCGCGGGCTGATCCGCGGGGGCGATCATATCAGGGCCGTTCAGACCTCAGAGGGCGATATCGAGGCCGACCTGTTCGTTGCGGCGCTGGGCAGTTACACCCCCGCCTTCCTGAAGCCGTTGGGTCTCGACGTGCCGGTCTATCCGGTCAAAGGCTATTCACTGACACTTTCAATCATCGATGAGACGCGCGCGCCCGTCTCCACCGTGATGGATGAAGCGCATAAGGTCGCCATCACCCGCCTTGGGGCGCGCATTCGGGTCGGGGGCATGGCCGAGATCGCCGGCTTCTCCAAAGACCTGCCCGAAGCCCGGTTAAACACGTTGAAATATGTGGTTGAAGACCTGTTCGGCGGCGCAGGCGACCTCAGCGATCCGAACCTGTGGTCGGGCCTGCGCCCGATGACGCCGGACGGCACGCCGATCATCGGACCGACACGCTATAGCAATCTGTGGCTCAATAGCGGTCACGGCACGCTGGGCTGGACCATGTCGTGCGGTTCAGGCCGCGTGCTGGCCGACCTGATCAGCGGCAAGACGCCCGACATCGAAACCGCCGACCTCACCCTCGGCCGCTACGCCGCCTGACAGGTGAGCGCTTTAATAAGGTCGCGTCTTCTGCCACTGCGCCGCCGTGCGGATGATGGTTTCGGCATCGGAATAACGCGGCGTCCAGTCGAAGGTCGAACGGATTTTCGACACGTCGGCCACCAGTATTTCCGGGTCGCCTTCGCGGCGCGGACCGATGCTGTGCGGCACAGTCATGCCGGTGAGCGTTTCGGTGGCCTTGATAACCTCCAGAACGGTCAAGCCTTCGCCGGTGCCGACATTGAAGGCGTCGCTCTTGCCGCCGTTCAGAAGGTAGCGGATCGCTTCGACATGGGCATGGGCCAGATCGACCACATGGATATAGTCGCGGATCGCCGTGCCGTCCTTGGTGTCGTAGTCGTTGCCGAACACGGTCAGGGCCTTGCCCGTGCCCAGCGCCGCCTGACAGATCAGCGGAATGAGGTGGGTTTCGCACTTGTGGCTTTCACCGACCTCGCCTTCAAGGTCCGCGCCCGCCGCGTTGAAGTAACGCAGCACCACATAGCGGAGGTCGTGGGCTTGTGACAGCCAGTGCAGCGCCGTTTCAAAGGCCAGCTTGCTGTCGCCATAGGGGTTGATCGGCTTCTTGGGGTGGTCCTCGGCAATCAGGCGCGTAAGCGGCACGCCATAGGCCGCCGCCGTCGATGAAAAGACCAGCGCCTTGACGCCCCCTTCGATCAGGTGCGACGCAAAGGCCGTCGCTGCCGCGACATTGTTGTCGTAGTATTTGGCGGGGTCCTTGGTGCTCTCACCGACCAGCGAAAAGGCCGCGAAATGGATGGCCGCCTTGATATCGTAATCGACAATGGCCTTGCGCACCGCCTCACCGTCACGGATGTCGGCCTCGATCAGCGGGCCCCACTTCACCGCCTCACGGTGACCGGTCGACAGATTATCGATGGTGACGGGCTGAAAGCCACTTTGCGCCAGTATCTTGCAGGTTTGCGAGCCTATATAGCCGGCGCCACCGGCGACCAGGATAGAATGAGCCATTGAAATATCCTCTCAAAATACTGTCTATAGACACCATGAAACACAGTCCTGCAACCGGAAAGCACCCAGTCTCGGATAAGGCCCGTCATCGGCAATGAAGAAATAGACGATGCGAGACCGTCGCGGGTTGCGACCTTAAAATTATACGGTATACATTTATCAATTACTTCGTTTAACAGAGTGAACTCGATGAAAGCCCTTCTGCGCGCCACTGCCCTCTCTCTTGTCCTTTCGGCCTCTGCCCTGCCCGTTGTCGCCGAAGTCGACCCAGCCGTGCAGGCGCGCTTCGAGACGATTTACAAGACTGAGTGGGAATGGCGCGGCAAGCAGATGGCCGCCGATGAGGACATGCCCGCCGATCAGCGCGGGGGTGGCCTGCCCGACGTATCGAAAGCCGCTCAGGACAAGAAACTGGCCTACTGGCAGGACGTTCTGAAACAACTCGATGCCATCGACACCCGCAAACTGTCAGAGACCGAAGCCGATAACTACCGTGTCTACCGTTTCCAGATCGAGACCCTGATCAACGGACAGGTGTACAAGCTCTATGAGCGTCCGCTGGCCGGCGACACCTCCTTCTGGGCCGATCTCGGCTATATCGCCGGCGGCACCTTCCGCACCGAGGCCGACTACCGCAACTATGTGAAGACGCTGAACGACATGCCGCGCTATTTCGCGCAAAATGTCGACAATATGCGCGCCGGCCTGAAGCGTGGCTTCACCTTGCCGCGCGTGTCGCTGCAAGGACGCGACATCTCGCTGACCAATGTCATCGACGCCAAGGGCGAGACCAACTCCTTTTACGCACCGTTCAAGACCTTCCCGGCCTCCATCCCCGCCGCCAAGCAGGCCGAGCTGAAAAAGCTGGGTCTCGACGCCATCGAGAAAAGCGTCATTCCGGCGCACCAGAGCGTGCTGAAATTCCTCAATGCGGAATATACGCCCAAGGCCACGACCTCGATCGCCGCCATCGATCTGCCGGACGGCCGCAACTTCTATCAGGCGCAGATCTGCGAATATACGACGCTGAAATCGACACCGGACGAAATCCATCAGATCGGTCTCGATGAAGTCGCCAAGATCCGCGCCGAAATGGACACGGTGATGAAGGAAGTGAAATTTCAGGGCGACCTGAAGGCCTTCCTGACATTCCTGCGCACCGATCCGCAATTCTACGCCAAGACGCCGCAGGAACTGCTCGACCGCTCCGCCTGGGCCGCCAAGATGTTCGACGGTAAGGCGGGGCAGTATTTCGGCCGCCTGCCGCGTATGCGCTTCGCCATCATCCCGGTGGCGCCGGAAATCGCCCCCTTCTACACCAGCGGCCGCGGCGGTCCCGGCGGTTACTGGGTCAACACCTATAATCTTCCGGCGCGCCCGCTTTACTCTGTCATGGCCCTGACGCTGCACGAATCCGCGCCGGGCCACGCCTTCCAGATGCCGTTGGCCATGGAAAACAAGGGCCTGCCGGCCTTCCGCCAGAATGTCTACATCTCGGCCTATGGCGAAGGCTGGGCGCTCTATTCGGAACGTCTCGGCGTCGAAATGGGCATGTATCAGACACCCTACGAGCGCTTCGGTATGTTGAGCTATCAGATGTGGCGCGCCGCGCGTCTGGTGGTGGACACAGGCATGCACGCCAAGGGCTGGACGCGCGATCAGGCGCTGGCCTTCCTGCGCGACAATACGGCGCTCTCAGAGCACGAAATCACCACGGAGGTCGATCGCTATATCGCCTGGCCGGGTCAGGCGCTCAGCTACTATCTGGGGGAAATGTCGATCTGGAAGTCGCGCGCCAAAGCCGAAGCCGCTTTAGGTGAAAAGTTCGACATCCGCGCCTTCCATGATACGGTGCTGGAACTGGGGTCCGTGCCCCTGCCGGTGATGGAGCAGGCCGTGGATCGCTTCATCGCGCGCGGCGGTACCAGCCCGTACAAGGACGAAAACTGATGCAGAAAAGGCCCGCTACTGCGGGCCTTTTTATTTCTTAGCTTTCCTTGGCGACGCCTTCGATCAGCGGCACGAAACGCACCTCGCCCAGGTCCTCAACCTCATAGGCCTCCGCCGTGCGCGTATAGCGCAGCAGGCGCTGCACCGAACCGCGGCCCTGAGGCGCCACCATGATCCCCCTGAGCTTGAGTTGCGACAGCAGCGGCAGAGGCTCTTCAGGCAAGGCGGCGGTGACGAGAATGCGATCGAATGGCGCCTGTTCCGGCCAGCCGTCCCAGCCGTCGGCGAAACGGTAGATGATGTTTTCCATCATCAGGCGCTTGTGGCGGATTTCCGCCTCCAGCATCAGCGAGCGATAGCGCTCGATCGTATAGACATAGCGGCACAGGCGCGACAGGATCGCCGTCTGATAGCCCGACCCCGTGCCGATCTCCAGCACGCGGTGACGCGGTTCCAGCTTCAGCGCCTGCGTCATCAGGGCAACGATATAGGGCTGGGAAATAGTCTGACCCGCTGCGATAGGGATGGCGGAATCTTCCCACGACCGGTCGAGGAACAGTTCCGGCACGAACAGGTCGCGCGGCGTATATTCCATGGCGTGCAGCAGCTTCTCGTCATCGATGCCCTGCGCCTTCAACGTGGCCAGCAGGCGTTCGATGCGCGTTTCAGGCATAGGCTCCCCACTCATCGGCCGGTCTCCAGCTTCACTTCGGTGGCGACAATGCGCTTTGGGGCTGCGCCGCCGAACACGCCCTTATAGGCTTGCAGCGTCTCGTAATGGGTCAGATCGAGGTGCAGCGGCGTCACCGAGATGCGGTTTTCGGCGACGGCCTTAAGGTCGGTGCCGTCCACAAGTTCGCAGGCGTGCCCGTGAAAATCCAGCCAGTAATAAGGCCGCCCGCGGGGATCGACGCGCTTGACCGCGTGCAGATCATGCAGGTCGCGGAAGCCCTGGCGGGTCATTTCGACGCCGGTGACGGCTTCGTCGTCGCAATCCGGGAAATTAATATTGAAGATCAGATTTTTCGCCCAACCCTTTGTCAGAAGAGACGAAATGACCGGCGCCCCGTAGACGCGAGCGGCCTCCCACTGGGCCTCGACGTCCAGATCGAAATCGAGGCACTGCGACAGGGCGATAGACGGAATGCCAAGGCTCATACCCTGCAACGCGCCCGCCACCGTCCCCGATAGCGTGACGTCCTGCGCCAGATTGAAGCCGCGATTGACACCCGACAAGACCAGATCCGGCGCAGCGGGCATGAGGTCGTTAATGGCGATCTGCACGCAGTCGGTAGGGGTGCCGGTGACCGCAAAGGTCCGCTCATCCAGTCGATGCGCGCGCAGCGGATCGTGCAGGGTAATGCCCCGCCCCTTGCCCGACTGTTCGTACAGCGGCGCGCAGACCCAGACGTCGTCGGACAGGTGCGCGGCGATCTCGCGCAGCACCGTCATACCGTAGGCGTCAACACCATCGTCGTTGGTCAGCAGGATACGCATCGGACTCACCTCTCGCCCTTCGTACTAGAGCGCCAGCCAAAAAGTAACAAGACGCGCGATTGGCAATTTGCGCGTTTCGCCATTTTGGCAAAAACCCTCTGCACACCCCGCACAACTGTGGCACGAATACACGCCGCGGCACGAAAGCGGCGCGTATGCACCGCAAACCGCTTACGGTTAACCGGGGTATTTGCATCGCACATATTGACTGTGTTAGTTGAAAACAATTGTCATAATTCATTGGATTCGCCATGCGCCGTACACTTGCCCTCATTTTGCTGGCTTCCAGCGCCCTGCCTCTTTCCGCGCTTGCCGCCGGCGTCGACACGCCCCTCTTCCCCACCGATCCGAACCCGAGCTTCTCCGAAGACGCGATGAAGGAAGGCAAGACGCACCTCGTCGGGTCGTTCGGCGTCACGCCGACGGCGATCATCGGCATCGATAGCACCAGCAATGCGCGCTACACCGGCGCGAACGAAGAAAGCGATGTCATCGTCGGCGTGAACGCCGCGCTCAACGTCGCCTCCGTCTGGCGCACGCACGAACTGAAGGGCACGGCCTATGTGAAGGCCGAGACCTATCTCGATAACGACAGCGAAAACACCGTCGACGGCGGCGTGGTCGCCAGCGGCCGTTACGATTTTTCGGCCTACACCAATCTGTCGACCGAGGTTGAGTTCCACCATGGCCATGACGCCCGCTATCAGCGCGTAGTGTCGGGCAATGTCGAGCCCGTCGAATACGATCAGACCGGCGTCAAGGTCGCCTATACGGCTACCGGTAACCTGCTGAAATATTACGGTGCCCTGGGCTATCGCAATTTCGACGCCGACAATGCCTTCAATGCAAGCGGCGGGATCATCCCTCAGGATTATCGCGACTCGCAACGCACCTATGCCGAGGCGCGCGCCGACTATCGCATCACGCCGGTCACGGCCCTGTTCGTCTATTATCAGGCCAACAGGGTCGAGTTCGACGACAAGACCAATAACCGCGATTCCGACGGCTACAGCCTGCGCCTCGGCGCCGCCTTCTACATGTCCGAACTGCTGACCGGCGACGTGCAGGTCGGTTACATGAAACAGGATTATAAAAACCCGGTCTTCGCCTCGGCTCAGGGCGCGTCCTATCTCGCCAATATCAACTATATGCCGACGCGTCTGACAACCATCGTCTTCAACGCCCGCCGCTCGATCGAAGAAGCCCCGTCTATCAACGCCTCAGGCTACTTTTACAATATGGGCCGTATCATGGTGAAGCACGAGCTGACCCGCCGGCTCAACCTCGGCATCGGCTATGAGACGACCAAGCTGGAGTTTAACGGCGTCGATCGTGACGACACCTTCAACGGCCTTTACATGGCCGGCCTGTACGAGGTGACGCGCAACCTGAAGATCGAGGTCAGCTTCCGTAACCGCGACTTCAAATCGAGCGGCGTCAATGCCATTCTCGATCCGGAATATACCGAAAACCGCTTTGGCGTCGCGCTGCGCGCCGCCTTCTAAGCCAATGGCGCGGCCGGGCGCAAAGGCTCGCCGCGCCGTCTATCGCTCCGCTGACGGATGGTTAATCGGCGGATTGTGTTGATTTATTTATTCTGCTAAATATTCCAAGGGGGCTCCGACAGATCGGTTGTGCGATGATCGTCTCTCCCCGCTGTTTTTCTTACCCGCCTTCATTTGCGCCCGAATTTAGCGAAAACGGGCGTGGTACGAGTCTTGCTCTGGCGTGCCTGAGATTGCCGATCCGAAACACCTATCTTGCGCTGCAGCATAAACTCGCATAACATTGCCGCGTCGGGCTGTTCATGTTTTTAGACCATAAGCCTTCCTCAAAGGATTATAAATTGCGCCGTATTCTTTTACTCGCCCTGGCTATTTGCCTGCCCGTCACCGTCCAGACTCAGGCCCAAACCCGTCCCGCAAGCGCCGTCGAAGGTCAGGAGCGCGTCTACCGCCTCGGCAGCGGCGACAAGGTTCGCGTCACGGTCTACGGCGAACCCGACCTCAGCGGTGAATTCGCCGTCGATGGCACCGGCAGCGTCTCCATTCCGCTGATCGGTGAAGTGAGCGCCCAGGGCCTCACCGTGGCCGACTTCCGCGCGGCCGTCGAAAACAAGTTCAAGGACGGTTACCTGCTCAATCCGCGCGTCAGCGCCGAAGTGACCAATTATCGCCCCTATTACATCATGGGCGAAGTCGGCAAGGCCGGCGAATATCCTTATGTGGATGGCCTCTCGGTGGTCAACGCCATCGCCCGTGCCGAGGGCTTCACCTACCGCGCCCAGCAAAAGCGCATCTTCATCAAATCCTACGGCTCCGAACAGGAAACCGAAGTGATGTTGTCGCCGGAACTGCGCGTTTATCCGGGCGACACCATCCGTATCGCCGAACGTCATTTCTAACCGGTCCTGCCCGCATACACGGGCAATCGGTTGTCTTATAACGCTTGTATATTCGCTTAACCATTTCCCTAGTCCGGACCCCGGCGCGCGCCGCTCCCACCGGAACCCAACCTATACGGACCCGTTAATACTATGCAGAACGCCGCGGCCCAAGATACAGACTCCGGCTCGGAAGTCTTCGACATCCGCACCATCATTTCCGTCGTGCGGATCAACAAGTGGTTGTTTGCCGGCATCTTCCTCGCCGTCTTCGCCGTGGCCATGGCGGTCATGTTGTCGGCCCCGTCGAAATACACCAGCTCGACCAGCGTGATGATCGGCGGCGAACGCCTCAAGGTCGTGCCGAACGCTCAGGAAATCGCCAAGGACCTGCCGGACGATGCGACGCAGGTCGATACCGAAGCCGAAGTCCTGCGTTCGCTGGCCCTGGCCGAAGGCGTCGTCGATAATCTGAAACTGGCTGATGATCCGGAATTCAATCCGGCCCTGCAAAAGCCGTCGGGCCTTGCCGCCCTCCTGCCCGGCAATCAGAGCGCTGCGCCGATAAGCCCCGACTCGCTGCGTCAGCGCGTGGTCATGAACGTGCTGAACACCGTCACGGTGAAGCGTCAGGGCGCGACCCGCGTGGTCACGGTCAGCGTCGAAACGAACGATCCGGTCAAGTCGGCGCGTATCGCCAATGCCTGGATCTCGCAATATATGCGCCGCCAGTCGACCCAGAGCAACGCGCTGGTCACCAATGCCAACGAGCAGATCGGTTCGCGCCTTGAGGAACTGCGTCAGCAGGCCCTGCAGGCCGACGCCGCCGTTCAGCAGTTCAAGATCGCCAACGGCCTCGGCGCGGACACCTCGCCCGCCGGCGGTTCGATCCAGGAGCAACAGATTGTTTATCTGAGCCAGCAGATCGGTGAAGCGCGTTCGGCTCTGGCCGCCAGCCAGGCCCGTCTGTCTGCCGCCCAGCGCGACACGACCGGCGCCAGCGGTGAAGAAGGCGCCAGTTCGGAAGTGCTGCGTGACCTGCGCGTTCGTGAAACCGAAATCCGCTCGCGTCTGGCCAGCCTGCGCAGCCGTTACGGTCCGATGCACCCGGAAGTGGTCAAGGCCACCAACGAAGAAGCCGTGGTCAACTCGCAGATCGCCGCCGAACGCACCCGCATCCTCTCGACGCTCCAGACGCAGGTCAATGCCGACCGTCAGCGCCTGTCGTCTCTGGAAGGCAGCGCCGGTGCGGCTCGTGGCTCGCTCAACCGCAATCTCAGCGCTTCGACCCGCCTGACCGACCTGCAGATGCAGGCTCAGGCCGCTCACTCGGTCTACGAGTCCTACCTGCAGCGCTATCAGGACACCAGTTCGCAGGAAGGCATCGAGAACGTCAATGCCCGCGTCTTGTCCGAAGCCAAGATGCCGACGCGCCGTTCGTCGCCGAAGATGGGCAACTCGCTGCTGCTCGCCTTCTTCGCCGGTCTGTTCGCCGCCTCGGGCGCCGTCGCCGTCAAGCACTCGCTGCGCCGCGGCCTGACCTCGGGCAACGACGTGATCAAGCACCTCAATGTGCCCTACCTCGCCGGTATCGCCGACGTCGGTTCGACCATGAAGGGTCGTCTGAACAAGAAGATCAAGCTGTGGGAGTACCTCGAAAACAACCCGCTGTCGGTCTTCTCCGAGCAGTACAAGATCCTGCTGAACGCCCTTAATTTCAGCAAGGTCAGCGAAAGCAAACGCGTCATCGCCGTCACCTCGGCCATTCCGGGCGAAGCGAAAACGACCACCAGCCTGTGTCTGGCCAAAACCATCGAAATGCTCGGCAAATCGGTGGTCGTGGTCGACTGCGACCTGCGTCGCCACTCGGTGTCGACCTCTATCGGCGGCCACTACGAAGCCGGCCTGATCGAAGTTCTGCAGAACGAAGTGCCGCTGGCCAAGGCCCTCTACAATGCCGGTCGCGGTGTTATGTACCTGCCGGTCACCGGTCGCGGCGTACCGCAACAGCAATTCTTCGGCACCGAGCGCATGGCGGCCCTGCTCGAAGAACTGAAGTCGCACTTCGACGTGGTCATCCTCGACACCGCGCCGGTTTTGCCGATCGTCGACACCCGTCTGCTCGCCCACCAGGCCGACGTCACGGTTCTGCTGGCCAAGTGGAACGATACGCCGATCGGCGCTACCCAGACCGCGCTCGACATCCTTTATAACGAGGGTTTGGCTAACCTTGCCGGCGTGGCCCTGACCATGATCGACATCAAGAAGCAGTCGATCTCGTCGGGCATCGGCAGCGAATACTACTACAACTCGTACAAGAGCTACTACACGACCGAAACCAAGGCGTCCTGATCCGGGACGGCTTGCCGGAACTGACAAGGCGTGCCTTCCCACCGAAGGCGCGCCTTGATGCCCTTATGGGCTCCCCTGCCGACGACCTATTCTTATGTCTCTATTTTAAATATTCCTATTTCTATGTCCGGGATTGAAGCATTGACCCTCGCAGATATGGCCCCCACGCGCCCGTCTCGTACGATCATGATGGTGAACCAGTTGTACCCGCCCATGCAGGTCGGCGGCGCGGAAAAGTCCGTATCCTTACTGGCCGAGGCTATGGTGCGCGCGGGGCATCGGGTCGTCGCCGTCACACTGGGCATGGGGAATGAGCGGGAAGATGAAGAGCGCAATGGCGTCACCGTGGTGCGCCTGCCGCTCGACAATCTGTTCTGGGCCTTCGACAATACGAATAAGGAAAGCGCCCCGAAGCGCATGGCCTGGCATGTGTTGGACATGTGGAACCTGAAGGCCGCCAAACGCTTCGCCGCCATAGTGGAGGAATTTCGTCCCGATGTGGTGCACACCAATGTGCTGGTGGGTTTTTCGGTCGCCATCTGGGCGGAACTGAAAAAACGCAATATTCCGATCATTCATACGCTGCGCGACTATTCGATGCTGTGCGGCCGTTCGACCCTGTTCCGCCACAACCATATCTGTGAGACGCGCTGCACCGACTGTCAGGCCCTGACCGCCGTGCGCAAATTTCGTTCGGATCTGGTGAGCGCCGTGGCCTCGAACAGCGACTACGTCATCAAGCAGCATCTTAAACACGGCTATTTCAAAGGGCGTCCCGCCTCGGTCATCTTCAACATCGCCGACCTTTCGGCCAAGCCCGCAGCGGCGGATACACCGACCGATGAGTTAGTGTTCGGCTTTATCGGTCAGGTCAACGAAGAAAAGGGCATCGGCGTCGTTCTCGAAGCCACGCGCAAGATGAAGCGCTCAAACTGGCGGCTGAAGATCGCCGGACGCGGGCCGGCGGAGTATATCGACGGGTTAAAGGCCAGGTACGGCGATCCACGCATCGAATGGCTGGGCTTCGCCAAGCCCGAAGAATTCTATACCTCGATCGATACCTCGCTGATCGCCTCGATCTGGCCGGAACCCCTGCCCCGCACCCTGATCGAGAGCTTCGCCTATGGCCGCAGCGCCCTGTGCGCCCGCTCCGGCGGCATTCCGGAAATCGCCTCGATCGGCAAATGCGTGGCCGAATACGATCCGTTCGATTCCGATACGCTGGCGCAACTGATGGATGCTGCCATCGACGACATGCCCCGCTGGAAGCGCGCGGAGCCCGCCGATCCGGCCTTCTTCGCCGCGTTTTCCGAGGCGGAAATCGTAGGGCGATACAGTACGCTTTACGAACAGGCGATTGCAGATAAGTAAAGCAAACCCGGCAACCATAAGATTGCCGGGTATTTCTTTATCTATACAGTCACATTCTTATACGTTTTGCCGGCGGAACTGACGCACCAGTTCAAACACGATCGGCGGCACAAACTGACGCACGCGCTGCTGCGAGCGAAAGCGCTCGTTTTCCGTACGGAAGCTGCGGCTTTCACCGTTAAAGAACTCCGTCTTCAACGACATGGTTTCGTCGCCATCCTTGATGCCGTTGCTGTAGAAGTAGGCAGCCGCGGAACGGCGCGTGCGACCGTCGGGCGCCGTGACCGGATTGGGGTGGCCGTGCAGGCTGCGGCGCGTCTGAAACAGGAAGATGGTGCGGCCCATGACCGGTACGACTTCCTGCACGCGCTGTTGCAGGTCGGGATCCCAAAGTTCCAGACGCCCGCCGTAATCGTATTTCCAGCCTTCGTTCAGATAGGTGATCACCACCAGGCGATTATTGAGGCCTGTCGTCGGGTGATGCGTAAAATCGGTATGCAGTTTGAAGAAACCGCCCGACGGAATTTCATGCAGCCCCCCATTATACAGTTCCGGATCGCCGATCAGACCGTCGACGCGCGTCAGGCGCTTGACGAAATCGACGAAGACGCCCGAATAGATGGTCTGAAAATAAAGATCGGTGGCCAGACCGAAGCGGGTATTGGGCAGGGTGCCGCGCTTGACTTCTTCGCGCCCCTGTATGGAGCGCCAGTTATTCCACTTTAACCGGTCGAATTCCGCGTTCATTTCTTCCAGCAGGATCGGCGAGAACAGACCATCGACCACCAGATGCGGGTAAGGCGAGTTGTTACGCAGCGTTTCACTAAGTTGCGCGACCGATTTATCGCTCATAAGCTCGTGATTGAGGACGTCGCTGAAGTCCAGGCGACGTCCGCCCAGATTGATATAGTCGCCGGCTTCCCGTGCCAAAGTGGACATTCTGTACCCTTTTTCGCTCAACTCCCCCCGGCAGCCCTGTCTTTTTACAGGACTGTTGGGTCAGGCATCACGCAGGTTGCAAGGGTCAGGCCAGCATAACGCGCACACCGCCCCCGCGCGCTTAACGTATTATTAACCCTTCTTCTTGAAGGGCGCAATCTTCTATTTTTATTAGGAGGGCCAACAACTTACAGGCCTTTCAGTCCAGCAAATTGACGCAAAAGTCGCGTTTAGGAATATATAAATATTACTTGAATAATAGAACAATAGAAAATCAGCAACATTGTATTTTGATTTTTTTGAAGCCGTTTCAAAAAATATTAACTCCACTCTTCTATAACCACATCAACCCAGAACAAAATTAATTCCCCGCGTAATACAGTATCTGAGTTGGTGATGGCAAAATTAGACTTGAACTCTCACGAACGGGTCGATGAAACCATCACGCCCGTCGAAGCAACCACGCGTCGTCGCCCATCGCGACGTCGTCTGACACTGTCAAGCTGTGCCATTTTGGCCGCTCCCCTCGCCGCCTGCGGCGGTGGTGGAGGCGGTGGCGGGGGCTCCACACCCTCGTCCGCACCGGTCGGCGCAGCCCCGGCAACGCCTGCTCCCGTATCCATCAGCGATGTCGAAGCCGCGCGCTTCCTGCTTCAGGCCCAGTTCTCGGCTACGGATGACGAGATTGCCGCCGTGAAGAGCCAGGGCCTGTCCGGTTGGCTGAATACCCAGTACAATGGCGCGATCTCCACGCCGCTGTGGGACTGGCTGCAAAGCAACGGCTATAACGCCATCACCACGGATCGCTACTATTTCAGCAACCGTCCGGGCGAAAACGGCGTTTGGAACCAGTTGATCAGTTCTTCCGACCAGATGCGCAAACGCATAGCGCTGGCCCTGTCGGAACACTTCGTCGCCCCCATCAATGTCAGCAACAGTTGGCCCAGCGCCATTCTCGCCGGCTACTGGGACATGCTCAATACACACGCCTTCGGCAACTTCCGTCAACTGATGGAAGCGGTAACCCTGAACGTGCAGATGGGCCTGTTCCTCAATACCGCGGGCAGCCGCAAGTCGAACAGCCAGGGCCGCCGCCCCGACGAAAACTACTCGCGTGAAATCATGCAGTTGTTTACGCTGGGACTGGTTCAACTCAATCTGGACGGCACGCCCAAGACCGACAGCGCCGGCCGCACGCTCGACACCTATACCCAGTCGGACGTCGAAAACCTCGCCCACGTCTTCAGCGGCTACAGCTTCGACCTCACCGGCATCACGGAAACCACGCCGGCGTGGGAAACGGTCGCTATCCGCGATCCGGCCTATGCCCGCAAACCGATGGCGGTCGATGTCAACGGCCACTCCTACGTTGCTGTCACCTTCCACGGCACCAGCATCGCCGCCAACACCCCGGCGGATGTGGCTCTGAAGACGGCGCTCGACACCCTGTTCAACCACCCGAACGTCGGACCGTTCTTCGCCACGGCGATGATCAAGCGTCTGGTCACCTCCAACCCCAGCCCGGCCTATGTGCAGCGCGTCGCCACCGCCTTCAACGACAATGGTTCGGGCGTGCGCGGCGACCTGAAAGCCGTGTGGACCGCCATCCTGACCGACAGCGAGGCCAGGGCCACGATGACCGCCACCAGCGGCAAGCTGCGCGAGCCGATGATCCGCTTTATCCAGTGGGCGCGCATGGCCGAGGTCACCTCCTCGAACGGTGCGTGGAATATCGGCGACCTGTCGCAGGCGCAGAACCTGGGCCAGAGCCCGCTGCGCTCGGCTTCGGTGTTCAACTTCTTCCGTCCCGGCTACGTGCCCCCCAATACGGAAATCGCCAACCGCAATCTGGTCGCCCCGGAATTCCAGATCGTCAATGAATCGACGACCGCCGGCTATCTCAACTTCATGCTGACCTCGGTCAGGTCCGGCGTGCAGGACGTCAAGCCGCATTACACGGCCCTGCTGCCCAAGGCGTCCGATCCCGCCGCGCTGATGGCGGCGCTCAACCTGCGCATGACGGCCAATCAATTATCGTCCAACACGGTGAGCGTCATCCAGAACGCGATCGGCACGCTCCCCGCCGGTTCCGACAGCGAAAAGCTGACGCGCATTCAGGCGGCCGTCTATCTCGTGCTCGCCAGCTCCGAATATCTGATCCAGAAGTAGGCGTTTTCCCATGATGATCAACAAGTCTCAGGACCTGACCCGACGCACCGTGTTTGAACGCATGGGCAAGCTGGCCATTGTCGGCGGCGCGGCACCCTTCGCGCTCAACCTCGCCGCCCTCGGCGAAGCCGCGGCCTTCTCTGGCGGCGATTACAAGGCGATTGTGTGCATCTTCATGCACGGCGGCAATGACCAGAGCAGCACCCTGATCCCCTACGACCCGGCCAATTACGACCGCTACAGCGAACTGCGCGGCGGCGGCGCGGGTCAGACGGCGGGCGGCATCGCCTATGCCCGCGCCGATCTGGCCAACACCGTGCTGAACACCAGCCAGACCCTGACCGACGATCAGAAACTGGCGCTTGCGCCGCAACTGACCTCGCTGAGAAGCCTGTGGAATTCGGGGCGTCTGGCCATGCAACTCAATGTCGGCCCGCTGATCCAGCCGACGACGCTGGCGCAGTATCAAAGCACCAACCGCACGGCCAATCCGCTGCCGCCGCGCCTGTTCTCGCACAACGATCAGGCCTCGGTATGGCAGTCGCTGGGCGCCGAAGGCTCGACGACGGGCTGGGCCGGCCGTCTGGGCGACCTGGCCCTGTCGGACAACAACAACAGCCTGATGACCTGCATCTCGGCCGCCGGTAACGCGGTCATGCTGTCGGGCGATACGGCGCTGCAGTACCAGATCAACACCACGGGGGCGATCCCGGTCAACGGTCTGAAGTCGAATCTCTTCGGCTCTCAGGCCTGCTCGGAAGCGCTCAACACCCTGATCAATCAGTCGAGCGGCCACGTCTTCGAAGCCGAGTACAACCGCGTGCTCAAGCGCTCGATCGCCTGGGAAGGCACGGTCAGCGGCGCGCTGAACGCCGCCCCGGTCGCCAACGCCTTCGCCCAGACCAGCAGCAGCAATACGCTGGCGACCCAGTTGAAGATCGTCGCGCGTCTGATCGCGGCGCGCGCCAATCTGGGCATCAAGCGTCAGGTCTTCTTCGTCCAGCACGGCGGCTACGACACGCACGACGGCACGAACAACATCCATCCGAAGCAGATGCAGCAGTTGAACGAGGCCATGCTGGCCTTCTACACGGCGACGGTGGAAATGGGCGTATCGGAAAAGGTTACGACCTTTACGGCGTCGGACTTCGGTCGCACCCTGTCCTCAAACGGCACCGGCACCGACCACGGCTGGGGTTCGCACCACTTCCTGATGGGCGGCGCGGTCAATGGCGGCCGCTTCTACGGCACCGCGCCGAAGATCTCGATCACCAGCGACGATCAGGTCGGTCAGGGCCGCCTGTTGCCGACGACCTCGGTCGATCAGTACGCGGCAACTCTGGCGCGCTGGTTCGGGGCCTCGTCTTCGGAAATCGCCAGCATCTTCCCCAATATTGGCCGCTTCTCCACGGCGAACCTGGGCTTTATGGCGTAATTTCAGGGCCTGGGCGTCGTCTGACGAAACAGATGACGTCCGACCCAGCCATTGAGGCCTTTCGTCACCGGCCGTTCGAACAGGACGTAGCACAACGCGCCTGCGGCTACGCACATCAGCAGCAGCACCGGCTTGGCCCACAGAGCGTCACCCAGCAGCCTGTGGCCGATCGACAGAACGAGACCGTGCGTCAGGTACAGCGAATAGGAAGCGTCGCCGAGAAACTCCAGCGGTTTCGCCCAGGCCGGCCCTGCGCCGTGGCGCGTCATGGTCAGCGCCCCTGAGACGATCATGAAGGCTGGCACCCCCGTATAGAGAACCTGCCAATCGTTGATTCCGAAGGCGATGAACTCCGAACCGAAGAACAAAACCAGGCCGACCACCAGCAACGGCAGACCCGCCACGCGCGGGATCTGGCGATAGATTATCGACAAAACGACGCCCGACCCGAATTCGAGGATGACGGGCGAGGTGATGAAGGTCAGCACCTTATTGTCGCGCAGGAACAGCCCGGCCAACACGATGATCGGCAACACCATCAGGGTGAAGGTCTTGGGCCGCGAAAAACACAATCCTATGAAAAACAGAGCGTAGAAGAGGATTTCGTAGTTCAGCGTCCAGCCGGGCACCAGCAGCGGCCACACCTCACCCACCTGATTGACATAGGGGATGAACAGCAGGGACTTGGTCAGATATTCCGGATTGACCTGCACCTGAGACGAAAGACCGGACAGCACCGCTATCAGGCACAGCGCCAAGGTTACCGCCCAGTACAGGGGCACGATGCGCAGAAGACGCCGCGTCAGAAAGCGCAGGGGCGAGTCGCCGATATCGGTCTTGCCGATGATGAAGCCTGAAATCACGAAGAAGATGTCCACGCCCGCCGCCAGAAACTTCGGCGTTCCGGACGTCATGTGAAAGACCACCACCAGCAGGGCGGCGAAGGCTCTCAGTATCTGAATGGCATAGAAATGTTCACGCGCCGCCACGACATCTCTCCGCTCAAACACGTCGAAAATTGAATGGATACAAATAAATACGGGCGTTACCTGAGAGGGCGCGCGCTAAAGGAATACAGATTTCAAAATGTGACGCACGTCCGATAATCCGGGCGACCCGCCCTACGCGTAACCGATACTGAGGAAATCGCGCTCGCGGCCCCTGAGGCGCACGGCGGTCAGGGTGCCGGTCTGATAGGTGCCGGTATCGACGCCGATGCGCCATTCCTTGTTTTCCGGTTGCGGCGTCGGCGTATGCCCGTGCACGACCACATAGGCGCAGGATTTCGGCGCATTGAGAAAGTCATCGCGAATCCACAGAAAGGTGTCGGGTCCCTGCTCTTCCAGCGGCACCTTGGGATCGACGCCGGCATGGACAAACAGGTAGTCGCCCGCCTGAAAGGTCAGCTTCATCCGGCCTATCAGATCGCGGTGGCGCTGAGGAAAGCGCGCCTGCAGTTGCTCGCGCACCTCGTTGGCGGTCGAGGCGAAGTCCATATTGAAAGGAATTTCGACGCCATAGGAGGTGGCGCAGGTGTCGCCCCCGTATTTGAGCCACATGGACTCGCCCTTGGCGAGGAACTTCATCATGGCCCATTCGTGGTTGCCGATCAGCACCTCAAGATCGCACCAGCCCTTGCCTTCGGCGATATAGGCCTGAATGCGCACGATTTCTTCCAGCACGCGCGACGAAGCCGGGCCGCGGTCGACATAATCGCCCAGCAGGATCACGCGCGGGCGTTCCTTGAGCGAAAGGGCGTCCAGGCGAATCTTTTCCATCAGGCCGCAGAACTGGTCGAACATCCCGTGCACATCACCGATGGCGTAGGTCAGCCGGTCAATCTCGGCATTGGTGAAGGACTTGGGCTTTTTCTTGAAACCGAACACAGCAGGAATACTTTTTGAAAGGCATATGGCTTGGCAAATGAATGCCACACCATATGCGGATAAATTGCAAGGCTGACAAGCCCGATTGACGACTTGCGGCTTTTACGGTTTGCTCGCACCTGCACACACGTAAGAACCGCCGGCGGACAGGGTCAGGGCGGATCATGGATCGACCCTGAGGCCACGGGAATAAAATTGCAAGACACACTTCATTCGCAATCTCTCGCCGCCTCACCCGCTCCCCGTGCGCCGGACGTAATCCGTAACCTGCAGATTCTGCGTTTTCTTGCTGCGTCTCTGGTCCTGTTTGAGCATGCGCAGTACGAAGGCGTGACCAAGGCCTATCTGGATGCCGCGCATTATAAGGTCGTCGATTTCTTCTTCTGGCCCGGCGGCGTCGACATCTTCTTCGTCATCAGTGGCTTCATCATGTACACGATCGGCCGCCAATCCTTCGGCAAGCCAGGCGCGGCAGGTCAGTTCATCCTGCGGCGTATCGTACGCATCGTGCCGAGCTACTGGTTCTTCACCGCCCTGATGGTGCTGGCGGCCTTTGTCCTCAAGGACAGCGTCAGTCATGGGGCCATGTCGGCGGCCGATATCGTGCGCTCGCTCTTGTTCATTCCCTATCTCAACGCCTACGGCACCTATTATCCGGTCCTGTCGCTTGGCTGGACGCTGAACTATGAAATCTTCTTCTACGCCCTATTCGCCGCAGCTTTGGCCTTTCCCCGCAGCACCGGCCTGCGGCTGATAGCCGGCGCCCTGTGCCTGATCGGCCTCCTCGGTATGGCCGGCTGGGTGACAATGCCTGTGGTCGAATTCTGGTTCAATTCGATCGTCATCGAGTTCGCCTTCGGCATCGGCCTCGGCTGGCTGTATCAGAAAGGCACACGGTTACCGGTGTGGTCCGGACTGGGACTGTTCGCGATCGGCGTCATCCTCGTTATCGTCGCCAAGCATTTCAAGCTGGATATCACTGCGCTCGATTATCGCGCCCTCTGGCTGGGCCTGCCCGCCCTGATGATGGCGGCGGGGCTCGTCTTTATAGAGCGCCCTGAAAACAACGGTCCCGTCATGCGCGCGCTGGTTTTCGGCGGCGACATGTCCTTTGCCCTCTACCTGTCTCACCCCTTCGCCATCAATATTACGGGGCTGGTCTTCGGACGTCTCGGCTTGACCAGCATCCCGCTGTTCATCATTGCCGCCATGACCGTAGCCCTGATCGGTGCGGCCCTCTTCTATCTGCTGTTCGAAAAACCCGTCACGGCTTTTCTCAATGCACGTCTTCGCCAGAACAAAACTACACAATCCATTGATATAGCTGGAAAAGTGAAGTCCTGATCTCACTGGGCAAGCGGGCCCGCGGGGCAGGAAGTTATCCCCTGAAACGAGAATCGGGTTTCCAAGCGCGCCAATTTGGTAAATAATAGGCTGGAAATTTGGGAGTGTGATCACGGGCTTTCCACGAACCTCAAGGTTCGCGTGACGTCATAATCCCGCCGTAGAAACGGTATTTCCTGGCTAACCCTGATTGTATTATTACCCACCTGTCCGGGCATTTTTTCCGGCGGTGCCCCCGGTTGGGCAAACCGAACAAGGCGGACCGCGTGGCCTCTTGTCTCAGGTTGCAGCACTATTTTTCACGCTGCGGCACAGTTTTTGCTCAAACGACCATATCTTACAAAGGCTATTACTGATGTCAGATTATGTTGGATTGAGAGATCGCGGTGACGCGGTCGCCAGAACCTCCCCCGGCGAATTTCCGTCGACCCGGAGCCATGCTTCGGGCACCAGAACCGTTTCCCATGACAGCGGCGGGCGCTATCCGGTGGCCCACAGCCTGTCCAAGCGTCTGCTCGACATCGTCATCGCCTCCACAGCTCTGCTGTTCCTGCTACCGTCCTTCCTCGTGGTCGCCCTGCTGATCAAGCTGGAATCCAAGGGCCCGGTCTTCTTCATGCAGCGCCGCACCGGCCTGAACGGCAAGGTGTTCCAGATTTTCAAATTCCGCAGCATGCGCGTCGCCGAGGACGGTGAACGCGTGGTTCAGGCGACGCGTGGCGACTCGCGCGTCACCCTGATCGGTCGCTTCATCCGCAAAACCAGCATCGACGAACTGCCGCAACTCATCAACGTGCTGAAAGGCGATATGTCGCTAGTTGGGCCACGCCCGCACGCTCTGGCGCACGACACCGATTTCGCCGCCCGTGTGCCGGCCTATAATGGTCGTTTCCGCGCCCGTCCGGGCCTGACCGGTCTGGCTGCCATCCGCGGCTATCGCGGCGAGATCCACAGCCAGTCCTGCATCGAAAACCGCGTCGACGCCGACAACGAATATATCCAGACCTGGACGATCAAGAGCGACATCGTCATCATCTTCAGGACCGCCCTGATGATCGTCGGCGACAAGAACGCCTACTAGAGCGATAAGCCGAAAGGTGTAAGCGGTCTTTGACAGCGTCGAACTTCGTTTCTGCCCTGATATCGCGACAAAACCAACGTCTGGAGTGGAATGACGATTGTATCTAAAGTCATTCCACTCCGGAACGTTTCTGGTCGACCCGCGACCGGACCGCACTTCCCCTGCGGCTCAAGCCTTTTCGGTGAACCCTGCCGATGACCGACACAAAACGACTAGTCTCACTGGATGTCTTGCGCGGGCTGGCCGCCCTGCTGGTTGTCGTCCAGCACGCCGTCGAGCACTACGGCAACGCCACTTTCGACTACGTGCAGCAGAACGTCATCAATATGGGGCAGATTGGCGTCCTGATCTTCTTCATGATCAGCGGCTACGTCATTCCCTACTCACAGGCCAATGCCGGGCGCAGCCTGATCGCCTTCTGGATCGCGCGTATCTTCCGCATCTATCCGCTCTATATCGTCGTCGTGGCGCTCAATCTGGCGCTGGCGGCCTTCCTGTTCCACAATCTCGCCCCCGATCTGGGTAAAAGCCTGATCGCGCATGTGATTTTCGCACAGGAATGGATCGGCTGGCCCAATTACGGCGGTCCGAGCTGGACATTATTCCTCGAACTGATCTGGTACACGCTGTTTGCCGCGCTCGTTTTTCTGCGCATGGAAAAGAATGCCGCTGCGGTTCATATCGGACTGATGGCGCTTCTGCTCACCTTCCTGATCCTTGTCGCGATCCTTCAGCGACAAATTCCGTTCGGCAAGGTCGCTTTTCTCGTCACCTTCTTTCTTGGCTACATCACCTATCTGTACCGGAACGAGGCCCTGAGCCTGTTCCGCTTCCGCGCCTTCGCCATTTCGAGCGTCGCCCTGACCATGCTCATCATGTTCCTGTGCTATTACCTGTTCCGCGACCCGGCCAGGCCCAACATTTCCTTCCTGTGCATCGTTCTGAACTGGACGGCCTCGCTGATCATATTCATGGGCCTTATCTTTTCAAAAAGAACGGTCTACAGCCGCTTCTTCATCTTTCTCGGCGGCATCAGTTTCTCGGTCTATCTCCTGCACGACACGGTCATCAACACCTTCCGTCACTTCGCGGTCGATCCGGTTATCTATGTCCCGCTGATCCTCCCCGTAACGATTGCCCTGTCGGCGCTGACGTTCAGACTGATCGAGAAACCCGGCACGCGCTTGGGCAAGCGACTGATCGCGCGTCTGCAAACCACCCAGCCCGTCGTCCCCCGGCCGAAGGTCGAAGGATGAGACCCGTGCGACACACCCGGCAATCCACGGTCTGCATTCGTTTGACGACAAGGCACAGGTATGATGTAAGCTAAGGCCGCATTGGCGTTATCGATATCTATTCTGTTCGTTTTATTCTCCGCGCCGCTTTGCGCGCCCGATTTCAAAGATTACAAGACTCCGACATGTCCGAGAGCAAGACCGTAAAGCGCACGCCCTTCATCGCGAAAGTCGGTGCGGCCGTCATCGCCATATTGCTGATCCGCCACACCTTCGGCGGCATCATCCGTTACGGATTGAGCGAGACGAACCTCAGCTTCCTGTGGTTCGCCCCCGACGCGCTGGTGTCCGTGGCCCTTGCCCTCAGCTTCTTTGCCGCCATCCGCTCCAAGGAACTGCTGCGTCGCGTGGTGCTGGGTCTGTCGCTCGTCCTCTTAGCCCTGCCCGCCATAACCGGCTACGCCAACGGCAACAATCTCCTGTCTATCGTCTCCGGTTACAAGATCATCGCGCCCCTGGTTCTGTGTCTGAACACGCCCTTCCTGCTGCGTGAAATGACCAAGCGCTATTTCTGGCTGTGGTGCGCGCTTCTGGCGGTGACGCTGGCCTTCCTCATCGCCGATCAGTTCATCGATTATCCGTGGGTCGGCGACCGTTTCGTGCAGTTCGGTGTCGAGCGCGAAGTCTCGCGCCAATGGTGGGCCACCTACGCCGTCGGTGACGGCTCGCGCGTCACCCTGTCGCGTCAGGCCGGGGCCACCGTGGCCAGTATGTCGGCCGGGGCGCTGCTCGTCATGTTCTACGCCCTGATCCGCACGCGACTGAAAAATATCTGGATCGAACTGCTAATCGTACTGGCCTGCCTGTACGGCGTCTTCCTGACGGACTCGAAGACGACCTATTTCTGTATTCTGCTGGTGTTCATCTGCGGCAATCTGCCCCGCCTGCCCGACTTCATCAAGAATCTGGTCAGTTTCGACGTGAAGGCCGGCGTTCAGCAAACCCTGAGTTGGGCGCTGCTCGCCGTAGGTTTTATCCCGATGATCATCGGCTTCACGCGCGAGGCCAGCCCCTACTACGCCTATAACAGCTTCATGGACCGCATCAATTTCACCTGGCCGTCCTCTATGGCGCGCATGGGCGAAATCGGCGGCGACAGCGCCTATATCTGGGGTGCCGGCTACGGTTCCTTCGGCAGCCCGTCCTATTACAGCGGCAAATATATTGCGACGACCGCCGCCGTCGACAACTTCATGCTTTATCAATACGCCATCTGCGGCGGGCTGGCCCTGATCCTCTACTACCTTCTGGCGCGAGTAGCGACACGCGCCGAAGGCACCGCACTGGCCTTGTTCGCCGCCCTCATTCCCTATAGCTTCGCCACCAGCAATGAAGGCCCCGAATGCCTGTTGCTGGCCGGTCTGGCCCTTTCCAATGCGCTATACGCCACGCGCATTCAGTGGTTGCCCTTTCAGACAGGCATCAAGTTCAGGTATTGATTGCGCTTTTTTAACCACATACCCACGTTCTTCCACCCTGGAGTGTCAAAACGGGTGGAATCATTATTGCAACGCAGCATAAACTCTCTACAATGAGGGCATAGCTCAGATCCCCGCGCCGGAATTTGCACGGCCCTGTCTGCCGAAACCTATTTCAGCCTCTGGCGCCCTGTTTATATTCGCGTTGCCGTAGAAACCGACGGCGATTTATGAAAGTGATAAAATGAACGTATTCATTACCGGAACGGCAGGTTTCATCGGATTCCATCTGGCCCGCCGGCTGTTGGCCGATGGCCACACCGTCCACGGCTATGACGGCATGACGGAATATTACGACCTGCGCCTGAAACACACGCGCGTCGATATTCTGAAAGCCGAAGCGAACTATACCCACACCCAGGCCATGCTCGAAGACATGGACGCGCTGACCGCGGCCGCCGAAGCCTGTCAGCCGGACGTGATCGTGCACCTCGCCGCTCAGGCCGGCGTGCGCTACTCGCTCGAACAGCCGCGCACCTACGTCAACGCCAACTTGGTCGGTTCGTTCAACATCCTCGAAATCGCCCGCATCCTCAAGCCGCAGCACCTGCTGCTAGCCTCTACCTCTTCGGTCTATGGCGCCAACGAAAAGGTGCCGTTCGAAGAAGCCGACAAGACCGATGAGCCGATGACGCTTTATGCCGCGACCAAGAAGTCGATGGAAGTCATGGCGCACTCCTACGCCCACCTGTGGAAAATCCCGACGACCGCCTTCCGCTTCTTCACCGTGTACGGCCCCTATGGCCGTCCGGACATGGCGCTGTTCAAATTCGTCGCCGCGGCGGGCAAGAACGAGCCGATCGACGTCTACGGGATGGGCCAGCAGGAGCGCGACTTCACCTATATCGACGATCTGGTCGAAGCCATCGTGAAGCTGATCCCGGTCGTGCCGTCCGAGGACAACCGTGTGTCGGAAGACAAGGCGCGCGACACCCTGTCGAAGCTGGGGCCGTTCCGCATCGTCAACCTCGGCGGCGGTCAGCCGGTGGGGCTCCTGCCCTTCATCGACACGATCGAGGAAGCGCTGGAAACGCCGCTTCAGCGCAACATGCTGCCGATGCAAAAGGGCGATGTGCCGCGCACCTACGCCAGCCCGAAACTGCTTCAGGCTCTGACGGGCTTCCTGCCCAGCATCGACGTCAAGCAAGGCGTCACCGCGTTTGTGAACTGGTTCCGCGCCTATAATAAATAATCCGGCCCCTTTCCGGCGTCACAGAGGCGGAGACGTAAATGGCCAGGGTTCTGGTTCTAGGCAAATACTATCCGCCCTTCTCGGGCGGCATCGAGGTGAACACGCGCGACACCAGTGAAGCGCTGGCTAAACACCACGATGTCACGGTTTATTGCTTTAACCACGAAAAAGGCAACCGGACGGACACGATCAATGGCGTGACCGTCCGGCGCTTCAACATGCTGGCCAATGTCGAAAGTCAGCCGATCAGCCTGTCGATGATAGTCCAGATCGCCCGGTCCAATCCGGATCTGGTGCATTTCCACGCACCCAACTTCATCGCCAATGCCGGACTGGCCCTGATGCTGATGCTCGGCAAACGTCCGAAGATCGTCGTCACCCACCACACGGACGTTTTCGGCCGCAAGCGTCTGAAGGCGCTGCTAATGCCGCTGTACCGCTTCGTGTTGCGCGCCAGCACTTTCGTACTGGTGACCTCGGGCAAGCTCATCGCCATTTCGCAGGACCTGCCCAAGGGGCCGCAATACAAAGTCATACCGTTGGGTGTGAATGTCGAACGCTTCGTCGATCCGGCCCCCATACGGGACAGCGATGCCACGTCCAAGCCTGTCGGCTTCCTCAGTCGTCATGCGCGCTACAAGGGTTTGTCGGTCCTGCTGAAAGCCCTGTCGCGCCTGCCCGGCGTTCCCGCGCGCATAGGCGGCGACGGTCCCTATCGTGTCGAGGGCGAAGCGCTGGTCAATGAGTTGTCGATACAGGACCGCATCGAGTTTCTCGGCGATATCACCTCCTTCGACGACAAGCTCGCTTTTTACCGTTCGATCGGCGTCTTCGTCTTTCCGTCCACCGAAGTCACCGAGACCTTCGGCATTTCGCAACTCGAAGCCATGCTGATGGGGGTGCCCGTTATCGCCTCGGATCTGAAGACCGGCGTCACCGACATCGCCATCGACGAGGAAACGGCGCTGCTGATCGAACCCGGTAACGACGCGCAACTGAGCGAAGCCATTACCCGCCTGCGCACGGATCAGGCCCTGCGTCGCCGGCTGATCGATAACGCGCGCCAGCACGTGCTGACCCATTTCAATAATGACGTCATCATTCAGCAAACCGTGAATGTGTTCGAAGAAGCCCTGACCGGCGTCAAACCGGCCAAGCCTGCCCCCGTGCCCCACGCCCCCACGATCCTGCCCCCCATGCCTTCCGCCAAGGCGGGCAAGCTCTATATCAATGGTAGATTCCTGACTCAGGACCTGACCGGCGTGCAGCGCTACGCCACCGAAGTGGTCCGGGCGCTCGATGCCCTGCTGGCCGCCGCCGGTCCGGATGCGCCGGCCTGTCAGCTTCTGGCGCCGAAAGGCGCCGATGCCGGCCATCTCGATCTCAAGGCTATCCAGCTCGTCACGGGCGGCGCGCTCGGCGGCCATGCGTGGGAACAGAGCTGGTTGCCGACGGCAGCGCGACGCGGCGCGCTTGTCAATCTGTGCAACAGTGGCCCTGTTTTGCACCCGCGTTCGCTGACAGTGATCCACGACGCCATCATCTATCGCAAGCCGGAACTGTTTTCGGCCAATTACCGCCGTCTGCACCAGACCCTGGGTCGCCTCCTGTCGCGCCGCTCGCGGCTGGCGACCGTGTCCGAATTTTCCCGTCGCGAATTAAGCGACGTTTTAAATATCGATACCGATCGTCTCACCGTTATTCCCAACGGAGCCGATCATATCCGCCGCGTCATTTCCGACGACGCCATAACCGCGCGCCTCGGCCTTGAGCGCGGGGGATATTTCCTCTTTGTCGGTTCCCCCGCGCCTCACAAAAATCTGAAAACCGCGCTTAAAGCCTTCGAACAACTCGCTGATCCGGTGATGAAATTCGTCGTCGTCGGCGCCGCGAAAGCCAAGGTCTTCGGCGATGGCGACCTGGCGGGTGGCGAAAATGTACTGTTCACCGGCCGCCTCACCGACGGCGAGATCGCCGGGCTCTATCGTCAGGCCAAGGCGTTCGTATTCCCCAGCCTCTACGAAGGCTTCGGCATTCCGCCTCTGGAAGCCATGGTGCACGGCTGCCCCGTTCTGGCCTCCGATATTGCGCCGTGCCGCGAAGTCTGCGCCGATGCGGCCCTGTTCTTCTCGCCGGCCGATCCGAACGCTCTGACCGCCGCCATGCAGTGCATTCTGGCCGAGCCGCAGACGGCGGCAGCCCTGAGCCAGGCGGGACCGAAGCGCGCCGACTATTATAGCTGGCGGCAGAGCGCGCAGATGCTGCTCGACCGTCTGTACCGGGGGGACTTGTTGCAGGGGACGTTGCCCAAGGACAGGATCGCCGAATGACCGTCAGAGCCCCCGATGATCGCTTCGCCGCTAAGGTCAAGGCCGATCTGGCCATGTGGGAAATCGCCTGGAAGAAGAAGGCGTCCCCGGCCATGCTGGTCAGACTGCTGCTGTTCGAAGGCGGCTTCCAGTTGACCTTCCTGCTGCGGCTGGTCGAGGCCGCCGGGCGCGTGCCGGTCGTAGGTGCGCTCCTGTCTCTGATCCTGCTTTACTGGACCAACCGCTTCTTCGCCTGCGACTTCGCCCGCCGCCTGACCATCGGCGGCGGCTTGTTCACACCGCATCCGACCGGAATTGTCATCGGGGCGGATGTGGTGATCGGGCGCAATGTCGGCATCATGCATCAGGTGACCATCGGTCGCGGCCGTCCGGGCAGCCACACGTCGCCGCGCATAGAAGACGGCGTTTATCTCAGCCCCGGCGTCAAGGTCATCGGGGAACTGACGGTCGGCGCCGGGTCGATGGTCGGCGCCAATGCCGTCGTCAATCGCGACATCCCGGCGAATTCCGTTGCCGTAGGCGTGCCTGCACGTGTCATCAAGCAGAACGCCACGCCTGACGCCCGCACCCTATCCACCGCCGATCCCCTTCCATCCGAGCGCGTCTGAGGCCGTTTCCCCGCATGACCTCCCCCGCCAGTCACAACCGATACGCCTTTCTCGACGTCTGTCGCGCCTTGGCCGCCATCGCGGTCATGTTGCAACACGCGGGCGAAGCCGCTGGCCTGTTCGGTCTCAAGACCACAGATTTCAGCCACTCCGTTTTTAGCTTTGGTCAGATGGGCGTCGTGCTCTTCTTCCTGATCAGCGGCTATATCATCCCGAAGAGTCTGGAATCGGCTGGAAACATGAAGCGCTTCTGGGTCCGCCGCATCTTCCGCATCTATCCGCTGTATTTCTTCATCATGGCGGTGACCATCGTCATTTCGATCGTGTTTCAGCACAAGCCGGCGCCGGAACCGCTTATCCTTCTGCCGCATCTGGTTTTCGTGCAAAGCTGGATCGGTTTCCCCAACTATGTCGGCGGTTCGTGGACCCTGTTCATCGAACTGCTGTGGTACTCGCTATTCGCGACGATCTTTTTTCTGAAAATCAACCGCAACCATTTTCTGGTCTTCTACGCGCCAATGGCCGGTATAATCGCGCTGGAAGTGCTGTCCATGGCGCTGAACATCCGTTTCCCTTTCGGCCGCTTCTGCATGATCGCCGCCTGCTTTATGGGCCTTCTGTGGCTGCGCTATAACGACGGTGTCGTATCCAGGCGCTTCTTCTTCACGACCTTGGCCGCCTATGGCGCGACGCTCCTGAGCGCCTTCTATGTCGGCTTCGAACTCATACCGGCCGCACGCGACGACGCCTTTACCTTCCAAGGCGTGATCATCACCTGGGCCGTAGGTATAGCCACTTTTGCTCTGGCCTATTGGCTGCGGTTCGAAAGCCGCATTCTGGCCTATCTCGGCATGATCAGTTTCTCGCTCTATCTGGTGCACTCACCGGTCATCACCGTGCTGCACGCCTTCGGTGTAACGGGGCCACTCGTCCTGCCCGCCGTGTTCGCAATTACCATCCCTATCTCCGTCCTGACCTACAAATATGTCGAAGAGGTTTTCGTCAATCTGAGCCGGAAGGTGAGTTGATGGCATTGCCCCATGGCGAAAATTTTTTACATATCAGCCGGTTAAACGGTGCCGTCCCTGATGCGCCTTCAGGGTTTCCTTTACGCTTCTGCCTGGCCATGTTATTTTCACAGTGATCGAATAGTATAGCTAACGGCCTGCCCCCTTTTTCAATCAACGCATTTCATCCAGCAGAATAGTTTAATGTCAAAGATCGGCCTCAGATTAGAAACAATCGGAACCTTTGTGGCGCTGCTCGTCCTGTTGCAGTACTCGAATTCAGGGGCGATACGGTATTATCTGGTTAGCGTGGGTGCCTCCGCCCTCTATAACCTACCCGACCTTCTGGCGGTGCTGATGGTGTTCATCGCCATCTTTATGGGCATCTTCACGCGCACAACTCAGTTCGACAAACGCGCCTGTTTTGCCTTTGCGGGTCTGTTACTGATGGGTGTCGCTATCGGCTACATAAATACCCGTAGCGTGGTGTCCGTCACCGTGGCGTTCAAAATGGTGTCCATTTTCTTGTTCGGTTATTTCTATTCGAACTCCGTAAGAAATCTGAGCAAATACTGGATCATCCTGCTGATCGCCTACGGCGCGCAGGCTGCCGCCATCTATTTTGATCAGTTCATGGAATTTCCATGGAAGAACTTCTCTTTCGAAGTGATGGGACAAGCCCGGGTGGCGTCTAAACAATGGTGGGCAGGCGGTCAGGAACGCATCGCCGGGCTTTCTTTCGAAAATACTGCTACCGCCTTCGCCATGCTGGGCATGCACCACCTGATCTTCAATCGTCCCGGCAGCAATCGACTGATCAACCTGCTCATGTACGGCGTAACGATCTACGCTATTTACCTGACCACGAGTAAGACCGCGTTAATTTGCGCCGTAGTTCTCGCGGCGAAGGACTTCATTATCCTCTTTATGCGCAAACCTGTGCAGTTAGCAGTTACGAAATATGGTGCGAATGTGTTGTTGGCGTTAGTCATCATCATTCCACTAGTCTCCGTGACACTGATCACCAGCGCGCCCGACATAGCCTATCTGAATAGTTGGTACGACCGCGCCACCCGGACATGGCTGGCCCCGCTGGAACTGATGTGGAACATCAGCCCCATCTCCTTCCTGACCGGCATGGGGCTGGGCATGGTGGATTATCCCATAGGCTACAGCGCCATGAGAGATTCCTTCATCTCGTACGATAATTTTCTGCTCGGTACGGCCATGATGTTCGGCGTCCCCTTCGCCATGCTGGTCTATTGGCAGATGATTTCAAAAATCCGGATACTACCGGACCGTGATAAGTTCTTTTTTGCTTGCCTTTGCCTTTATGGCATCTTTGTAGGATGTTATGGGGCACCCTTATTCGCAATTCTCGCTGGCAGTTTCTACGGCTACCGTCGCTTACAGGAAAAGGCCCCTTCCACGCCCGAACTCGCCAATTCCGCCCCATTACGCCAGCGCCCTCAACTTCCCCTGCGGCCCCGCCCGCCACTGGAGCCCCGACGACCGCAGGGTTAAGTGCCACAAAAACCTAATTCCGATCCGCTGGCGGACTTCCGCTAACGGGCCAGCCTTTTGACGCAGACGTTTTTTAATTCATTCATCCGGGACCGACCCATGCCGAACGCCACCCCCTCGAATTCCGTTCTGTTCCTTTCAGAGGTCATCAACTGCAATGATGGGATCGCCAGCTATTGTCAGACTCTGGCGGCCGGTCTGAAGGACAACGGCGTAAAGGTGCACTTTGTCACGGGTCTGATCCGGTCGAACGAAACGTCTGAAGGCAAGCGCAAGGCGCTGGAAAATTCGGTGGAAAGCCTGGTGGTCATTCCGGGCCTGACCAAATGGCCCAAACCCGCTCATCTGAAGCAGATTGCCGAGATTATCCGCCGCGAGAACATCCGCACCGTCAATGTCCACGGCCTTGGCATGTTGCTGTGCGGTCGCCTCCTGTCCCTGATGACCGGCGCACGCGTCGTCGCCACCTATCACCCGTCGGTATTGGGCGACCTGAACACGGTGCTCAAGGAGTCGCAACAAAAGTTCAACGCCGGTCAGCAAATTTATCTCAACCTGTTCTTCCCGGACTATTTGGTCGTTATGTCCGAAGAGTCTCTGGCCTATATCCGCAGCCATAACCTGCTGTTCAAGGACCGGGTCATCAAGATCATGGCCGGTACGGACCTGAGCCACTTCGCGCCGGCGACACCGGAACAACGCGCCGCCGCCCGCAAAAAATACAATCTGAAAGACGACGATTTCGTCTGCGTGCTGACCGCCCGCCTCGCCTGGGTCAAAGGTCAGGACCTGCTGGTCGACGCCGTGCGCCGTCTGCGCGTCAGCCACCCGGAACTGTCGCTCAAATGCCTGCTGGTCGGCAGCGGCGGCAAGGAGCGCGAACAGGAAATCATCAGCATGGCGCACAAAAGCGCGGAAGATCACGATTCCTTCCGCTTCCTGGGGTTTATGAGCGATGTGCGCGAAACCCTGTGGGCGTCCGACGTCTTCGTCCTGCCCAGCCGCATCGAAGGCTTCCCCATAAGCGTGCTGGAAGCGATGTCGTCCGGTCTGGTGCCAGTGCGCACGCCCGCAGGCGGCGCGAGCGATCAGATTCAGAACGGCGAAACCGGCTTCATCGTGCCCTTCGAAGACCCTCAGGCTCTGGCCGACGCCCTGCTGAAACTGACCGACGCCCCGCTGAGGAAAAAAATGTCCGAACGCGCCATCGCCTACGCGCAATCGGCCTTCCGCATCGACACCATGGTGACCCATATGATGGATGCCTTCGGTATGTCCCGTAAAGCCTGAATCCTCACCGAACGCCCGACCGACCGCCAACCCCGATAAAGCAAATAAAGCTTATGTTGAAATCACTACTGACCCCTCTCACCAATATGGGTCTGCGCGGCTTCGGTCTGGTCGGGAGATTTGCACTTTCCTTCTTCCTGATCAAATATCTAGGGACCACTCAAACGGGCCAGTTTGGCCTGATTGTTGGTGTCGCAGGCATTTTACCCGCTCTATACGGCTTTGGAATGAATTATTTCTTAGGTCGAGAAGTCATTAAATCTGAAATATCTGATGCTTTTGCACATATTAGAGATAAATTTCTTATTATATCATCTCTACTTATATTAACATTTGTTGGAGCGTTAATTTTTAATTTTTTTCATGAAATAAGCGCTCTAGGAAATTTATATATTGCCAGTTTGGTGATATTTTTAGAGGTAATAAGCTTTGACATGCACATAATGCTTGTCAATTTAAGAAAACCATTACTGGCAAATGTTCTCGTTGTAATTCGATCGGCGTCTTGGGTTTTCCCATTTATAGGATTAAGCTATTTTTATCCGGAATTCAGAACGCTTGACGTTCTTTTGAATTTCTGGCTAGCCGCTCTATTGATAAATTTTGCAATGGTATGGCTTTTCACACGAGATTGGCCTTGGCGCTCCACTTTGAAACGGCCAATCGATTTCCAGTGGATAAAAAAAACCGTCCAGACATCAGGCTTGATCTACCTGAGTGACTTGGGCTTGGTCGTATATTCCTATTTTGACCGCTTTTTCCTCGCGGCGAAACTAGGACTTGCTGCAGCGGGCGTTTATACCTTCTTCTGGACTATGGCGAATGCGCTTTTAGTACTCATAGGCGTCGCCGTAGTCCAGGTGTCGCTCCCCACGCTCGTTGATGCCTTCTCAGAATCTAAAGCCGCGTGGCGCACGAAATTTCGACAGCTAATGACGAAAGCAGTTCTGGGCAGCGCAGTCTTATCAGGCCTAATGTATGTTGGCGTGTTGTTTATAATGCCATTTTTGAACAACCCAGAACTATCACATCATCCATTAATATTTCCAGTAATGCTGTTTTCTGTAATTGTGAAAATAGCTGCTGACATGACTCACTTTGGCCTGTATAGTGCAAATAAAGATAAAACTCTCGCAATTATCAATATTTCCGGAATTTTTGTAAATACATTACTTACCTTTGTATTTGTGAGTCATTTCGGCCTAATAGGATCGGCGTTATCCATGATGGGTACCGCCTTCTATCTTCTATTTAGCAGGGGTTACTTCCTGCTTCGCAACATGAACACACCCAGAATACAGACGTAAAGGCAATGTGATTTCATTTCACATCGCCGTAACTTGTTTTAATGGGACGCTGTGAAATGATAATCAATCCAGTCAGGAATGATCTCGAAGCCAATTGCGGGAAAAGCGGGCTGTTGAACCAGTTCGTTATGTGGATATTTAGCCCCTCATATAGCGCAATATCCTCATGGCGCTTTTCTCGAAAGGTGCGCAAGTCAGGCCCATTGGGTAAGTTATTGGCTCGCACATGTATAAACCTTTTTGTCCATAGCCGTGGCTGTTTTATTCCCCCTTCAGCCTCTATAGGCCGTGGGTTATGTCTACCTCACCCGGTAGGCGTCGTTATTGGCGAAGGCTGTGTGATCGGCGACAGCGTCACCATTTACCAGAACGTCACATTGGGAATTGCCAAAGAATCTCAACGGGCCTACCCACAGATCGAAGATGGTGTGACCATCTACGCCGGCGCCATCCTGCTGGGTGGCATCCGCGTCGGACGTGGCTCGATCGTTGCCGCCGGCGCCATCGTCACCAAGGATGTCCCACCCCACAGCCTGGCCATTGGCGCACCGGCCCGTGTCAGGCCGTTGGCCTGAAACCACCCAAAAGACATGGCGGGCTTATTCCTCTCCTGTTACGGTTCGGGTCCTCAAACCCGACAGTCTGCAACACAGGAAGCCTGACATGCGCCCCTTGGCCCTTGCCCTCGCCCTGAGTTTTCTTGCCATGCTCGCCCTGCCACAGGGCGCGTTCGCTATCGACGCCACGACGCTGAACGGCAAGGTGCTGACCGGTTATCAGGGTTGGTTCCGCTGTCCCCGCGACGGCAGCAAGGCCGGCTGGGACGGCTATATTTCGCCCAAGGGCCCGTGGCGCGCCGACCGCGATCAGCCCGGTAAACGCCAATGGGACATGGACATGTGGCCCGATGTGTCGGAGATGGAATCCTCTTCCCTGTGCGAGATGCCGGGTCAGACCCGCGGCGGCAAAAAACTTCAGGTCTTCACGTCTTTTGCCCCGGCCACTCAGCAGACGCACTTCCGCTGGATGCGTGAACACGGGATCGACGGCGTGCTGTTGCAACGTTTTCTGATCAAGTTGCAAACCAGCTATGCCGAAAACGATCAGGTCCTGAAAAACGTCATCGCCGCCGCGCGCGACAACGATCGCGTCTTCGCCATCGAATATGACGTGACCGATTTCAAGGGCGACGCGCTGGCCACGCTTAAAAGCGACTGGACGCGGCTGAACACCCAATTCAAGCTGACCAAGGCCAGGGGCTATCAGCACGATGAGGGCAGGCCGGTCGTGTCGTTCTGGGGCATCGGCTTCAAGGATAACCGCCGTATCAACGATCCGGAAGAGGCGTTGAAGATCATCAACTGGTTCAAGTCGCAGGGCGTGCGCGTTATGGGCGGCGTCCCGGATAACTGGAGCAAGGATGCGGTGGACTCACCTTGGAGTAAGGTCTATGCCGCACTCGACATCGTCCAGCCGTGGACGGTGGGGACCTACCGCTCGTCCGAAGACTTCGCCAAACGCGGCGAACCGCAGTTTACGCAAGATATGGCTGTAGCCCGTCGTAACAAGCAGGACTACATGCCGGTCATCTATCCGGGCTTTTCGTGGAAAAACCGGCATCCGCAAACCCAGTTGAATCGCGTCCCGCGGGCGGGCGGCGATTTTCTGATGACCCAGGCCCAAGCCGCGAAGACGGCCGGTGCGCGCATGGTCAAGATCGCCATGTTCGACGAAATCAACGAAGCCACCGCTATATTTAAGGTCGCGACCACCCTGGATCAGGTTCCCGAAGACGGCGAATGGGTGACGCTGGATTCGGACGGCAAGGCCCTGCCGAATGACCACTATCTACAGGTATCAGGCCGCATCAGCCGTCTTTTCAAGGAAAAATAACCGGCAGGAATATCTCCATTCGGGATTGCATTTGCAGTGCACAAACGGCATCGTAAAACGCCCGGAGCGGTAAAGGCCAAGTTATGTGCGACCGGCCGGGGAATAATGGTGAAAAACGCTTCTGCATCCAATTTCTAAACGCGGATGGGTTTCGGTTTTCTACTGACTTCGGAGCATTTACGGTTAATGCCGGAGACGCTTGCTGCACCGCCCTTAACTTTAGAAATCGCTTGCTTCGCCTTGCCGGTTCAGGGTAATTATAAAATTGTGCTCTGCACCAATTTTTTTCGACTACGGCATTTGAAGCTGTTTCGTTAAGCATCCATTCGCCTCGTAGATAATTTTATATCGTAGATCCGACGTTCACGGGATTGTTTCAATGTCATCCACAGTGGTCATATTTGGCGGCTCCGGCTTTATTGGTTCGCACCTTATCAAGCGTCTGTCACAAGCCGGTGAGACCGTCGTTTCCATTGACCGCCGTGAACCACGCGAACGTATCGCCGGTGTGCAATATCTGCTCAAGGACGTCCGCGACCTTTCCGACCTGATGATCGACGGCCCGGTTTCGCGCATCTACAATTTCGCGGCGGTCCATACGACTCCCGGTCACCCCACCCACGAATATTACGACACCAATATCGCCGGTGCGAGCGAGATCACGCAGTTCGCCAAACGTAAAAACGTCGATGAGATCATCTTCACCAGTTCCATTTCGGTCTATGGTCCGTCCGAGGACCGCCTGTCGGAACAGTCGAAGCCCAATCCGCAATCCGCCTATGGCTGGTCAAAACTTCTGGCCGAAAAAATCCACAAGGCCTGGCAGTCCGAAGCCCCGGATCGTCGCCTGACCGTCGTACGCCCGGCCGTGGTCTTCGGCCCCCACGAAGGCGGCAACTTCACCCGTCTGTCGCGCCTGCTGGCCAAGGGCTTCTTCATCTATCCCGGCCGCACCGACACGGTGAAGGCGTGCATCTATGTAGAGGACCTGCTGGACGCCATCGAGTATGCGCGTTCACAAAACCAGGGACAGGTGCTGTTCAACGGCGCCTACTCGCCGATCTACACCATCAAAGACATCGTTACGACCTTCAGCCGCAATCACTTCCCCAAGGCCAGGACTTTTGTCGTGCCGAAGGGCATTATCTATTTTGCCGCTGCTTGCCTGAAGCCACTGTCCGCTTCGGGTCTGGGCATCCACCCTGAACGCATCATGAAACTGGTGCGTTCGACCAATATCGAGCCCGGCTGGCTCGACAAACAGGGCTGGACGCCGCCACGCGGGCTTGAAGTGGCTCTGAACCAATGGTCAGCCCAGACCAACGGCAAATTTGACTGATTGTCGGCCTCCCGGCAGATATTTTCGAACGCTTTATTTTCAAACGCATAGGCTTAGGACTCTTCCGTGAAAGTTGCTCTGGTCCATTACTGGCTCGTGAACATGCGCGGCGGAGAGCGCGTCCTTCGCGCCCTGTGCGACCTGTATCCGCAAGCCGACATCTTTGCGCTGGTGGCGGACGCCGACGTCGTGAAGGAACATTTTCCGGGGCATACGGTAAAAACCTCCTTCCTGCAGAAAATCGGCGGCAAGAAGCACTATCAGAAGATGCTGCCCCTGATGCCGCACGCGCTGGAATCGTTCGATCTGACCGGCTACGATCTGGTCATCTCGTCGGAATCCGGACCGGCCAAGGGCGTGGTGACGCGGCCTGACTCGCTGCACGTGTGCTACTGCCACTCGCCGATGCGTTATATCTGGGATCTGTTCCCCCAATATTACGCGGCTTCGGGCAAGGTGGCGCGCCTGGCCCTGTCCTTGTTTGCGCCGGGCCTGCGTCAATGGGATGTGACCACGTCGGCGCGCGTCGATCATTTTGTCGCCAACTCGACCTTCGTCGCTCAACGCATCAAGAAGTTTTACCGCCGCGATTCCGATATCGTTTTTCCGCCGGTCGGCGTGAAGCGGTTCGATATCTCACCCGATGTTGACGACTATTATCTCTGCGCCGGTCAGATCACGCCCTACAAGAAGATCGAAGTCGCCATCGAGGCCTGCAACAAGCTGGGGCGCCGCCTGATCATCGTCGGTGACGGCGCGACCAAGGCCCTGAAAGATCTGGCCGGTCCGACCATCGAATTTACCGGCCCGGTGCCGCACGCCCGTCTCAAGGACTATATGGCGCGCTGCCGCGCCCTGCTCTTCCCCGGCGTGGAAGACTTCGGCATCCTGCCGCTCGAAGTCATGGCCAGCGGTCGCCCCGTTATCGCCTATGGACGCGGCGGTGCGCTCGAAACCATCAAGGACGGCGTCACGGGTGCGTTCTTCGCCGAACAAAGCGCGGCGTCGCTCAGCGAGGCCATTCTGGCCTTTGAAGCCGAGCCCACGCGCTTCGACCCGGAAAGCATCCGCGCCCACGCCCTGACCTTCGACGAAGAGGTGTTCAAGGCGAGGATCAGCGCGGTTATTTCCACCGCACTCAGGGAACGCGGCCTCTCCGCCTGAATTTAAGCCGCTTTCCGGCTAAGTCCCACATAGATATCGCGATATTCCCGGACCAGATCCGGGAAGCGGCGACGGCTTGCTTCCAGACCTGATAATACTCGATAGGCCTGATCTATCCGCACGGGGTCGACTATCAACCGCTCAAGCTGCGCCGCCAGAGCGGCCGCCGTTGCCTCGACAACCCAGCCCGTCACTCCGGGTTCGATGCTCTCCTGCATGCCGCCCCGATCGGTGCACAGGACGGGGCGTCCGGCGACCAGCGAGTCCTGCACGACCAGACCTGCCGGTTCGTGCCACAGGGACGGCGCGACGGTCATATGCACGCCCTCATAAAAACCCTTCGGGTCGACAAAACCCAGAAATTCCAACCGGGCCTTCGGGGCCAACGCGGTCAGGCGCGCCTGCTCTTCGCGATTCACCCGCCCGGCCAGCTTCAGCTCGATGGCCTCAGCCGGCAGGCGGCCGATCGCCTCGATAAGCATCTGCACGCCCTTCTCTTCGGCGAAACGGCCGATATAGCCGACCTTCAGCACGCCTTCGTAAGGCAGGGGCGGCGCCAGTTGCACCTCGGGATTGGGGATGTTGCGCACCACATAGGTAGGGGTCTGCGCCGACAGCGCACCCGTGCAACGGTGGATGTCGAGCGTCTTCTCGCTGACGCTGGTGACCGCATCGAGTTTCTGCGCCCGCTGGCGCCGCTGCGTGGTCAGAAGCCCGCACGAACCGCAAGTCTGCTCACACGCCACGCCGTCCTTGAAGCGCGAACAGCGCGGACAACTCAGATAATAGTCGTGCAGGGTATGCACAACCGGAATGCCCAGACCGTGCGCTACGCGCCAGACATCGGCGCTGAGGCCGTTCAGCGTATGGCTATGCAGGACATCAGGCCGAAAATCCGCAAGGATCTGACGCAAACCCCTTGGCGCGCGCCAGCGGTCGTCAATGGCGTGCCAGGCCAGGCGTTGCAGGGCATTGCGCTTGTCTTCAAAGGGCGGAAACAGGTTATCGATCGGCAGAAAATGCACCGTCACGCCATTGACGATCTCGCTGCGCGCCTGGCCGTCCAGCGCCACGCGGAGGGCGATGACCTCATCGCCGGCGGCAACCAGCGCTTCCGCCAGTTGCCGCACCAGCACCTCGGCACCGCCGAACATGAAAGGGGCTTCCGGCGTCACATAGAGGGTATTGCACAGGGCGATGCGCATGAAATCCGCCACTCCAAATCAAGTCCGGCGCACGACCGCCACAGACACCGAATATCACAGGCCACGCCGGCGCGCTCTATTTGAAGCTGACCAGTACGGGGTGGTCGCTGACGGGCACCTTAAGCATGCGGGCGGACGCGCGCGCCGAAACCGGCGATACGCCTTTCATCGGGTCATAGACCGCGATGTTGCTGATGTCGCGATCGAAGGTCACCTCGACCGTCTTGGCGGGCACCTTGATATCGCTGCGCGTGTTGGCGTTCCAGATGCGCGGCTCGGCCCACAGAGCCAGCAGATAGGTGCCATCGCTCTTCTGCAGCAGCAATTGCATGCCGGGCACATAGCCCGCGCCCTTGAGGGAATAGCTGACAGGGATACTATGCGCCGGCGCCCCCTGCCCCGGATCGGCGAGAATGCGCGTCAGATTGCGCAGCGCCACGGCCGCAGGCTTGGGACGACCATCGGCATAGAAGAGGCCGAAGTGCTTTTCGATATCGGTGGCGGGCTTGTCCAGCGCATGATCCATCAACTGATAGATGTAGGTCCGGCGCGCGCCCAGCGTGTAGGCGTCGAAGACGCTGCTCAGGAGGTATTTGGCCTGCACGGTCTCGCTGACGCTGAGCCACAGCGGGATGGCGGGGTTCTGATCGGTGGCGAAGCCGGTCTCGGTAATCACCACGGGCTTGCCGGCCACATGCGATTTGCGCGCCAGCGCGCCGGCCAGCACTTCACGCGGCGGCGCACCCTGGAAGGAATATTCATGGATATTGGCAAAGTCGGCGTTCGTCTCGGCGCCCACGGCCTTCAGGTCCGCCTGATAATCCGCCTTGCAGATCGCGTCGCCCAGGCCCTTTTTGATGAACACCATCGTGTAGGCATAGACCGGCAGATGTTTCAGCTTCGGATCGGCTTTGACACTCTTGTAGAGATCGGCCTGCAAGGCCTTGACCGGGGCGAAGTCCCGTCGGCACATGCTGGCGGCCTTGCCCTTGTACTCGACGTTCCAATGCTGGTGCATGAAGACGTTATTGACCTCGTTCAGGCCTTCGATGCCTTCCAGCGCGCCGGGCTGCCGCGCTTCGATATCACGCATGGCCTGAAGGAAGCCATCGAGATTCACCGGTCCGCCGCTACCGGGGGTCAGGGTCAAGCGGACCCCGGCGTCTCGCGCCACGGTCGTCAGGCGCGATATCTGCTCCGGCGTATAGTCACGGCCGCTGTCACGCACATGGCGGAAACCGATATAGCGCAGGCTGTTTGAGACGATCGTCGTATCCGCGTATCCCACGAAATCCGGACCGGTGAAATTGATATGGGTATTGACGCCCAGACTGTCCAGAAAGGTCGCGACGGGCACCGGTCGCGGCGCGTCTTTCGCACCCGCAAAATGCGGCAGCAGCAGGCAGATAACGATTACAACAAGGCCAGCGACGGCTGCCCCGACAAGCGCGAGGCCTGTCTTACCAAGGTCACGAAAAGACCTGCCTGCTAAAATCTTCATTTTAAAAACCGATAATATATAAATAATCACGATATATGCATTGCAGTGCAAAATCCAGACATTACCGCATATTCACACTACCTGTGGCCGTGAATCCACTTCATTAGCAAGGTCTGACGCCTCTGGCGCGAAGCCTTTTCACTGCTCACAATTGCAAACGATATTTCACTTGATATGTGCGGCGCAGCATTATAGCGTCACGTGTGTCTGTGGTGTCGGAAAAGGCGATGTTATTCCGCTTGTTGGCCCGACGATGCACCCCGGTGTGCAGGCGGCGCACAAGCCTCCACCCTCCGGTAACCGCGGTCGAAACCGACACCTATTGCCGTAAAAATTCATTAGCCGCCCGGCGGCGCAACTTCTTTCTGGGTATATATTCGAAATGAAAATAGCGATCGCGGGCCTGGGCTATGTCGGCCTTTCCAACGCCATGCTGCTGGCGCGCCACAACACCGTCGTCGCCTTCGACGTCGTGCCGGCCAAGGTCGAGATGCTCAACAAGGGGCAATCGCCGATCGTCGATGCCGAGATCGAACGCTTCCTGAAGGAAGAAAAACTCGACTTCAAGGCCACGCTCGACGCCGAAGAGGCTTTCCGCGACGCCGAATATATCATCATCTCGACGCCGACCAACTACGACACGGTGACCAACCAGTTCGACACCTCGTCGATCGAAGCGGTCGTGCGTCAGGTCCTGCCGCTCAATTCGACCGCCACCATCGTCATCAAATCGACCATCCCCGTGGGGTACACGGCGCGCCTGAACAAAGAGTTCGGTATCGACCGGGTGATCTTCTCGCCGGAATTCCTGCGTGAAGGCAAGGCGCTGTACGACAACCTGCACCCCTCGCGCATCATCGTCGGCGAACAGTCGGAGCGCGCGCGTATTTTCGGCGGCCTCCTGCTGCAGGGCGCGGAGAAAAAGGATGTCGAGGTCCTCTACACCAATTCGAGCGAAGCCGAGGCGATCAAACTGTTCGCCAACACCTATCTCGCCCTGCGCGTCTCCTATTTCAACGAACTGGATTCCTACGCCGAAGCGCTGGGTCTCGACAGCAAGCAGATCATCGAGGGCGTGTCGCTCGATCCGCGCATTGGCAAGGGCTACAACAACCCCTCCTTCGGCTACGGCGGCTACTGCTTGCCAAAAGACACCAAGCAGTTGCTGGCCAACTATTCGTCGGTGCCGCAGAACATCATCAAGGCCATTGTCGACGCCAACACCACGCGCAAGGACTTCGTCGCCGACTCCATCCTCAGCCGCAAACCGAAAACGGTCGGCATCTATCGCCTGACCATGAAGACCAATTCGGATAATTTCCGCGACTCTTCGGTGCAGGGCGTGATGAAGCGCATCCGCGCCAAGGGCGTCAATGTCGTTATCTTCGAACCGGCCTTTGAGGGCGACAGCTTCTTCAACTCAGCCATCATCCGCGACATCGAAGAGTTCAAGCGCGTCTCGGACGTCATCGTCGCCAACCGCGTCTCCGAAGAACTGTCCGACGTGCTCGAAAAGGTCTACAGCCGAGACCTCTTCGGCGCAGATTGATTGTCGCGAAACTCGGTTTTCGAACGCGGCAGGCAACTGTCGCGTTTTTTATTGTCGCTTAAGCGGCGCAAGACCCAGCCACGGCAAGAGATTCAGGCGCATGAAAATCTGGTGGGCCACCCACGGCCCGGCCACCCCTACCGCTACGCACACCATCAGATAGACGAACGGCTCGTGCGTCAGATTCAGCTTGTTCAGCACGATGCGCGTGCCCGCCGTCCCCAGAATATGCAGCACATAGATGGTCATCGAGGCCCGTCCGAGACTGACCAGCAGTGGCTGCACGAGGCTATTGGCCAGCAGGCGCGACAATAACAGAATGAACAGGATGCCAAAGGCCGCTGCGGGCAGAGTCCACGGCTTGAGGTAGGGCGGATCGCCCGCGACCGGCATCAACAGGAAGGCCAGTCCCCACAAACCGGCGACCAGAGGCAAGGCTATGGGCGGCGCCGACAGGGTCTTGATCCGCTCCGCCAGCAGAACCCCGGCCACGAAAAAGATAGCCTGAAAGCTGACCTGTAAAGCCAGAGACTCGCCGTCGAGCCAATAGCTGGACACCACTCCAACTGCGGCCAGCGGCAGCAGAACGGCCGCCCGCGCCCCGGTCAGAGCGACGACGACCATGTAGAGCATCAGCGCATAAAGGAACCAGAACGGGGAAATGGGCTGCCAGCCGATCTTGGCTAGGGTCGACCAGTCGGCCTGACCATTGGTCACGCCAGCAAGCGCGATCATCAGCCCGCCCTGAATCAGCGACCACAACACATAGGGATAGGCGATGGTCCACAACTTTCCCTTCAGGAATGCGCCCTTGCCGCGCTTCAGCGAACCGGGGACATTCAAACCGGCCAGCAGCATGAACAGCGGCATATGGAACGTGTAGAGCCCCAGATCGAACAGCTTCCAGCCTTCGCCCTGCGCAATGCCCCCCGCCATCAGGCCCCGTTCGGCGTGGCCCACAACGACCAGCACGATGCCGATGCCCCTCGCTATGTCGAGCCACTGGATGCGATGCTCAACCAAGCCGTCCCCCTGATTGTGTGGATATACAGCACATACACGCAGACCGGAGGGACCGATAGTGGAATCGACGGTCTTTAGTCGTCCAGACTGAAGGTCGTGGCATAGCTCATGGCCAGCCTGTCCCCCCGCACGTCGGCCGGCGGGCGCGGCAACGGTTGAGCCGCCTCCAGCATGTCGAGCGCCGCCTGATCGAGTTCCGCCGAACCGGAACTTTGTTGAATACGCGACGACAACACGCGTCCCTGACGGTCCATGGTGAAGGCCACCGCAACCTCGCCTTCGATACGACGGCGCCTGGCCTGACGCGGATAGACTTTGAAGCTCTCGATATGACGGCGCAGTTGCGCCGCATAAGAGCCCGCAGGCCGCCCGACAGCAACGGCTTGCGGCGCAGCGGGAGTCGAAGCTTGCGCCGTACTTTTCGTGGTATGCGCTGCGGATGCCTCTGGCGTCTCTCTGCTCTGATCCGGAGACGAATGCCCCGTCGCAGCGCCGGGCGTACGAGGCGGCGACGTTTGGGTCGAAGGGGTCTCTGTCGCAGGCGCGGGCTTGTTCACCGCGACCGGCGACGGGGTTGGTGGCGATGATGACGGCGCGCCTTGCGCCGGTTCCGGTCTGGCTGGCGAAGGCGTTGCGGTCGACGGGGCCTTCGCTTGCGCCGCCACAGGAACATTCTCCAGCGCCACGTCAAACACCGGCGTCTCCATCACCACAGGCGGATGCCTGGCCGACAAACCGGCTACGGCGAAGAGGAAGCCTCCGTTCACCAGAACGGAGGCTCCTACGGCGCCCAGTTTTTGCCGAAAACGCGTCACGACGCTCAGAAGGTCTTGGCGAGGCTCAGGCGGAAGGTCTGCCCCGCCGACGGCAGGTAGCTCAGGTGCGGCTGGTAGTATTCATCGAAGATGTTGTCCCAGTTGAGACGCGCCTCGATGCCTTCCAGCGGCCCTGAAACGGCACGATAGCTGACAAACAGGTTGTGCACCGAATAGGATTTGGTCGTCGCTGACACATTGCCCCTGGTCGCCCCGGCGGTCGAGTAGCTGTACTGACGATCGGCGAATTCACCGCGCCAGCCGAAGGTGACGCCGTGCTCAGGGATGACCCAGCCTGTGGTGAGGTTCAGTTGCTCGGCCGGGATGGTGTTGAACGGAATGTTCGTCGCCTTGTCGTAGCCATTGACCGTCGAATAGGCGGCCCGGCTGAAGAAACGGCGCGAGGCGTATTCGGCTTCCAACTCGGCCCCTTCGTAACGCGCTTCGCCGACATTGGTGTAGGCCGAAGCGGTAGTCGAGGTGCGCGTGACCAGGTTCCTGATATCGTTCTGATAGAGGGTCAGCTTGAGGTTCAGCCCGTCGCTCTTCCGGAACACGCCGCGTTTGGTGTAGCTGGCGCCGATCTCCTTGTTTTCCGACTCTTCCGGCTTGAGATTCAGGCTGATGGTCTGGGCCGCGCCGCGGGTATAGATTTCATCCAGCACCGGCAGGCGCTCGGTATGCGACAACGAACCGAAGACATTGACAGTGTCGGTGACGGCATAGAGCACAGCCAGCTTGGGCGACAGCGCATCCAGTTCCACCGAGGACGGCACACCGGTCAAGCCGACGACATAGGTGCCCGCGCCGGGCTTCAGCTTCGACTTGTCGTAGCGGATGCCGGGGATCAGGGTCAGCTTGTCGCCGATGAGGATTTCATCCTGCACATAGAGGCTGACGCGGTTCATATCGCCTTCGGGGTGGGTCGTCGCGCCATTGGTCACGCCGCCGGTCAGGTTGTAGCGCGGGTTGCGGCGCTCCTGATTATAGGTCTGCACGCCCACGGTCAGGAAGTGCGACAGCACGCCGGTGTCGAAGGTTGAGACATTTTCCACCTTGGCCTGTATAGTTTTGTAGCTGTACTGCGACCTATAGCCGAGCGCCGTCGGCGAGAACTGGTTATCGCGCTGATCGGTCTTCGATTCGTCGAAGGCGATCTGCGCCTTCAGGTCCAGCCAGTCATTGCCTTCAAAGCTGTTGTCGTAACCGATGACGTAGTTGGTGTCGTCGGTCTGGCGACGGACCATGCTGGCGGTGAAGGCCGCCTGCTGGTCGTACATCTGCCAGGAATCGTCGGTCCACGTCTGCGCCGAGGCCCAGACGCTGTGCTTGCGGTCGCCGCCAATATAGTAGCGCGTCTTGACCAGCACCGACTCGCCCGCCGCCTGCGACGGATTGACGATCCTGCCGTTACCGTCGGTATAGTTGCCAAAGTCGCGCTTGTTGGCGACCAGTAACAGGTCGAGGTTCTGTACCGGCTTGGCGGCGAGGGTCGCCGAGATGAGGCTGCCCTCGGTATTGCTGTCATACCCGCCTTTCAGGCGCACAGCGAAATTATCGTCGCCGGTCAGGAAATCCGACGCGTCCTTGGTGGTGAAGTTGACCGTGCCGGCCAGCGCGCCCGAACCGTAAACCGTCGAGGAGGACGGGCCGCGCAGCACTTCGACGCGCTTGTAAAGCTCGGTGTCGGTGAACAGGCTGCCCATGCGATAACCTTCGAAGAACTTGGTCACGCCGTCGACGGTAAAGACCACGCGGCTGTCCGACTCCGACAGCGCCGTGCCCATGCCGCGGATATTCAACCCCTGCCCCAGAGACGACACGCCGCCCGCCGAGTCGACCCCCGCCACATCTTTGAGGAGTTCGCCGACCGTGCCGGCCTGCGCATTTTCGAGGTCTTCCTGATCGATGACCGTCACCGACTGCGGCGTATCGGTCGCGACCTTCTCCTTGCCGGCCGAAACGACGATCTTACCCAGCGACAACTGCGCCATTGCGTCTTTTTGGGCCTCTTTCTCCGTGGTTTCGGCGGTTTGCGCCAGAACCGGCGCGGTGGACAGGGCCAGCGCACTGACGGCGAACAGGCAGGCGTGCTTGAAAGACATCCCCATAACTCCTTCTCAAAAACGCACGCGGACGCGGCCTCCGCCGGGATACGCACGCGCAAAAACGATAAACAAAAAGGCTGAGACCGCTCTTGACCACCCTGGATCATATTGCGAATAATTCTCATTAACTCGGCAATTACAATCGCCATCGCCTCGCGTCAAGCCTCTTGCAAATAATAATGATTCTCATTATTAAACCGTCGCGTCGCGGACACATCGCGTGCAACACCAATGGGATCACATGAAAATCGCTTTAAAATCCTGCGCCAGCGCATTGATCATGCTGGGCTTTATCGCAGCGCCGGCTCTGGCGCACTCGCCCTATCTGAAGCCGAACACCTTCACCCCGACGGCGCAGCGCGGGCAGGTGACGGTCGAGGCTTCGTTTGCCGAAGGCGACCTGCGCCCGGACGTGGCGATGAAATCCGACAGTTTTTCGGTCACGGGTCCCGACGGCAAGACCACCGCCCTCACCCCCGCCGCGACGCTGAAAGACGCCGTCTTCCTCGAAGTGCCGCTGGCCGGGCAAGGCACCTACCTCATCTCGTCCGGCGTGCGCAAAGGCCGTATCGCCAAGGGCGTCATCCGCGACGGCGAAGTCCACTTCCTTGAGGGCCTCAACGCCGCCAAGCCGGGCGAAACGCTCGTCGATGTCCAGAGTCTGACCCGCGCCGATGTTTATGTCGCCAAGGGCACCCCGACCAAGCCGGACTTCACCGCAGCCGGCGTCGAGATCTTCCCGGTAACGGCGCCTTATGACGCCTATGCGGGTGAGCCCGTCACCGTACGCGTGCGTGAAAACGGCAAGGGTCTGAAGGGCGAGACCCTGACCCTGATCACCGACGGGCAGACCTACGCCGCCACCAAGGTCGGCGAACAGACCTTCACGACTAATGACGCGGGGGACGTCACCTTCACGCCGGAGACAGCGGGCCTCTACCTGCTTCAGGCGCGGGTGCGTCGCCCCGCCGAGGGTCAGCCGAACCTGTGGAACAGTCACACGGCCACCCTGACGCTCGAAGTCCTGCCCCAATAACCTGTCACGTAAAGATTATCCTATGAAAAAGACCCTTATCCTGGCTGCCCTTCTGGCCGCCACCGCCGCTCCGGCCTTAGCCGCCTCGCACTCCACCGCCACCTTCATCGAGGAACAGGATCTCAATGGTGACGGCAAGGTGTCGCTGGAAGAATTCAAGGCGGGCCGCGCGCTTGAATTCCGCAAAGCCGACTTCAACGAGGACGGTAGCTTAAGCGAAGCCGAATATGTCGGTGAATACGAAGGCCGCCTGATGGCGAAGCTGAGCAAGATCGGCGACCCGGAAAAGCGCGCCGAGGAGCAGCAGCGCCAGATGCGTCAGGCCAAGGTGCGCTTCGGCGTGCTCGACACCGACAAGAACGGCGCCATCAGCCAGGAGGAATATCTCGCCTCGGGCCTGCGCATGTTCGGCCTGCACGACCGCGACAAGGACGGGGCCATTACGCACAAGGACGTCGTGCTGGCCGAGGCAGCCGCGAAAAACGGCAAGGGCGGCGAGTTCGTCAATCCGTAACGGCCATGTCCGAAGCGCCAAAAAAAAAGCCGGGAGGATTATGCCCTCCCGACTTTTATTTTTTCAGGTGTTCGCCTGAATATAGGCGCTGTCATCAGGCATGTAGTTCGGATCCGGTTGCCACTCTACATCCGCTTCGTTCGTTACCGGGTTGGGATTGCCCGGCATACTGGGCGGGAGTTGCGGACGCGGCGGCGGGGTCAGAGGGGGCGGGGCGTTGCTCGCCATCGGGGTCTGAGGGGTGCCGTTCTGCGCCGGAGAGCTATTCTGCGGAGCATTGGAAGCCGGAGCCTGGGCGGTGCTTTGTGCACTTTCACCCCCGCAGGCGCTCAGCATCAGGCCGCCCGCAAGAACCGCGTTCAGTAGAATTTGTCTTTTCATGGAAAAACTTCGTCAAACGGTAAGGGACAAGGTGGCCGGGAGACCTGGCTCCCGGCCGGACGTTACGTCTGTCGACTTACTTCTGGATTGCGGGGTAGCCGCGGCGAGTGATGTAGGCGCGCTCACCTTCGGTAATGGTGCCACCGGCGTAGAAGGCCGCGATCAACTGGGTAATCTTCCATTCCGAGAGACCATAGTTCAGGCCGAAGCGGCCTTCGGCGCCGCCACGCTCAGGGTGATCTATCAGCTCGTAGATGTCGATTTCCTCGATATTGGCGTACTTCTGATTGAACATGTAGTTAAGCGTGTTGTTCAGGCTCTTGTTGCAGTTCTCGACCAGGTTGCCATACCACTTGTTCTCGAAGTTCGGATCGTAGATTTCACCGCAGTTCACCTCGTTGAAGAAGATCGGGCGCTTGTACGAAGCCAGTTTCTGGAAGAGATTGAACGTACCCCAGTACTTGTTCGGGTCGGTGCCAAGACGTTCGTAGTAGTGGTAGGAGATGACCTCGAACTTGACACCCTTCTGCTCCATGAACTCGACGAAGCCGAAATGAGTTGATGTGGTGTTCAGGACGCGGCGGATATTCAGACCGTTGTCCTTGTTGATCTTGTCGATGGCGTCCGAGGCGCCCTTGAGTACGATAGCCCAGTCATTCATCAGCGGCGTATTGAATTCAGCCGGCGTCCAGCCCTTGCCCCACAAGGGTTGGCCCGACTTGTCGCGCACCAGAAGGTTCAGTTCGTTACCCAGTTCGTAGGTGTCGATGTCATTTTTGAACTGATTGACGAAGGCGTAGGTGCGGTTATAGCCTTGGCGGTAGAGAGCATCGGCATCGCCCTTCGGATATTGACCAAAGTCTGTGCGGTCGCCGAATGCAAACGGGAAGGCGAGGATCGGGCGTAACTTGATGTTGTTAAGCTTAGCATGCTTTTGCATCATCTTGACAGTATTGACGCGGGACGCATCCTGATCCGCCGTCAGATACGCATCGAAACGCAGACGGGTCAGGCCGCGATATTTCATGAACCGCATTTGCTTGCCCATAACCAGTTCATCCCGGTTCCATTGGGCTACGGTTCCGACCGCAGGACCGGCCTCGGCCGGGGCAGTCATTCCAACAAGGCCGAGGGCGCAAATAAAAGACGCGACGGCGGACTTAAAAGCTTTAGGCATAGGCATACGCTGAACTCCGGTTTACTGAACAGGCACTTTCTTGCCCCACCCCCTTAAGAAAACACGCGAAATTCAATGCCTATTTAATTTATATGCTTAAAATATGGCAACCATAAACACACAACACCAAAACATAAGCATACCATAATTCTTGAAATTAAGCTTCAAGTATAGTTTAAGCCTATTTACCATGATGGCGGGCCCGTCATTTTATTACCGGACCGCCTCGCTTAATCGCTTGAAATACCGACAAGATTGACGTTACCTCAAAAAGGCGAATATGGCGAAAAAAGCTCGCTTCCCGCCTGAAATCCTTGCCCTATAAGGGGTAAAAAGGTGTGTGTATGTCGCCGCGTACGGATGAAAAATAAATTTTGAATTTTTTATGCCGCCCTTATTTTTTTATCGTCAGCCCTTACAATCGTCCCATCTGACGGGAATTTGAGGGCGTTTTCGGCGTTGAGGGCGTGGGCGGTCTTAATCGGCCTGATCAAGTATTTCACGCACGCGGGCGGCCAGTTCTTCGATCGTAAAGGGTTTGCCGATCAGTTCGACCCCGGCATCGACCACGCCATTATGCACGACGGCATTGCGCGTGTAGCCCGAGGTGAACAGCACCTTCAGGTCAGGCCGTTTGACCAACGCCGCGTCGGCCAGCTTCCGGCCATTGGTCTGCGGCATGACGATGTCCGTGAACAGCAGCTTTATATCCGGATGGGCGTCCAGCGTCTTCAGCGCCGCCGACGCCGAGTCCGCTTCCAGCACGCGATAGCCCAGCTCGGTCAGGGCGTCGCAACTGAAACGCCGCACCACCGCCTCGTCGTCGACCACCAGTATGACGTCGCGCGCCTCACCAGGCAAAAGCACGCTTTCGGCGACGGCGCTGTCAGATACGGCAACATCCACCCCGGTCAGGCGTGGCAGATAGATTTTGATGGTCGTCCCCTGTCCCGGCTCGGAATAGATGCGGACATGGCCGTTCGACTGTTTGACGAAGCCGTAGACCTGACTGAGTCCCAGCCCCGTCCCCTTGCCCACGCCCTTGGTGGTGAAGAAGGGATCGAAGGCGCGCGCCATTACTTCCGGCGACATGCCGGTGCCCGTATCGGTGACGGCGATCAGTACGTATTGCCCGGTCGCCACGCCGATTTCCTCGGCCACATAGCGCGAGTCGAGGTGGGCGTTCTGCGTCTCTATGGTCAGGCGTCCGCCTTCGGGCATGGCGTCGCGGGCATTGACGCCCAGATTGAGCAGGACGTTTTCCAACTGGTTGGGGTCGGCGTGCACCGGCCACGCTCCGGCGGCCAGCACGGTCTCCAACTGGATCGCCCCGCCGAGCGAATGGGCCAGCAGTTCCGACATGCCGGCCACCAGCCGGTTGACATTGACGGTTTCCGGACGCAACGGCTGCTGACGCGAGAAGGCGAGCAGTCGCTGCGTCAGGCTGGCGGCCCGACGCGCGCCCTCAAGACCCTGCGTCACATAATGCCGCGCCCGCACGTCTTCGGTTCCGATGCGCCGGTTGAGCAACTCCAGCGAGCCCATTACCACCGCCAGCATGTTGTTGAAGTCGTGCGCGATGCCGCCAGTGAGTTGTCCCACCGCCTCCATCTTCTGCGACTGACGCAACTGTTCCTCAAGCTGGCGCTTCTCGGTGACATCGATGCCGACACCCGTGCGTCGTACAGCCTTTCCGTCCTCGAAATAGGTATGGCCGCGCGACAGCACCCAGTGCACCGAGCCGTCCGGATGGATCAGGCGGTATTCCAGTTCCAGATCACCCGTGCGCGTCAGGCCGCTGGCCATGGTGGCGCGCAGGGCGTCGCGGTCTTCCGGATGGATGTTGGCCAGAAAGGCTTCGCGGCTGAGGCCCGTAGCGCCCGCCTTCGGGTCAACCGCATAAAGCTGGGCAATACCCTCGTCATAATGAAAGACGTCGCTGACAATGTCGTAGGTCCACACGCCTATGCCGCCGACTGCCCCCAGAGCCAGACGCGCGAAGTCGCGGCTGTCCTCCAGTTCGCGCGCCTGCTCAAGCCTTGCGGTTACGTCGTACGCAAACTGATAGGCGCCGATGACCTCGCCATTGACGTCGTAAAGCGGCGCGGAACGGATTTCATAGGCGCGCTGCTGACCCGACCGCTCTCCGAACTCTTCGACCGTCATGGAGGTCTCACCGGTAAGCGCCCGGTCCCACAGGATGCGGATCTGCGCCTGATGTTCGGGATGACCGTCCATCGTCTCCAGAAGGTTGCCGCCGACCCTGGGCGTCACACCGTAAAGGCGCTGGAATTCCGCCACCGTGGCGCGGTTGACCGCCAGCCAGTTATAATCGGCGTCGATCACATGAATGAAGGCTTCGGTCGCCTCGACCACATCGGCCAGAATCTTGCGCTCGGCCACCGCGTGCGCCACACGCTCCTCAAGCGTAGAATTCAACGTCTTCAGGGCGGCTTCGGCGCGCACATGGTCGGTGACATCATAGCCGCCCACGAAAATGCCGGTGACGCGCCCGCTTTCGTCGAAGACCGGCTGATAGATGAAATCGATGAACCGGGTACCGCTCTGGTTGGCCAGGTCCACGGGAAAGCTGCGCGAAATGAAGGGCTGGCCGCTGGCGTACACGCCATCCAGCAGACCGTAGAAGCCCTGGCTGGCCAGTTCCGGGAATGCCTCGCGCACCGTATGGCCCATATAGTCGCGGTCGCCGGCCATGTCGCGATAGGCGTCGTTGACATAGGTAAAGACGTGTTCAGGACCGTCGAGTATGGCGACGAATCCCGGCATCTGACGCAGCGAACGCGCCTGACTTTCGCGCTCGGCCGCGGCCTTGCGTTCCAGCAGCACCTGTTTGGTCGTTTCAACGACGATAGCGAGCAGGCCCGCAGGCCGGCCCTGGTCATCGCGTATCGGCGAATAGTCGATATTGAACCACACCGCTTCCGGCGCACCGGAGCGATTCAGGTGTATCTCCAGATCGCGGAAGGACTGGGTTTCGCCGGAAAGGCCCGTGCGGATGACGCGCTCGTTGAATTCCGAGGCTTCGGGCCAGGCGTCGCGCGCGGCCATGCCGAGGATTTCCGGATGGCGCCGATCCGCTATTTCGGCGTAGCCGTCATTATAGAGCAGAATGCCGTCTTCGCCCCACAGCACCGCCATAGGCAGGTGCGAGGCAACAATCAGGCTGACGCAGGTCTTCAGGCAGGATGGCCAGGCCTCTATGTCACCCAGAGGGGTCTCCCCCCAGTCCTTTTCTGCGATCAAACGTCCACAGGCACCACCCGATGCCGTCAGGCTTCGGGCATATCCGCCATCAGAACGGGGCGCAGACGGTGCGTCATCGCGGGCGGGCATCAAAACCTTGGGGAAAGAACGGCAATTCGCATTGGCTAAGGCGGCCCGTATAAGTTTTCAATAATTGCCCGACGCGTCAACCCGGCGGAAATGACCTCGTGCTTCATCTTGAAAAGAGAACCCTATCCGGAGCCTCTCATGCCGCGTTCATCCCTTCGCGCCGTCCCTGCCGCCCTGATCCTCGCCCTTGCGGCCCTGCAACCCGCGACCGCAGCCGAACGGGCCCGCGACTACTACTTCGGCAGCGACCTGTCCTATGTGAACGAGATGGAGGATTGCGGCGCGACCTACAGCCGCGACGGAAAGCCGGAAGACGTCTATGCGATTTTCAAATCCTCCGGCGCCAATCTGGTGCGGTTGCGTTTGTGGAACGATCCCAAGTGGACCCACTATTCCAACCTCCCCGACGTGACCCGGGCCATGGGTCGCGCCAAGGCGGCAGGCCTGCCCGTCCTGCTCGATTTTCACTATTCCGACGACTGGGCCGATGGCGACAAGCAACTGGTCCCCGCCGCCTGGGCGACGCTCAGCACCGATCAGCAGGTCGAGGCGCTGTATAAATTCACCTACGACACACTGATGACGCTCGATGCGCAGGGCCTGATGCCGGATCAGGTGCAGGTCGGCAACGAAACCAATGGCGAAATGATGGGCTCGGTGACGTGGAAGCCGGGCGATCCGCATAAGCCGATCAACTGGGAGCGCAATGCGCGCCTGTTCAATGCTGGCATAAAGGCTGTGAAAGCCGCCGGGGCCAAGGCGGGCAAGACGCCGCGCATCATGATCCACATCGCCCAGCCGGAAAATGTCGAGGACTGGTTCCTCAAGGCGACCAGGGCCGGCATCGAAGGCTATGACCTGATTGGCATCAGCTACTACAAGAAGTGGTCGAAGATGGACATGTCCGGTCTGGGGGCGGTCATCAACCGCGTCCGCCACACCTATCCGGGCAAGGACATCGTCGTCGTCGAAACCGCCTATCCGTTTACTGACACGCATCAGGACAATAATGGCAACCTGATGGGCGAGGACTCGACCTTCCCGACCTACGGCTTCTCGCCCGCGGGGCAGGCGCGTTACCTGCACGACCTGATGCAACTGACGCTCGACAATGGCGGGGTCGGCGTCGTCTACTGGGAACCGGCGTGGGTCTCGACCCAATGCAAGACGCGCTGGGGCACAGGCTCCAACTGGGAAAACGCCACCTTCTTCGATTTCGACGGCAAGGCCCTGCCTGCGCTCGACTGGCCGAAAGCGAACTACGTCTATCCGGTCGAACTGACCTTCCGCGTGAAGGACGAAGGTCAATCCGCCCTGTATCTGACCGGCGACTTCACCGGCGGCCTGGCCGTACCTATGACGCGTGAGAAGGGATGGTTCATCTACCGCAGCTGGCAGCGTCCGGGTTCATCGCTTCTTGTGGGCGCGGCCGTGACCCCCGAAGGACTGAAGGACGCGCCGGCTTCCGAAATCACCGTCCCGGCCAAGGCGGGCACAGTGACCCTGCTGGCAAAATAATCACACCCTCAACCTCACGCAAGTTTTATCATACAATTAGCTGGCCAAGCGATCAGCGACATGTTTACTATGTGGGACAACCTCGCGCACAGACGGGGAGTCAGGGAGTATCATAGTGGTCGCTCGAACTCAGATTGGCAGAAAAAGGGCCGGTGACACAGCGGAAAGTCTTCGCTCGTGCATTTTATACCGTAGAGGCCTTCGTAAGGCGGCTCGGACATGAGTGCGCACGACGAACGCCTCGCCTTCATCGGGACGCATATCCTGCCGCATGAGGCGGGTTTGCGGCAGTGGCTGTCGCGCGCGGGTCTGACGCCCGCCGAACGCGACGATCTGGTTCAGGAGGTCTATTACCGCCTTCTGCGCCAGACGAGCTACGCCCATATAACAGACCCGCGCGCCTATCTTTATCGGATGGCGCGCAATCTGATGCTGGAGCAGATCAGGAAAACCCGCGTCGTGTCGATCACTACCGTTCACAATCTTGATGAGCTGGGCCGGGCGGATATGTCGCCCACGCCGGAGCAGGCCGTGTCCGCACGGCGCGAGCTGTCGCGCGTCATGGCCTTCATCGAAAGCCTGCCGGCCCGCTGCAAGGCGGTGTTCGAACTGCGCAAGGTGCACGGCCTGTCTCAGGCCGAAACCGCCGTGCGGCTGGGCCTGAGCGAGAATGTGGTCGAGAAGGAAACGGCGCGCGGCCTCAGCCTGATTCTGAAGCAGGTCGCCGAAGGCGACACGGCGACGCCGGCCCGGATTCAACCCGCCCGGATCAGGCATGTCGGCCATTGACGATCAGGCTTCGGCCTACATCGCCGCAAGGGCATCCGGGGACTGGAGCGAAGCCGATCAGGCCGCTCTGACGGCGTGGCTTGAGGCCGATACCCGGCATCAGGGTGCCTTTTTCCGTGCCGAAGCCGCCTGGGCCATGCTGAACCGCGCCAGTGTGATGGGCGCAGGCGTCGATCCTGAAACCGTCCGGCTCGATACCGACCCTGTTGAACCCATCGAGAACAAAATCGCCGCTCCATCGACCAAACCGACGCGCCGTCAGGTGCTGATGGGCGGAGGGCTTATCGCCGCGTCGGCGGCAGGCGCCGCCTTGGTTCTGCCGATGCTGGATCGTCATCACTTACAGACCGAGGTCGGCGAACTGCGCAAGGTGCCGCTGAAGGACCGCAGCCTCGCCAGCGTCAATACCGACAGCGCGCTCGATATACGTTTAAGCGAAAAGCGTCGCGATGTCCGCCTGATCAAGGGCGAGGCGTGGTTTCAGGTGGCCAAGGACGCGAACCGCCCCTTCGTGGTCGAAGCCGACACGGTGCGCGCCCGCGCCGTCGGCACGGCCTTCGGTGTACGCCGCTACCCCAACGGCGCCGAGGTCATGGTCAGCGAAGGCGTGGTCGAGGTATGGAACGCGCACGCCCCCGACACCCCTGTCCGCGTCGAAGCCGGGGCCAGGGTCTTCGTGCCCTATGCGCCTCAGACGATCCGCGCCCAATACGCGCCTGACGCGGTCGATCGCGGGCTGGCGTGGCGCGACGGGCAGATCGCGCTCGATAATGACAGCCTTGCCCATGCGGCGGCCGAGTTCAATCGCTACAACAGCCGCAAGATCGTCATTGCCGATGCGGCTCTGGGCGATGAAAAGCTGGTCGGCTGGTTCCGCGCGGATCAACCGGACACTTTTGCCCGCGCCGTGCAGGTGGCGCTGAACGCGCCGGTCGAACTGACCGAGGACCGTATTGTCATCGGCGCGAAATAGGCCTTCGGAATAAATCTGACAAAAATATTTAATCCGGCGGCGGAAACGGTTTCGAGCTTCATCTTGGATAACAGGAGGGGTGAAGACCGGGGTCCGGTCCCACCCGATAAAAACAGCCGCTGTCCCACTCCACGGCTCGGTCCTACGGGAAACACCACCATGACCCAGTTCACCGGCGCTTCACGAGCCGCCCTGATCGCCGCTTTGACGGTAAGCGCCGTTTATGCCGCGCCCGCCCTTGCCCAGAGCAAATCCTTCGCCATCCCGGCCCAGCCCGCCGCCAAGGGCGTGCAGGCCTTCGCCCAGCAGTCCGGTCTTCAGGTGCTGGCCAGCGCCGACGATCTCAACGGCCTGCGCACCAATGCCGTCGAGGGCACCCTGCCCGTCGATCAGGCCCTGAACCAGTTGATCGGCGGCACCGGCCTCAGCGTCAAGTCGAACGACGGTCGCGCCGCCGTACTGGTGCGCGCTTCCGCCGCCAGCATCGAGCGCAGCGCCGACACGGCCCAGGCCGAAGCCGAAAACTCCAATGAGCCCGAAGAGGTCACGGTCGTCGGCATCCGCAAGTCGATGCGCGACGCCATCGACCAGAAGCGCGCCAATTCCGGCGTCGCCGAATTCATCTCCGCCAAGGAAATCGGCGTCCTGCCCGACGTGACCATCGCCGAGTCGCTTGCCCGCCTGCCGGGCGTCAATACCTCGCGCGACCGCGGCAACGACAGTCAGGCCTCGATCCGCGGCATCGGCCCGCGCATGGTGCTGGGCACGGTCAACGGCCGCGAAGTAGCGACCTCTGAGCCGGACCGCAATGTGCGCTGGGAGATCTACCCGTCGGAAGTCGTCGCCGGCGCGGCGGTTTACAAATCCTCGGAAGCGCGCCTGTTGTCGGGCGGCATTTCGGGCACGGTCGATCTGCAGACCATTCGCCCCCTCGCCTATTCCGGCCCCGAATTCGTCGCCCGCGCCGGCGGCGTCTATTATGACGGCGGCGCGGACTTCCCCGGCTATGACGGCCTCGGCTGGCGCGCTTCGGGGTCGTGGGTGAAGAAGGTCAACGACCAGTTCGCGTTCGTCCTCGGCCTGACTGGCCAGAATCAGAAGAACGGTTATGAGAGCTTCCGGGGTTGGGGCTTCAACGACGACTCCATCCGTTCGGGCAACTCGACCGGCCCCATCGTCGCGGGCGGGCCGAAGGTGCCGACGCCGTGGGGCGCGGGCTCGGAGGCCAAGTTCCTCGACGCCGATCGCTATTCGGCCTCGTTCGGCGCGCAGTACCGCCCGAACGCGCAGTTCGAACTGACCTACGACCTGCTCTATTCCAAGTACAAGATTCAGGAAGACCAGAACCAGACCTGGTACGGTGAAAACAACTGGGGCAACTGGGCCGGCGCCAGCACGGGGAATTTCAGCAATCCGGTCGTCGTTAACGGCGATCTGGTCGGGGCTACGACGGCCTGGTCACGCCTGATGCCGGTCGTCGCCCGCTATGCCGAAGACAAGTCGTTGCTGGTGACGGGTCTGAACGGCAAATGGACGACCGATGCCTGGACCATCAATGCCGACCTCTCCTACTCGAACGCCGAGCGCGAAAACACGTGGCGCGCCATCAAGCTGGAATATTATCCGTCCAGCATGACATGGTTCCTCAGCGAAGACCCGTTCATCAGCGTCTCTCAGCAGCCTGAATCTGCATCGTTGTCGACCGTCGCCGGCACCAACGATGTCGGCAAGGTCAAGGACGAACTGACGTCCGGGCAAATCGACTTCCGCCGGGAATTCAGCGGCGATTTCTGGACGGCGGTGATGTTCGGCGCGCGCTACGCCGACCGCACCAAGTCCGAAGCCACCGGCTACAGCCAGACGATCGCCCCGACCACGGCCAGCGTCAACGGCGCGTCTCTGACGGCATACAAGCTGAAGAATTTCAACGTGCCCTCGATGCTCAAGGGCGACTTCGACGCCCTGCGCACCACGGTCTACGGCGCGGGCGCTTTCAGCCTGTCGCCCGACCAGATCGCCTATAATTCCGAGGTGTCGGAAAAGGTCTGGGAAGCCTATGTGCAGGGCAATTTTGAATCCACCTTCATTGATGCGCCAGTCTCCGGCAATATCGGTTTGAGAGTGGTCGATGTCGACAGCCGTTCGGCGGGCGATTCCCGCACCAGCGTCTGGGTGGAGCAAACCCCCGGCAACTGGGTCGAACAGGTCATGCTCACCCCGACCGCCGGCGGCGTCAGCTATACGAAATGGCTGCCTTCGGCCTCGGTCAAGATGGAAATCGTCGAGAACGGCTTCCTGAAGCTGGGCCTGGCCCGCGTGATGTCGCGCGCGCCGATGAACGAACTGAAGGCCAACCGCAGCATCTCGACTTCGGCGCCCTATACCGGCTCGTCGGGCAATCCGTATCTCAAGCCCTTTGAAGCCGATCAACTCGACGTTTCGTATGAATACTACTTCCGCCCGGACTCGCTGTTCGCGGTCGCCGGCTACTACAAGAACGTCAAAAACTATGTCGGCTACAACCAACGTTCCGAAACGATCAACGGCAATGTCTATACCCTGACCTCGCCGGTCAATTCGAGCACGGGCGGCTTCATTTCGGGCGTGGAATTCACCTATCAGACGCCGTTCGGCACCTTCCTGCCCAACGTCTCGTGGCTGGACAAGTTCGGCATCTATTCCAACCTGGCGCTGGTCAATTCCGACATTCAGGAATTCGTCCCGGCGGGCAATCCACTGCCGATGAACGGTGTGGCCGACACCACGGCCATCCTCGACCTGTGGTATTCGGACGCCAAGTTCGAAGCGCGTCTGGGGGCCAAGTACCATTCCGAGTACACGGCCATCCTCGGCTGGGATTCGACCAATCTGGTCCGCGTTCTGCCGGAAACCACGCTCGACTTCTCGGCGGGCTATAATGTCAATTCACGCGTATCGCTGCGCTTCCAGGCCGGCAACCTGCTCGATACGCCGATGAAGGTCTATACCGATCACAAGCGTAACCGTGTGGGCGACATGTCCTATTACGGCCGCCGCTTTCTGTTCGATGTGACCTACAAGTTCTAAATCGTTTTCATAACCTTAAGGCCGGGTTTTCACTTGAAAGCCCGGCCTTTTTATTTGTAAGACAATTGTAAAGATAAATGGGAGCCGTCATGACCGAACTCAACCGTCGCCGCCTGCTGCAAACCGCCGCCGTCACCGGGGCAGTTCTCTCAGCCCCTAGCGCAGTCGCGGCGTCCGGAGCAACTGAGAGCGCCATCGACTTTTTCCCTCAGGACGATCTCGGTCCGCGTGAGCGTGTCTCGCTCGATCTCGACTGGCGCTTCGCCTTCGGTCACGCCACGGACATGGCTAGGGATTTCGATTACGGACTGGCGTTGCGCACCCACGCCAAGCAGGGCGCGCGCGTCGCTAACTGCGTCGGTCACGACTACGACGACTCCAGATGGCAGAAAATCGATGTGCCGCACGACTGGGCCGTCGCCTTACCGTTTGCGCAAGGGGCCAAGGGCGCGATCGCCAATGGCGAGGACGAGCCGGATATGCTGGCCGCGCACGGCTATAAGCCTATCGGACGTGATTTTCCGGAGACCTCGATCGGCTGGTATCGCCGCGTGGTGCCGGTGTCGCCGGCCGATAAGGGCAAGCGCCTGTGGATCGAGTTCGACGGCGTGTTCCGCAACGCCATGATCATCTTCAACGGCTTCATCCTGAAGCGCCACGAAAGCGGCTACACCTCGTTTCAGGTCGACATCACCGACTTCATCCATACGGACGACAAGCCGAACCTCCTGACCGTCCGCGTCGATGCGACCGAAGGCGAAGGCTGGTTCTACGAAGGCGCAGGCATCTATCGCCACGTCTGGCTGGTCAAGACGAACGCCGTGCACATCCCGCAGTGGGGCGTGTGGGTACGCGGCCAGACGGACGGCACGGTCGAAATTGAGACCACGGTACGCAATCGCGGTGAGGCCGCGCGCAATCTCACGCTATCTCACAAGATCGATTTTGGTGCCCCCGTTGTTGGCCATCTGCCCGCCAATTGGGCGCTCGATTCCGCAGGCGCAATGCGCACGGCTACGGCATCAGTCGGTGACACCACCATAACCGACCGCACTACGCTGCAACATCCCATTCTGTGGTCGTTGGAAAACCCCCACCTCTATCAGCTTGAAACACAAATCCTCGACGGCGAGACCGTGCTCGACACCGTCATCACCTATTTCGGCCTGCGCGATATCCGCTTCGACGCCGAAAAAGGCTTCCTGCTCAACGGCAAGCCGGTCAAGCTCAAGGGCACCAACAACCATCAGGACCACGCCGGGGTCGGGGCCGCCATCCCGGACGCCCTGCAACTGTGGCGCTTGCAGCAACTGAAAGACATGGGCTCCAACGCCTATCGCTGCTCGCACAACCCTCCCACACCCGAAGTGCTGATGGCCTGCGACCGGCTGGGCATCCTTGTCATCGACGAGACGCGCAAGATGTCGTCGTCCGAAGACGGCCTCTATCAGCTTGAGGCCATGATCCGCCGCGACCGCAACCACCCGTCGGTCATCGCATGGTCAATTTGCAACGAAGAACCCCTGCAAGGCACCGAGCGCGGCATTGAGGTCGCCCGGACCATGAAGGCTCTGTGCAAGCGTCTCGACCCCACCCGCCCGGTGACGGCGGCGCTCGACAATTCCTACGGCAAGGGCATTACCTCTGTCGTCGATGTGCTGGGCTTCAACTACCGCCATCATCTGATGGAAAAGTTCCACGCCGACTATCCCAACATCCCCATCTACGGTTCGGAAACCGGATCGACCGTCTCGACGCGCGGGGAATACGTCACCGACGCGGCCAGGTCCTTCGTGCGCGCCTACGATACCGAGCATCCGTGGTGGGCCTCGACCGCCGAAGCCTACTGGCCACTGTTCGACGACAAAGCCTTTATCGCCGGGGGCTTCATCTGGACGGGCTTCGATTATCGTGGTGAGCCGACCCCCTATAATCGCTGGCCGGCCATCTCGTCGCAGTTCGGCATTCTCGACACCTGCGGCTTCCCGAAGGACAACGCCTTCTACTATCGGGCGTGGTGGAAGAACGAGCCTTTGCTGCACCTGTTCCCGCACTGGAACTGGGAAGGCCAGGACGGCCAGACCATCCCCGTGTGGGTCCATTCCAATCTCGATGCCGTCGAACTGTTCGTCAATGGCAGGTCCCAAGGCAAAAAGACGGTCGTGAAGAACCGTCACCTCGAATGGGATGTCGTCTATCAGCCGGGCAGGATTCAAGCGTTTGGCTATAAGGGCAATAAGGTGGTGATGAAGACGGTGCGCGAAACCGCCGGTCCGGCGACAAAGCTAGTCCTGACGACCGACCGCACCGCGCTCAAGGGCGACGGGCGCGATGTAGCTATTCTCAAGGTCGAGGCTTTCGACGCCAAGGGCAGACCGGCGCCCAAGGCCGATAATCTGGTTAAGTTCAGTCTTTCAGGCGGCGGTACGGTGATCGGAGTCGGCAACGGCAACCCGGCCAGCCACGAGGCCGACAAGGCCTCGGAGCGCAGGCTGTTCAACGGTCTGGCCCAAGCCATCGTTCAAACCGCTATCGTCCAGACCGGTCGCTCGCCGGGGCGCATCACTGTGACGGCGTCGGCAGAGGGCCTGAAATCGGCAAGCGTCACGCTGATCGCCGATTAAGCGGCAACCAGCGCCAGCAGCGCCCAGATCGCGACGGAGAATGCCGAAACCGCCAGCAGACCCATGGAACGGTCGTGCAGCGAATCGGAATGGTGATGGTCGTGGTGCAGCGCTATGCTACGCATGTTCGCCTCCTTGGCTTTGTCTTTTGACGTTAACGTCAAATATAGGCCTTGCCGGGCAAGGAGGCGACGCGCAAAACGGGTAAAATTGTCAGGACGGCATCAGGAATGCCGTTCAATTCGATGGAAAACGCGGCATGAAAGCCTGTCTCTTCTTGTTTCTGAGCGTTCTGGCCGCGCCGGCCCTTGCCGGTGAAGCGATCAGCGGGCGGTTTAATGCCGATCCGTCGCCGCATGTCTTCAATGGCAAGGTCTATCTCTATGCCACCGACGATGCCTCCAATTCCGGCACATACTGGGATTCGACAAGCTGGCGGCTCTACACGTCCGACGACCTGAAAACCTGGCGCGACGACGGTTCTTTTCTCGATGTGAGCGTGTTCAAATGGGCGCGCCCCGATGCCAAGGCCTGGGCGCCGGAAGCCGCGTTCCGAAATGGCAAATACTATTTCTACGCGCCCGTGGGCGGCGATAAGATCGGCGTGGCGGTGGCGGACAAGCCCGCAGGCCCTTATCGCGACGCGCGCAGCGACGCCCTGATCGACAAGGCGCGCGACGCCAATGCCGGGGATGAGCCCATCGATCCGCAGGTGCTGATCGACGATGACGGTCAGGCCTATCTGACCTTCGGCACACGCGTGCCCAAGATCGTCAGGCTGAGCACCGATATGACCTCGCTGGCCGGACCGATCGAGAATCTGGTCATCAAGGACTTTCCAGCCGACGATCCCAAGAAAAAGTACGGCGAAGCCCCGTTCCTGCACAAGCGTAACGGCCTCTACTATTTCAGCTTTTCGACCGGTTGGCCGGGTCAGATCGTCTATGCCACCTCAAAGACGCCGATGGGGCCCTATACCTATCGCGGCGTGATTTTCGACTATCTGAAAATCTCGACCAACCATCAGGCGATCATCACCTTCAAGGGAAAGACGTACTTCTTCTACCACGACAACCTGCTGCCCGGCGGCGGCGATCACAAACGCTCCATCGCCGTCGAAGAACTACATTATAATGCCGATGGCGCCATCCGGCAGATCGTCGCCAAATGATGCCTTTTAGGCTGGCATTGGGGCAAATCTGACGGCATAGATAATCATCAGACAAATAAAAGAGGACGCCAGATGTCGAAATCGGTGAAGAAAACGGTCATGTGTTCGGTGGCCATGGGCGTCATGCTGCTGGCGACCGCGCCGGTGCTGGCCCAGACGGCTCCGGCGGAGTGGGAGGCGCCGGAAGTGGTGGCGGTGAACCGCGAACCGATGAAGGCAACCTTCTTCAATTTCGAGGACCGCGCTCTGGCGATCCGTGGCGACAAGACGGCCTCGAAGCGCTATTTGTCGCTCGATGGCGCCTGGGATTTCAAATTCTCCAAAGGCGTCGATAACCGCCCCAAGGACTTCTATAAAACCGGCGCGGACTTGACCGGCTGGGACACGATTCAGGTCCCCGGCATGATCCAGGCGCAGGGCGACGGCAGGTTCGGCCTGCCCGAATTCTACAACATCAAATACCCCTTCCCGATGAACGAACCCCACATCCCGCACGATATGATCGAGGTGGGTTCGTACAAGCGCCGCTTTAACGTGTCGAACGACTGGAGCGGTCAGGACGTCTTCCTGCATATAGGCGCGGCCGGCGCAGCCTATTATATCTGGGTGAATGGCGAGAAGGTCGGCTACTCCGAGGACTCCAAGCTGCCCTCCGAGTTCAATGTCACGAAGTTCCTCAAGCCAGGTCAGAACGAGATCGCGCTGGAAATCTATCGCTACGCCGACGGCTCCTATCTGGAGGATCAGGACTTCTGGCGACTGTCGGGGATCGAGCGCTCGGTCTATCTTTACGCGGAGCCGAAGACGCGGCTGCGCGATTTCACCGTGACGGCGACGCTCGACAAGACCTATACCGACGGCGTCTTCGCGCTGGAGGCCGAACTGGCCGGGGCCAAGGGAACAGCCACGGTCAGGGCCACCGTCTATGACGGCGACACGCAGGTGCTGAAAACCACGGGCAAGGCCCGCACCGGAAAGCCCGCAAAGCTGACCGGCACGCTCAAGAGCGTCAAGCCGTGGACGGCGGAGACTCCGAACCTCTACCGGCTGGTGATCGAAGTTACCGACAGCAAGGGCCATCTGATCTCGGCCACCTCCAAAAAGATCGGTTTCCGCACGGTGGAAATCCGCAATGGCGAGGTGCAGGTCAATGGCAAGCGCATTCTGATCAAGGGCGTCAACCGTCACGAGCACGACCCCAAGACCTACCGCGTCATCGCACCGGAACTGATGCGCAAGGACATCGAACTGATGAAGCAGGCGAACGTCAACGCGCTGCGCACCTCGCACTATCCCAACGACCCGTATCTCTACGACCTCGCCGACGAATACGGCCTCTACATCATGGACGAGGCCAATATCGAGAGCCACGAGTATATGGACGCCGCCGACAGGAAGGCGGCCCAGACCGGCAATCCCAAGGCGCGTGAGGAAATTCAGCTCGGGTACAAGCCGCACTGGGCGACGGCGCATCTCGATCGTATCTCCAGAATGGTCGAGCGCGACAAGAACCACCCCTCGATCATCTTCTGGTCGCTCGGCAACGAAGCCGGCACCGGCCCGAACTTCGAAAACGCCGCCAAGTGGATACGCCAGAACGATCCGACGCGTCTGATCTCCTATCTGGGGCACGGCACGTTAAATAACGATCACCAGCCCAACGCTTACGTCGATATCTACGCGCCGATGTACGACGACATCGACCGGATCAACGACTATGCCGAAGACCCGCGCTTCAAACAGCCGCTGATCCAGTGCGAATACGCCCACGCCATGGGCAACAGTCTCGGCAATCTCGAAGACTACTGGGTGTCCATTCGCGCCCACAAAAAGCTTCAGGGTGGCTTCGTCTGGGACTGGGTCGATCAGTTCGTCGATGGCACCGATGCCAAGGGTAAACACTACTGGGCCTCCGGCTTCGATGTGAACCCGGAACGCGGCGACAATTCGGTGGTCGGCGACGGCGTGGTCAAGGCCGACCGCACGCCCGATCCGGAATATTACGAACTGCAGAAGGTCTATTCGCCGGTCGTCTTCGAAGGCGAGCCAGAAACGGGTAAGGTGCGCGTCGTCAACCGCCATGATTTCCGCGACCTGTCGGGCCTGGATTTCAAGTGGTTGCTGCTGAAAGACGGCGTCATTGCCGATCAGGGCACACTACGCGGCGTCAATGCCGCCGCCGCTACGTCGGCGGACATCCCGCTGGCCCTGCCTGCCCTGCCCGATGACAATGCCGAATATATACTGACGATGGCCGCCACGGCCAAAACCGACAGCATCAAGGGCGTACCGGCAGGTTCCACCGTTGGCTGGAGCCAGTTCGTCCTGCGCCCGGCCTCGGCCCCCATGGAGGCCACAGCCTTCGTCAAGCCCCAGCAGAAGGGGCAGACCATCACCCTCAGCGCCGCCGGGCGCACGCTCAGCATCGACGCTGCGACCGGCCTGATCAGCGTGCAGGCGGGCGGCAAGACGCTCCTCAAGGGCGGCTCACCCAACTTCTGGCGCGGCCTCACCGACAATGACGAAGGCGGCCGCGTCGCCACCAGCCACGCCGTCTGGAAGTCCCTGACCGAAAACCGCCGGGTGCGGGACCTCAAGGTCGAGGCTGACCGCGTGCAGATCCTCTTCGTGCAGGGCGCAGGCTCGGTGACGTTCACCGTCACCTATCGCCTGCGCACCGATGGCAAAATCAACGTCACCGCCGACTTCGATCCGGTGAAGGACGACCTGCCCGATCCGCTGCGCGTGGGTATGCGTTTCGATACGGACCCCTCGCTGGCCAATCTCGAATGGTACGGACGCGGCCCGCAGGAATCCTATGTAGACCGCCAGACCGGCTACGCCATCGGCCGCTATAAGGGCACGGTGGCCGATCAGTTCCACGACTACGCCCGCCCGCAGGAAACCGGCAACAAGACCGATGTGCGCTGGATCGCCGTCTCCGACACCTCCGGCGCAAGCGTGAAGGTCAAGGGCGCGCAGCCCCTGAGCGCCAACGCCCTCGCCTTCCCCTACGAAGACCTCTATGCCCGCCCGCGCGGCCAGTGGCGCTCATCCGACATCGTCCCGCGCGGTGACGGCACGCTACTGATCGATCTGGCTCAGGTCGGGGTCGGTGGCGATACCGGCTGGTCGCTGGATGCCCGTTCGCTGGTCAAGTATCGCATCCCGCTGAACCCGCAGAGCTATAGCTTCACGATCGAGACGATAGCGCCGTAAAAGGGCAAGGACGCAGGGGCCACAGGCCCCTGCACCCCGATACTGGGTGGATAAGCGTCAATTGCAGCGCATGTGGTCGCCGTGAATAGGGCGAAGCCCCCCTTATTCATATCCATCCGGCACTAACCGAACGATCTTAAATCAACCCGCCTTAGCCACCTGCGTCAGCGCCTCGCACAGACGAACGACGCGTTCAGCCGTAGCCTGAGCTTCACTGAGTTCGACGCTTTCCGGCTGCGTCAACATGGTGTTAAGCGTCTGGCTCGACTGTTCGAGCTTGCGCAGGGCCAGCATCACCGCTTCGTCACGCAGGCGGTTGTCCTCCTGAAGCGCGCGCAGGGTCTGGCGCACGGCGGCTTCTTCGCGCGCGCTTTTCAGCACGTAAGAGAGTTGGTGCGAGACGAGCCGCCAGTTGAGCGGCTTGATGACGAAAGAGGTGGCGCCATTGGCGAAGGCCTTGTCGACGGCCAGCATGTCTTCGCGGCCGGTGGCGACGACGACGGGGACGTGGCGGTGAAGCGGATCGGCGCGCATCAGGCCCAGCAGTTCGAAGCCGTCCATGCGCGGCATGTCGAGATCGAGCAGGACAATGTCATAGGTGCTGCGGCTCATGCGCTGCCAGGCGTCTTCGCCGTCTTCGGCCACTTCGACGCTGACTTCGGGTGTGGCCAGATGGGTGGCGGCAAATTCGCGCAGGATGGGGTCATCATCCACCACCAGCAGGCGCGCCGACTCGAAATTGACAAAATAGCTCATGGTGGGAAACACTTACTGCGTTAGGGCCGGAGCGGAGCGGTTCGGCCCCACCCCTTCGGGCACCGGCACGCCGGACCCGGCATAGTTTTTGTTGATCACCAGCACCGGGTCCTTGCGCAAGGTAATGGTGCGGGCAACGATGACGCTCCAGGCGGAATCCTGCGCGACGCTGCCGGCGGTTTCGATTTCCAGCTCGGCATTGGGGATGTAGATGGTCCCCAGAAGCTGGCTGACGCGGTCGGACTTGATAGAGAAGGTCTGGGTGTTGTCACGCGACGTGGCGATCAGGAAGCCCGCGAACTTGCCCGATTTGCGCGCGGTCAGACGCACCTCGCCCTTGTCGGCAATATCGATCTTGTCGTCGCTGTCGAAGATCAGCACCACGTCGTCACCGGTGAGTTGCGCCACGTTCGACAACTGAATTTTTGACATGAAATAGTGCTCCCCCGGCAGCAGATGAACGCGCCCGGACCCGCCCACCTGCAGCAGGCCGCAGTGCACGCCCGGCGGCAGGGTCACCGATTGACTGCTCAGGACCCTGATCTCCAGCGGCAGGCTCAGGCAAGGATAGGGCGGCTTGAGGTCCATATCGCTGAACGGATCGGGAATGGTCATCGCGCCTTCGCCCGCCTGGGGACGGGTGATGCCGGTTACCTTGCCGGTCGCCTGAATGCGCTCGGCCTCGATCATGGCGCCCGACTCGACGATGATGTCGTGATTGGCGTGGATGGCGCAGCCCGCCGCCTTGATCAGGGCCGTATTGCGTACCGTCAGGCCGCCGTCCTTGGTCTGCAACACGCACAAAGGCGTTCTTTGCAGGTTCTCGGCGCGCGCCAGAATGTTCAGTTCGGTGCCGAAGGTGATAGCGCTGAAGATCGGTTTGCGTTTGGCGAGGCCCCTGACCTCGACCGTGCCCTTTTGCAGGTCGGTCGTGGCGGTGAAGGTGACATCGACACTGTCGCCTATACCCTGAAGCTGCTTATAGGCGGTCTGGGTGGCGAAACTGTTGATACCTGACGTATTTTGCCCATAGGTGGCCAGAGTCAAACGACCGGCCCCGGCCAGTGCACCCGCGTCTGCCGCTTCCTGAAGAATGGTCTTGTCGCGGCTGACCGCCGTCAGTTCCACGGCCCCGCCGACAGCCAGCATCAGGGGTACGGCCAGCAATGTGACCGTGATCCCCGCCTGTCCCCCCTGCGCCTTTATAAAGCCGAACATGCTGACCTCTTTTGCGTTCTTGTAACATAACCGCGTTAACAGCTTGTTTCGGCATAGGTTTCGTTTTTGACAGAGGCGTATCTTTTTAAACCTCTGTTTAAGAGGGCGCAGGCTAGGCTCGGCGGATGCGCAAACGAGTCCGAATCAGCCGCCGCGGCCAGACACACCGGGGCTTCCACAGCCGGCTGAACCGTCTGGTGGTGGGCTGCGTGCTTCTGGCCTGTCTGCCGGTCGCCGCATTGTTTGTCGCCAACGAAGCCAGTCGCTACGGCGAGACGCGCTGGTCGACGCTGAAGGCGGCTGCCGACGTACTGGCGTCCAGCACCTATGAGAGCGTGGAAGGCAGCGACGCCACCGGCGCCTTTCGGGCGATCCGCGCCGTCACCCGCACGCCGGGCATCGTCTATGCCCGCGTGGAAACGCCAGCGGGCGTGATGGCCGAAACCGGCAGCGGCGCGCGGCTGAAATCCGACGTCAGCGTCGATGGCAAGGGCGCGCCCCCCTCGCTTTCGCACCTGTTATCAACGGGCTCGATCGAAATCCGCGCACCGATCGAGCGTGAGGGTCGCACCTTGGGGCATGTGGTGGTGGTCCATCGCGCTTCGGGCATAGGCGCGGGCCTGTTCCGTACGCTGGCGGGTATTGGCCTGATGGCGGTAGCGTCGGCCGGCATCGCGCTTCTCATCGCCAATCGCCTGCAACGCCGCCTCGTCCGACCGCTGAGCGACCTGACCCGCACGATTGCGGCCGTCGCCGAAAGCGGTAACTTCACCCGCGTCGAAACCCAGGCCGACGACGAGGTGCGCACGCTGGTCGACGGCTTCAACCTGATGGCCGAGGCCATCGACAAGCGCGACCGGCAGATCGAAGCGCATGTTCAGGAACTGGAAAGCGAGGTTACGGCCCGTACGCAGGATTACCGCGTGGCCCGCGACGAAGCCAACGCCGCCAATGCCGCCAAGTCCGAATTTCTGGCCACCATGAGCCACGAAATCCGCACCCCGATGAACGGCGTCATGGTCATGGCCGAGCTTCTGGCCGGCGAGGCCCTGCCGCCCAAGGCGCGCCGCCACGCCGACACCATCGTGCGTTCGGGGCGTAATCTTCTGTCGGTTATCAATGACATTCTCGACTTTTCCAAGATCGAAGCCGGGCGCATGGATGTCGAGATCAGCGAGGTCGATATTGTCGATCTGATCGATGAAGTCGTCGCCCTGTTCCACGACCGCGCCCGTGAAAAGGGGTTGGAACTGGTCGCCTTCGTGCATCCGAACGCGCCGCGGCTTGTGCCAGCCGACAGGGTGCGGCTGGGTCAGGTTATCGCCAATCTGGTCTCCAACGCCGTCAAATTCACCGAGCGCGGCCACGTCACGATCCGCCTGATCCCTGACCGCGATCCGGGCCAGTGGCGGCTGGTGGTGGCCGATACGGGCATCGGCATCGCGGCTGACAAGCTGGACAGCGTGTTCGGCGCCTTTACACAGGAAGACCAGACGACGACGCGGCGCTTCGGCGGCACGGGTCTGGGTCTGTCGATCGCCAGGCGGCTAGTGGAGGCTATGAACGGCGCTATCGCCGTGACCAGCGAACAGGGCAAGGGCACGCAGTTCCATGTGCGTCTGCCACGCCAAGCTGGCGGGCCTGTGGCCGCCCCGCCCCGGCTGATGACACCCGCAAGGCTGCAATTGGCGGTCGCCGCACCGGCGCTGGCGTCCGCCCTGAAGGCGCGTCTCGAAGCGGCGGGTTTTGTGATCGACGACACCACGCCGGACCTGATCCTGGCTGATGCCGATAATAGAGCCTCACTCATTGCCGGCTCCGCACCTCTGATCCTAATCGCCGATATCCGCGACAGTGAAGCCGAAGCCTGGCGTGAGGCCGGGCGCTGCGCGGCCGTTCTCAATCTGCCCTTGCGCCATCGCGACCTCGACCGCCTGATTACGGCCGTCTCCGAAGGTGAGCCCCTGCATCAGGAAACGGAGACGGTGCCAGAAACGGTGGCGGTGCATTATCCACGCGCCCGTGTGCTGGTCGCCGATGACGCCGAGGTCAATCTGGAGGTGGCGCGCGAGTCGCTCAGCCGCTTCGGCATCGACTGCACCACGGCCATCAACGGAGCCGATGCGCTGACGCAGATGGCAATGGCGGCCTTCGATCTGGTGCTGATGGACGGCTCCATGCCCGAAATAGACGGTTTCGAGGCCACCAGACGCTGGCGCGCCCGGGAAAACGATACGCACCTGCCCATCGTCGCCCTGACCGCCCACGTGGTCGGCAAGGCGGCCGAAGAATGGCGCGCCTGCGGTATGGACGCCGTACTCCACAAACCCTTCACGCTTCAGGCCCTGGCCGACATTCTGGAGCGCTTTCTGCCGCATCTGGCCGTGCCGGTCGAAGGCTCGGCTCCGGAAGCCGAAACACCGCCGCTGCCCATACAGAGTGACTGGCTGGACCCCACCTTCGACGCCCTTCTGCGCGGTTCGGACGCCTTCCGCGACCGTGTAGTCGGGCTTTACCGCGCCCATGCCCCCGTCACGCTGAAGACGCTGGTGTCGGCGCTTAAAGACAATAACGGGCAGCAGGTGGCTTCCGGCGCCCACGCCCTGCGCTCGATGAGCCTCAATCTGGGGGCCCGGCGTCTGGCCGATCTGGCCGGCAGCATCGAGGCGCTGGCCCGGCAGACGCCCCCGGCGCTACGGCTGGGCGATGGCGAGGCGCTGGCCGACGCGCTGGCGGCCACGCTGGCCGAGATCGATCGACGGCTTCCGGCAGCGCCCGCCGCACCGGCCCCCGTCGTCGGCGACGAGGACAGTGTGCTGCTGGCGCGCCTCGACGACGTGCTGGCGCAAGGTCGTCTCGAAGTCATGTATCAGCCGATCTACGACCGTCTCGGTGAGGCGATCATTTCGGCGGAATGTCTGGTGCGCTGGCCTTCGGACGATACGGATATTGTGTCGCCGGCCATCTTCGTGCCGCTGGCCGAACGCACCGGTCGCGTCATCGGCATCGGGAGACGGGTCCGTGAGATCGTCTTCCGCGATGCGCCGCGCCTTGGCGAGCTGCCGCTGGCCATCAATGTATCGCCGGTCGAACTGGACCAGCCGGAGTTTGAAGCCGACCTGCTCGCCGCCGTGCGCGCCGCGGACCTGCCGCCGTCGCGCTTCGTCATCGAAGTCACCGAAACCGCCATTCTTGGCGATCCTGAGCGCATGAACATCGTCTTCGAGCGTCTGCGCAAGCACGGCTTCCGTCTGGCGCTCGACGATTTTGGCGTCGGCTATTCGTCGCTGACCGCCCTGCACCGCCACCCCTTCGACAAGATCAAGATCGATCAGGAGTTCGTGCGCGGGCTGGACGGCGAAGCGCGCAAGGCGCTGGAGGCGCTGGCCATCATTCAGGCGGTATCGGGCATCGGCCGCGCCCTTGGCATGCAGGTCGTGGCGGAGGGCGTTGAAACGCCGGCCCAGCATCAGCATCTGAAAGCCGCCGGCGTCCATGCCATGCAGGGCTATCTCTTCTCTCGCCCCCTGCGTGTCGACACTTTGGTCGAAAAGACGTCTCAGACTCTGCTGCGTAAAGTCGGCTGAGCACCTTCCGAAAAGTGTGCAACGGTTTTGGCTGCGCCGAACTACGTTTGGGGCGTAAAGGCGCGACAAACAAAGGATTAAATCGCAAACGCACAGGGCCTCCGCCGAAGCGTAAGCCCTGCACGCCGGATGCGTGATTTCTGGTTTTAGTTCGGGTTACGCGACACCTTGGCATTGCCCGAAGCGTTACCGCTGGCCGAGACGCCGTCCTTGCTGGCGCTGGCCTGACCATTGCCGGAGCCCGAAGCATCGGCATCGACCGTGCCCACCTGACCGCGCGCCTGCCCGATCTTGTCGCGGGCCGAACCGGCGGTGTTGCTGGCCATGTTACGGGCGGTCGCACTGGCGTCGCGGGCCTTCCGGCCTGCCGCCTGAGCGGTGTTGCGCACCTTGCCGGTCGCGCCCGCCGTATCGATAGCGGCATCACCCGTCGCGCTGCCATTCCCGCTACCGCTCAGCGAATTACCGAGCAGATTGCCCTGAGCCGAACCGCTGCCGCTGGCCGCGCCCGTCGCCGAACCGGTCATGTCACGTTGCGCAACGGTCTGAGCCGCATTGCGGGTCTGCGAGACGGTATTGCCCGCCGCATCGCCGGCCTTGTCGCGCAAGCCACTGCTGGCTGAGGCCGTACGATCACGGGCCGCGCCCGTCAGGTTGGTGGCGCGGTCGCGTAACGCAGCGCCATCAACGGTTGATGAACCTGCGGCATCACCAGCGCCCGCCGCGCTGAGACCGTCGCGGCCGATCGAACCGTTGCCCGCGCCGTTCAGGGCACCGGAGGCGGAATTGCCGGCACGCGAAACCTGACCGCTCAGGCTACCGGCGGCATCGCCATTGGCCCGGCTGTTATCCTGGGCACGGCGCGCCTGCTTCTGCGCTTCACGTTCAGCGCGTTCGGCCTGCTTCTGAGCTTGTCTTTGGGCACGGTCGGCTTCGCGTTGCGCCCGCTGGGCGGCGCGGTCGACGGAACCCAGCGCATCACGGCTGCCGAGATCGCCTCCCAGGCCGCTACCGAGGCTGCCGTTGCCCGAACCGCCCAACGTACCGCCGATCATGCCACCGGACTGGCCTGCGCCGCCGGTCAGGCCGCCACCTAGACCGCCGCCGCCGCCACCCAGCAACTGGGCATTGGCGCCCGACGCGATCAGCGACACCATGGCGGTCGTAACGAAAAGGGTCTTGAAGGTCATTGTCTAATCTCCTGTGCGTTTTGAACTGGCCGTTTTGCGGCCTCACAGGGAACAACGATGGCTCGCGGATTTTTCTCCCGTCGTCGGCAGGAAAATTCAAAAATTTTATAATCTATTGTTTTTTATTAAAAATATCTCCTTCAACCAAGCCTGCGCCGTAAACCGGATCACGTCCGGCGCGCCCCAGATCCTGCGCCTGCGCCGTTAACTCGGCCACCGCGCGCGCCGCCGCCGCCGTATCCGGGACGCTCATCCGCCGCGACAGCTTCCCGGCCACCAAGGGCGCAGCGTAGGAGGTGCCCCGCACCCCCACACGCTTACCCCCCACCCCCGCCGAGACGATGTCGGCCCCCGGCGCGGCAAAATCGACCTGCGGACCGCGCCCCGCTTCGATCAGCACCTTGCGCCGGGCATCGACCCCGGTCACGCCGATCACGCCATCGAAGGCCGCCGGGTAAAGCGGCTTGGCTGCCGGACCGTCATTACCGACGGCCGCCACCAGCAAATGCCCGCGCCGGACCATGGCGGCGGTGGCGGCTTTCAGCGGCCCGTTCGACGGCCCCACCAGACTGATATTGATCACCGCGACCTTTTCCCGGGATAACCAGCTTAGCGCGCCGATGATCGCCTCGGTCGAGCCCCCCGTCGGCCGGCCGGCATAAACGTCGGCGACATAGAGCGCCGCGCCCGTGGCCGACTGACCGCTGCCATCGCCGCGCGCCATCATCAGCGCCGCCGTGGCCGTGCCGTGGGCATCGGGCGCCGCGCCGCCGCCAAAGCCCTTCTGAACGATGACAACGCCGCGAAACACCGGATGACCCGCATCGACGCCGCTGTCGATCAGGCCGACACGCCCGCCACCCGCACCGCGTATGGGGCCGTCACTGTCGCCGCTTGCGCCCCCCGAACCAAGATAAATGTGGTTGTAATCATAGACGCCCTGCGGATCGATCTTCTGCAACGCCTTCAAGGCCGCGCGCGCCGACTGCCCCTTGGGGGGCGACAGCACCACCACCTCGGCATCGAGATCGTCCATCCGCGTCCGGCGCAGCACGGTGAAGCCCTGCGACTCGGCTGAGGCAACGACCTCAGGCGACGGCGCCCAGGCGACAATTTCACCGCGCACGGCCAGATCGCCCTGCGGCGTGCGCTCCAGCACATCCGGATGCGCCCGCACAAGGCCGCGCACCTGATCGAGCCGGTCGGCGACGAGGGCTTCGGCGCGACCCGTCATATCCTCCGTCAAATCTCCTATCTGGCCGCCCACCCGACCGGGCAGGTCACGCACCGCCGGAAGGTCAGGCCTCGGAAAACCGATCTGGGCGTGGCCGGCGCTCGCCACACTGATCAGCGCCAGAACGAAAAACAGGTGTTTAAGGGGCATTTCCATTCCTCCACACCTGCGCAACGACGAAAGGTGGCAACTTGCTGCATTTTTTTTATCGCGCTACGAAGAAAATCCGCTTCGCGTTCGTTATCCCTATCGAGGCACCCGTCAGGAGGCCGCCATCGACCCAAACCGCACCCGTGCCGGCATTGTCGCGCTGCTGCCGCGCCTGCGGCGCTTCGCGCGTTCGCTCACCGGCAATCTAGCCGATGCCGACGACCTCGTACAGGTCGGGGTGGAACGTGCCCTGCGCCATCTTGATCAGTATCAGGAGGGCACACGGCTCGATAGCTGGCTGTTCCGGGTGCTGAAGAACGCCTGGATCGACGAGGTCCGGCACCGGCGTCGGCGCGATACCGTGCTGACGCCCGACGACGGCGCCGACGCGCCGGGGGAAGACGCCGCAGCTATCGAGGCGCGGCAGGAACTGAAGGAGGTCGAATGCGCCATGCTTACCCTGCCCGAAGACCAGAGGCTGGCCATCGCGCTGATCTGCGTCGAAGGCCTGTCCTATGCCGAAGCCTCCGCGGTGCTGGATGTGCCCCTAGGCACGCTGTCGAGCCGTCTGACGCGTGGCCGCGAGGCCCTGCTTGAAATACTGGGAGGGCGGCCATGAGCGCGCTTACCGACGACGAAACCCTGATCGCCTATGTGGACGGTGAACTGGACGAGGCCGCCCGCGCCGCCTTTGAAGTCCGCGCCGCCGCCGACCCCGCACTGGCGGCGCGCATCGACGCGCACTGGGGCCTGAAGGCGCGGCTGGGCGCTGCGTTCGGCCCTATCGTCGACGAAGCCGTGCCGGAGAACCTGCGTGCGCTGTTGCCGCCCGCACCGACTGCCGAAGCCCGCGACAATGTGCGGGCCTTTACGCCCCGGCCCGCACCCAAAACCGCCCCGGCCAAGTCGCTGCATCTGCAAATCGCGGCCCTGGCGGCCTGTTTCGTGGCCGGCATCGGGCTGACCCTGTTCTTTCCGGCCCGCGAGGGCGATTTCCGCACCGAAGACGGCGCGATTGTCGCGCAGGGCGAACTGGCGCGCAGCCTGTCGCATCAACTGGCCAGCGATACCGGCAAGACGACCATCGGTCTGACCTTCGCCGACCAGAGCGGTGCGATCTGCCGGACGTTTACGACGGGCGGCAATGAAGGGCTGGCCTGTCGCCAGAACGGGAATTGGCGCATCGAAGCCCTGACCGGAAAAGGGGCACAGGGCGAATTCCGTCAGGCGGGCTCGTCGCTGATCCTTCAGGCGGTGGATGCCCGCCTGTCCGGGGACGTGTTCGATGCCGAGGCTGAGCGCAAGGCCCGCGACAGCGGCTGGACCAGATGACCCGGACCAAAGGGACCCGGACCCAAGTGACCCGTACCAAGTGACCCGTACCAAGTGACTCAGGGGCGCGGGGCGCGCGCAAACCCGTCCCACAGCATCAGGGCGACGCACAGGCCCAAGCCTAGCGCCGCGGGCATGAGCATCAGCAGTTTCATGCCGGAAAGGGTCTCGACCGACTGCGCCACGTTCGGCTGATAACCGGTCTGTCCCAACCCCCAGCCGAACAGACCCGCTCCTACGCCCATGGCGATTTTCGAGATCATGCCCGCCACCCCGAAGACAAAGCCGTCGGCGCGGACCTGCGTCGTCTGTTCGCCATAGTCCACCGTATCGGGCAGCAGCGACCAGAAGGCGAAAAACAGGCCGAGGAAGCCGGTATTGACCACGATCAGCAAGGCGGTCGTCACCCACGGCCCGGCGGGTAACCAGCTCAGCCCCATTAGTCCGGCAAGGCCGACGCCGCTGGCGGCGATCCAAACGCCCCGACGCCCGATACGCCGCGACAACAGCGTCCAGGCCGGTATGGTGATCAGTCCCGCCATGCCCATGGCCGCCAGCGCCACCGCACCGGCCCGGTCGTCATTCAGCACATATTTAAAATGGTAGAGCACCGACTTGGTGAGGATGGTGCCGGAAACGGCAAAGGCCAGCGCCCCCAGATTGAGCCGCCAGAAGGCGCGATTACGCAACAGGCTGCCGATCAGGGTGCTGAGCGCCGGCGGAGGCGCATTGGCGGCGGTCGGGGGTTCTCGCGTAGCCATAAAAACCAAAGGAAACAGCAAGGTCGCCATCACGGCAAACCCCGCAGCCGTCAGGAAATAGCCGCCCTGCCCCGCCGCCGGGGTGATCAGCGACACCAGAACCGCCGCCAGTGCGCCGAAGAACATGCGAAAGCCCGATAACTGCGCCCGGCGGTCGGGATCGCTGGTGATGCGCCCAGACAGGGCGGCATAGGGCACATTGACCAGCGCATAGAAGGTGCGGAAGACGAGGTGCGATCCCAGCAGAAACGCCGTCAGAGCCACGCCTTCCAGAGGTGGGCGATAATAGAGCAGGCAAAAGCTCAGTCCCAGCAACGGCCCGCCGAACAACAGGTAGGGACGATAGACGCCGAACCGCGTGCGGGTCTTGTCGGCTGCCGCCCCGATCAGCGGGTCGATAATCCCGTCCCATACCGAGGCGATCAGGTAGATCAGGCCCGCCGTCGCCGGCGGCAGGCCGACGACTTCGGTATAGTAGAAGAGCAGGAACAGGCTCAGGCTTTGCCAGTAGAGATTACAGGCGAAATCCCCCAGTCCGTAGACCGCCGCGCCGCCCAGACCTATCTCGTTTCTGCTTCTCATCTAGGCTTTCAGCACGAACCCTGCGGGCGTGCCGCCGACAGCCGAAGGCGCGATCCACACGTTGAACGCACCCGGTTCCGCTGCCGGTCTCAGATCAGGGTGAACGAAGGCCAGATCGGCGCGGCTGAGGGTAAATTCCACCCGTTTGCGTTCCCCCGCCTTCAGGCTGACCCGCTTGAAGCCCTTGAGTTGACGGATCGGCTGAACAAGGCTGGCCACCTTGTCGTGGATGTACAGTTGCACCACCTCTTCGGCGTCGCGCTGGCCCGTATTGGCGATTTCGGCGCTGACGGTCAGGCTGGCGTCCCAACCGAGTTCCGCCGCGCTGACCTGCGTCGCGCTGTAATCAATCGTTGAATAGGTCAGGCCGTGACCGAACGGATAGAGGGCTTCGTTGGTAACCTCGCGGTAGCGCGCCTTGTACTCGGCCACCTTGGGGTCGGTCTGCGGACGACCGGTGATGCGGTGGTTGTAGTAGAAGGGTTGCTGTCCCGAAGCCTGCGGGAAGCTGACCGGCAGGCGAGCCGACGGCGCATGATCGCCGAAGAGAATATCGGCGATGGCGTTGCCGGTTTCCGAACCGAGGAACCAGGTGGCGAGGATGGCGTCGGCCTCGCGCGCCGCCCCGGTCAGCGCCAGCGCCCGCCCGTGACGCAGCAGAAGCACGGTGGGTTTGCCGGTCGCCTTGACCGCCTCGATCAGCGCCAGTTGCGGCGCAGGCAGCGAGATGTCCGTGCGCGCCTGCGCTTCGCCGGACATGTTTTCCGCTTCACCCATGGCCAGCACGACGATGTCCGCGGCCTTCGCGGCGGCGACGGCCTGTTCGATGCCGCCGGGGATGGCCGCTTCGAAATCCACGCCCTTGACGACGGTGAGCGCCGCCGGGTCCTTCACCACCGCGCGCAGGCCTTCCTCGATGGTCACGCCCTTGGCGCGATCCGGGAAGACCGACCACGGGCCGGGCAGGTTGTGGCGGTCGGCGCCCAGCGGCCCCACCAGCGCGATCTTTTTGCCGCTTTTCGGCAACGGCAGAAGGTTACCCTCGTTCCGCAGCAGGACGATGGATTTGCGCCCCGCTTCGCGCGACAGGGCGACGATCTCCTTGGTGCGGACGTCGGCCTTTTCGCGCTTGATATCCATCGAACGGTAGGGATTATCGAACAGGCCCAGCGCCTTCTTGACGCGCAGCACGCGGCGCACGGCCTCATCCAGCACGGTTTGCGGCACCTCGCCATCCCTGACGAGCGACGGCAGGTGTTTGAAATAAAGTCCTGATTGCATGGACATATCGCAACCGGCCATCAGCGCCTTCTTGGTGGCGTCGCGGCCATCGGCGGCATAGCCGTGCAGGATAAGTTCCTCTTCCGACGTGTAGTCGGACACGACCAGACCGGTGAACCCCCACTGCTCGCGCAATATGCCGGTCAAAAGGTGGCGGTTGGCCGTCGCCGGCACACCTGAAATATCGTTGAAGCTCGACATGACCGACAGGCAGCCGGCGTCCAGACCGGCCTTGAACGGCGGCAGATGCGTCTCCCAAAGGGTGGTTTCGGGGATGTCGACCGTGGCGTATTCCATGCCGCCCTGCACCGCGCCATAGGCGGCAAAGTGCTTGAGGCAGGCCAGCATGTTGCGCCCGTCCTTCAGGTCATTGCCCTGAAAGCCCTTGACGCGGGCGACAGCCAGGACGTTGCCGAGATAGGTGTCTTCGCCCGCCCCTTCGACGACGCGGCCCCAGCGCTGATCGCGGGCGATATCCACCATCGGCGCGAAGGTCCAGTGCAGGCCCACGGCGGTGGCTTCGATCGCGGCGGCGCGCGCCGTGCGGTAGGCCAGATCGGCGTCCCACGACGCCGCCTCGCCCAGCGGCACCGGGAAGGTGGTGCGCAGGCCGTGGATGATGTCGGCGGCGAAGATCAGCGGGATCTTATGCGGCGACTCTTCGACAGCCACCTTTTGCAGTTCGCGCGCCCCGGCGACGCCGATGCCGTTGAACAGGCCGGTGATCTCACCGCGACGGATGCGCGCCTTCACCTCGTCCTTGGTCTGGGCGACGGCGGCGGGATTGACATTGCCGAAATCCGGACGCGTCAGGTCGGCATAGAGGCTGAGCTGACCGGCCTTTTCTTCGAGCGACAGCGAGGCGATCAGCTTTTCGATGAAGGGATCGGGGGCGACAACGGCTTTGGCGAGGCCGGGCGCAACGACCGGCACAAAGGCGGCCGTGGCCACGGCGCCCTTGAGGAAGAACCGGCGTGAAGGCGTTAAAGCGGTCATGGGGCTATCCTTGCGTAACTTGCGGGGAAAATTCAACGCTTATGCGTCAGCAGCCACGTATAGAGGCTGGGGTGAGTGTAGGCGGCGTCCCAGGCATTGTGGTTGCCGTCCGGGTAGAGGGTGTAGTTGACCTCGCCGCCGCAGGCGCGCACGGCATCGGCGAACTGTTCCTCCGGTTGATAGAGGACGAGGTCGTCCCTGGCGCCGTGGAAGGCCCAGACGGGCACGTCCTTCAGCGCGCAGGCCCCGTCGCGGTAGAGCGAGTCACCGGCGACCGGCGCGATGGCGGCAAAGCGCTTCGGATAGGCGATGGCCCAGTTCCACGTCCCGCGTCCGCCGCGCGACATGCCGGTAAGGTAAAGGCGGCTGCGGTCCACAGGCAGACCTTTCAGGGCCTGATCCAGCCATTCGTCGAGCGTCGCCGGGTTCCATTCGACCTTCTGCGTCAGTTGCGGCGCGAGGATGATGAAGGGCGCTTCGTCCGGGTTGGCGCGGCTGTATTTCCATGGGCCGTGGACCATGGTCAGACTGACATCCGTGCCGATCTCCCCCGTGCCGTGCAGGAAGACGAGCACCGGAGTCTTGGCGCTCAGTGCCTGCGGCAGGTACTGCATGTAGGCGATGCTCGTGCCGTCCTTCAGGGTGAGGGATTTGGGCGTTTCGCCGCGCGGCAGTTCGCCAGATGGCAAACTGACGCAGGCGGCAAGTAACAGGCCGCAAGCTACAGAAATTAAAAATAAAAGACGTCGCATCATGCGCCACCTCCCAGAACAATTTCGGCCTTCACCGCCTTGAGAATCAGTTCGCCGTCCGTCAACGTCGCACGGTTGCCATCGACCACCACCGTAGCCTTCGGCCCCATCAGGGACGGCACATCGATAACATAGCCACCCGGCGGCGCGGCAGTTGAATCAATGTTGATTTTCAAACCCTTTCCGGCCTTGACGATTTTCAGCGACACCAGCCCCCAGGGCGTGTGCAGCTTCTCCAGCCGCGTCTCGCCCTTGTCCGCCCATTTCGGATCGAAGCCTGACAGCAGGACCATCTGCGACGTCTCCGCGCGTTCATAGGCAAACATGTCTAGCGCCACGCGGAGGTAATCGGACTCGACCCAGCCATGCGGCAGGTCCCCGATAAACAGCGGCTGACGGTACGGCACGGTGATAACCTCGCCCCACTGGAACCAGTCCTTCGGGGCCTGATCGGCAAAGAACATATCCAAAGCCTGACGGGCACGGTCCGGCTGTTTGAGGCGCAGGAAGGCCCCGACATTGCGCAGTTCATAGGGCGTATAGCTGTTGGGCGTCTGACGACGCGGCATCAGCTTTTCATTCCAGTAGCGCTCGAAGGTCTGGCGTTTGAGCGCCTCCGGAATATCGTCCGTATGCGCACCGGAGGTCAGGCCCATGGTCGTCGAGGTCGGGTCGAAATCGCCGCGGTCGGCGGCTCCGGCCACTACGTCCTGCTGATAATGCGCCGCCGTGGCAAGGATCGAGGCCGTCAGGTCGCGCCCGAAAGCCTCGCCCTGCGCCGCAATGCGTTTAGCGTCCTCGGTCTTGCCCAGCGCCTGTGCCGTAACCGCCGCGCCGCGATAGCCTTTCAGCGCCCAGAAATTGTCCCAGTAGCTGTAGGCGGCCTTGTCGGAATAGCCCTCATGGCTGATCGACGGCGGCATCATACCGCGATAGCGCGCCTCGGTTTGCGGCGTCAGGTTCTGCTGACGCAGGCCCTCCTGATAGGTGATGGCACCTGACACCTGCGGCCAATAGGGGGCAATCTCGGACGGGTTCACCCCGAAGCGGATCAGTTCGCCCGCCAGCCACGCCAGTTCGCCGTGCGAGTCGTTTTCCGGCGTCGGATCCGCCCCGCGCGCATCGACGCAGCACGGCACCTTGCCATTATCGAAGCTCATCGGCGCATAGGCCTTGAAATAGGCCAGCGCCTCTCTCTGCAGGCCCATGCGCAGGAGCCCTTCGGACATCATCGCCCCGTCGCGTATCCACGACCGATCGTACGAACGCGCTCCAGGTTTCAGCCAGTCGCCGTCAAGCAGGATCAGTTGATAGGCGAGTGCCAGCCGCGCACTATCGGCAATGGGGGGCGTGCCATCGGGCAGGATCAGGCGCGTTTCGCCCAGACGCTTACGCCAGTCGGCGCGCACGGCTTCGCGCCGGGTGTCGGCCCACTGGACCGGATCCCCGCTCATGGCCGGCCGTTGCGTCTGCCCCCCCAGCGGGAAGGCGACGATGACGCTCTGCGTCTCCCCTGCTTTGAGGCTGAGATCGTAACCGATCACGCCCGACGCCAGTCCGTCCGTGTCCGATGCCTTAGCCCCTTGCGCCCCGCTCAGGAAACCGGAGGCGGTGAAATCCCTGGGCGGCGTCAATAGCCACAGGGGCTGATCGTCCACCTGCACCGTGTCGCCTTCGCGCGTCACGGTCCTGATCGGCGCGTAGCCGCCCGGCCGGGTCAGGAACTGCGTCGGCGGATTGACCTGCATGGGTTGCAGGTGCAGTTCCAGCCGCACGGTCTGCGCGGTGTCCGAACGCACGTCATATCGCGCCAGCGCATAGGGGGCCTTGCCATCCCCGAAGGCCACGGGCGCGACCCTCATCTGCACGCCTTCGGCCTGCCATTCGACCGAAGGCAGGGGCAGGCGTTCGGCGTCCATCACCTGTTTCACGCTGGCCTGCGCCCAGGTGACGCGTTTGCCGTCGATCTTGAGTAGCGGCACCAATGACGGGCGCTCCGGCCCCAGCTCGACCGCGCCGTCTTCGGACAGCAGCGCCGCGCGCGGGCCCCCATGCGCCACGCCCACGACGGTCCAATAGGCCTGTTCGCTGAAACCGCGCGGATAGTCGCCGCGCGGGGCCTGTCTGGCCAGTTCGCTCAGGAGCGCATTGGGTTTCACGCCCATGTCCAGCGGCAGAAGCGCCGCCTCGTTGAGTTGGCCCGGCCCCGTTATGCGCACATAGCGGGCATCGACCTCGCCCAGTGTTACATAGTCCGCGCCGCCATCGGAGCCTTCAACAGTACGCAGGTCGCGGAATGCACGCCCGTCATCGGAAACCGCCACCGTGTAGCGCGCAGGCGCTCTGCCCCAGTCGAGCCTCACCCCCCCAAAAGCCCGCACGCGCGACAGGTCGAGCGTCACCGCCGCCGCCTGAGCGCCGGTCTGCGCCTTGCCATCCACAGCCACCACCACGTCAGCTTTCAACGGTGCTTCGGTCTTCGGTTCTGGCGCTTCCGCGCGCCAGCGGATCGGCCCGACCTCCAGCCAGCCGCTGCCTGCGCCCTTCGCCGTCTTGACGACGACGACTTCCATGCGCTTGCCGCCCCTAAACCCGCGATCCTGTGTCGTCCCCCAGGCAAATTCGACGTGGCGCGGGCGGATGCGCAGCACCGTGCCCTGCGGCGTCGGCACGAAGGCCGGCCGCGTCACCCACCACACATTGTCGCCGGAAGCATCGGTGAACTTGATCTGCAGATCGTTGCCGGCCCCCTCGCCCTTCACCGGTATCTCGATGACGAAATTTTCCGGCGCGGCGAAGTCGAGATCGTGGACCATGAAGGCATAACCCGCCCCCTTGAAACCGTAGTCAAGCCGGGCGGTCTGAGTGCCGCTGGCCTTCGAAGATACGCCTTCGGAGGCCCCGGCCGTCCACGGCGTCGGCGCAATCAGAACCGTTTGCGCAGCCAGCGGCGTGGCCAGCAAACCTGCCGCCAGTATCAGCGCCGTCCATGATAGGTGGAGCGACATCAGGCCACCGCCTCGAACCCGGCCAGCTTGAGACCGCGCTGGATCGGCGCGCAACCCTTCATCAGCCGCCACAACAGCCCCGAACGCAGGTTTTCGAGGCTGCACAGGATCGGCCCCTGATCGATGCCTATATAGTCGTTGGACACCCAGCCGGCGCTTTTGGTCTGATGCCCCTCGCGCGACGGATAGTCGGTCACAAAGGTCGGATTGAAGCTGTCGTAGAAGCCGTATGTGCCATAGATATCCGCGCCATAGCGCGCGCGCATGGCCTTGGCTGCGCTCAGGGACTCGACCGGCGTGAACATGATCGACCCCAGCGCCGCCGTGGGCGCGATGGTGCCATCGTCGAAGGGGTGCTGATCGCCGGGACCGCGCGCGGAATAGCTGCGGAACTGCCGCTCGACGCCATCCAGCGTCAGCTTGACGTCGGCCGGACCGTCGCAGGCCGTAAAGCCCCAGATGTCCGGGCCGTAATCCTTGAAACCCATCGGATTCTGGACCGCATAGTTGCGTTGAGCCAGGGTCGCGCGGCGGGAATTTTCAAAGTAATCCAGCCCTTTGCCGCGCATGTATGCGTCGGCAATGCCGCGATAATCAATCCAGACGTGGTTATACTGATGGCCGAACAGGGCGTGGAAACCCAAGTGCGGCTCGCCGTGATTGGGGCCGAAGCTCTCCTCATAGGTCGAGCACCACACCTGATAGGCGTTGGGGTTGATCGGGTGGGTCGGCGACGCCATGGCCAGCAGATAGACCATCATGCCTTCATTATAACCACGCCATTCGGCCTTGATGAAGCCGTCCTCCGGGTGCCAGCCCATGGTCTGACGGCCCGACGGGCGCATCATGAAGGTCCAGTCGACGCGCTCGTAGAGCGCGGTGGACTGGCGGCGGATATCGCGTTCGACCGGCGTGTCGCGGTCGAAATATTGCCCGGCGCACAAGGCCCCCATCAGCAGGAGCGAGGTGTCGACGGATGAAAGCTCGCAGGTCTTGTACCGCGTGCCGTCCTCAAAGCGCAGGAAATGGTAGAAATAGCCCTTATAGCCTGCCGTACCCGAAACGGCGTCCCCCTGCGGCAGGTTATAGAGGAAATTCAGCGTATTAGCTGTTCGCTCTGCGGCCTGCTCGCGGCGGATATAGCCGGACTCCGCGCCGATGATATAGGCATTGAAGGCGAACCCAATGGCCGCCACCGAGGAGAAGGTCCGCGTAGGCCAGCGATCCGGCGTCAGGCCGGTGCGGTGATCGGTAATGTCCCAGAAAAACTGAAACGCCCGCCTGTGCAGATCGGCCAGCAGAGGGTCGCTGAACCCCGACGCCGGGGTTGCCGGCAGGTGGGCGCAGGCCCCCAGCGACAGAAGACCGAGGCCCAGCGCGCGGCGGGACGGAGGAGAAAAAGACATTAAACAAAACTCCCTTGGGCACTGAGCGTACGGGTGCTGCAGGCGATCCGAGACAGGAGGGATCAGAAAAAGAAGAGATCCAAAAAGACCGGGGGCTTCGAAAACGGGAGGAAGAAGCCCCCGGTATGAGGGGAAGTTAACACCCGCGCGGAGCCGAGGAAGAGAGGCTGGCGGGACAGATGTCCGGCGGCGCGATCAGGGGATGACTCACCGCCGGGCATGGGATGCGGAGCGGCTAAACACGCCGCTCCGAAGACTTTACCACTTGTAGGTCAGGCCCACCTGGAAGGAGCGCGCCGGACCGACCTGAGCATTGTCGTCGGGACGGAAGGATGCGCCCATGCCGTTATTGAAGCCGCCGGTCCAGCCGGAGTAACGATAGTTAATCGTGTCGAACAGATTATAGACTTGCCCGTCCAGGGTCACGACATTGCCGTTCGGCAGGTTGAAGTCCTTGGATATACGCAGATCGACCTGACGGAAGTCACGCTTCGGGAAGAAGGCCGCATCGATGATACGCAGCGCCGGGCCAGTCTCGTCGATCGAGGCAAAGGGCACACCCGAAGCGCGGGTAGCAATGGCCGAGATGCGCGTATCCCACGGGCCCGACACAATGAACGTGCCCACAAAACGCCACTTGTCCACACCCTCAGCCGCATGCCAGCCCGTATCGCGCGGATTGGCGTAGTCGAAAATGAACTGGTCGTTATGCCCGGTCATCTTGGCGTCCGTCATCGTCAAGGTAGCGGAGAAGCCGTATTTGGTCGCCGGCGTCCACGCCTTGTCGGCGGTCAGGTAGATGGCATTATACTTGGCTTCACGGTCACTGACGGAAACGATGATATTGCCATAGCCGGGCGCTCCATTGGCTTCACCCCACGGCTGACAGGCATACTGCGACCCATACTGACACCATGAACCATCGGCACGGCGGTTGCCCAGCACGTAGTTGAAGAGGTTCTTCGACTTGATGTGCGACAGCGAGACCGAGGTGTTCACATCGCCGAAGCGCTTGCGCACACCCAGATTGAACTGGTCAGAATAGGGCACCTTCACGTCGTTGTTGAGCAGGATCAGTTCGCCCTTGAGGTTCTTGGCAGCCGCCAGGTCGACCAGCGCCTGCGGGTTACCGAAGTAACTGGGGTTCCATGGCGTCGTGCTGTTGAAATCGATCTGCGCCACGTAGAGGCGTGTACGGCGTTCTTCGAGTTGTGCCGAGTCGAAGATATTGCGGTCGTAGTAACGGCCCGCACCGCCGAAGATGACCAGATCGCGGTCGCCATTGACGTCATACGAGAACCCCAGACGCGGCTGGAATGCGCCCTTGAACGATTCACGGTTAGAGCCAGTCGAGATATAGTCGTTGACATTGAACGCCTTGTTGAAACCAACGGCGGCCTTAAGCGCCGTGACAACATCCGCCGGGGTGACGTACTTGTTGTTGAGCATATTGTCTTCGTAATCCCAGCGCAGGCCGAGATTGAAGGTCCAGTGCTCGTCCACGGTCCAGTCGTCCTGAATATACAGGCCGTACTGCATGTTTTCCGACGTGATGCGCGGATCCCCCGAAGCAATTTTCACCGCATAAGGTGTATTGGTGCCCCCCAGTGTGTAGGTGGCGGCATCATAAAAATATTCCGGGTTCAGACGGCGGTCATTTTCTTCGGCGACGTATTCGTACTTGGCCACCTTGATGCCGGCCTTGATAACGTGCGTGCCGTTCCATTCCACACCCGAAAAGGTGATGTCATTCTTGAACGTGGTGTTTTTCTGCGACTTTTCCTGCGAATAGGGCACGCCCCCAAAAGCTGCGCGGACATCGCCGATATTGGTGCCGTTCGTCAGAGTGATGGCCGGGGTCGTCGTCAAGGGGCTGTTGCGCCACTGTACATCCTGATAGTCCAGCGACATCTCGTTGAGGACATTGCCACTGCGCATCTTCCACTTCAGCGTGGCGCCCTGAATCTGCTGATTGAGCGTATTGCCGCGCGTCTGCGCCGTGAAGCCGCCAAAACCACGCACATCGTCTTCCTTACGATCGCGCACGATCAGATCGACTGTGTTGTTTTCATCGACAAACCACGTCAGTTTGCCGAACCACATGTCCTGCTTGAAGTCCTTCGGGAAGCTGCCGTTGTAGGCCGAGGCCAGAGCAGAGGCGAGCGCCGTATTACCGCCCAGACGATCGGCGGCAGGCATGGTCACGGCGTCGGTCGGCCGCGAGTCCTTGCGCCCTTCATAGGATACATAGAAATGCAGCTTGTCGCGGATGATCGGCCCGCCGATGTCAAAGCCGTATTCCTCGTTCTTATAGTCCTTCTTTTCGCCCGTCTCGTAATAGGGCTGACCGATCATATCCTTGGTCTGGAGCGTGCCGAAGATTGTGCCGTGGAAGTCACGACCACCGGTCTTGGTCACAGCCGAGATGATAGCCGAACCGGCCTGTTCGTACTCCGCCTTGAAGTTCTGGGTCGAGACCTTGAACTCCTGCACGGCCAGTTGCGGGAACGGGTTGCCGCGCGAGGCGTCCTGGCCGGCCACGCCGCCTTGCAGCACCTGATTCTTCTGGCTCATGCCGTCGATGAAGACGTTGACCTGATTAGCGCTGGTGGCGCCGGCCTGAAAGGTCTTTCGCTCCGGATCGGAAGACACCGAGACGCCGGGGGCCAGCGCCGCGAAGTTGAGGAAGTTGCGACCGTTCTGCGGCAGGTTTTCGATCTGGGCGCGCGAAAGCGAGGTCGAAACTTCCGACTGGCGCGGGTTGTTACGGCGCGAGGCGACGACGGTCACCTCCTGCACCGTGCTATCGGCGACGGGCGCGGCCATGTCCACATCGACCACCGTCGACTGACCGACCGGCAGGGCGGCCGTCTCGGTGCGGGTCGTGCCGTCCGGCGAAGTGAAGGTGATGCTGTAGTTGCCCGGACGCAGGCCAAAGATGGCGTAGCGGCCATCGGCGCTCACGGTTGCTGTGGTTTTCGCGCCGGTATTGGTGTCGGTGGCCGTGACGGTCGTGCCCGCCGGCGCGGCGGTAGCGCGCCCCTGAAGCGTGGCGTCCGATTCCGCAGCCATGACCGGTGTCGCCATGATCAGCGCGGCCGCCAGCGCGACGCCGGAAACACCCATGCTTAAACCTCTGGGGCGCAGCCCCCAGGTCTTCGCTTGTCTTGCCTGAGATTGATGCAGCATATCCTGTTCTCCCAAGAACTGTTCTATTTGTGTTGAACGCTATACTTATCGGCGGCGGCTTGAGGCGCGCACCACCAGTTCGGGCCGCACGATCAGGCTGGCGGCGGAAGACGGGCTTTCCGTGCCGCCACGCTCGATAAGCGCGGATAAAAGTTCAAGGCTGCGCCGACCAATGTCGAATACGCCTGCCCGTAAAGTCGAGATCGGCGGCGAGGCGTAGCGCGTCACCGGAATGTCGTCGAAGCCGATCACCGCCACGTCGCCCGGAATCGACAAGCCGGCCTCACGCAGGGCCAGCGAGGCGCCGAGCGCCATCATGTCGTTAGCGGCGAACAGGCCGTCCGGCATGTCGTCCTGCGTCAGCAGGGCCTGAATGGCGGCATAGCCCGTGGCCTCGGTGAAATCGCCCGGCAGAACACGCGGTTCAAATCCCGCCTCGGCCCTTCCGGCTTCTTTTAGGCCATCGAGATAACCGCGCAGGCGATCCTGCGCCTCCAGATTGCTTTCGGGTCCGGCGATATGGGCGATACGGCGGCAGCCCTGTTCGACCAGATGCCGCACGGCCTCCAGAGCGCCGCCGTGATTATCGACCACGAGGCTGGGCAGGTCGGCCTGACCGCCGACGCCCCCCATCATCACCAGCGGCAGATTGACCGGCAGCTTGCCCGCCAGTTCCCCGGCATCCGCATAGGGTGCCATGACCAGCAGACCGTCCACACGCCCAGCCATGGAGCGAGCGGCAACAATGGCCTCATTGAGATCGCCGTGCGAACCCGACACCAGAATATGCAACCCGCCCGCCCGCGCACCGACATCGATGCCGCGGATGATTTCCGAGAAGAACTCGCCATAGATGTCGGGCAGGATGACGCCGATGGTGTTGGTGCGACTCATGGCCAGCGACCGCGCCGCCCCGTGCGGCACATATTTCAGTTGACCCGCGGCCGCCAGAACGCGCGCGCGCACCTCTTCGGTGACATTGTCGAGGCCGTTGATGGCGCGCGAGGCCGAAGCGATGGATACACCCGCCGCCTTCGCCACGTCATTCAGCGTTACGCTTGCCGCCATAAAAATAGCACCCTGTACGGTTCATGTAAGCGCTTACAGCGCCGTTTTGTGCTGTGTATGCGCTTAAAACAGCGCTGTCAATTCCTCAATGTAAGCGCTTACAGAGAGTGCGGCGTTATAGCCACACGTCGCTTTCGTACCCGGTGAAAAAAGGAAAGCCGTAATGAGTTCACCGGCTTCAGATAGGGCACGGCGGCGAATAGCCGCCACAACCCAGCCGCGCGGGTCGTCCTCGATATGTGCAGGACGATTGAAGACCACCGTCGCTCGGCGCTCCGGTTCGTAAGGCAGCCATTGCGGGATTTCGACGGTCTGCGGGTTACCGGTGCGGCGAACTGAATCAGCCTATGGCTCATCTGGTCGGCCACGCCGTGGCCCCTGCCCTCAGCACCATGCGGTCGGGCAGGTTGTCCCATGTTGTATCATTAGCGATTAGGGTGTTGCGCATGAAGGCCGCCGTCTCGCGCAGCATATTGCCGATAATCAGCGGCCTCTGCGCCGCTTCGTCCGGCGCGTCGGGATAGACGGCATGACGGTACAGGCTCTTGTAATTCAGCGGCGCGGCAGTTCTATCAGGCGGCGGTCTTCAGAGCCGCAGGCTGGACCCTGGCGATCAGGGCCCTCAGTTCCTCGACCTCCGCTTCGCTGAGGTCGCTGAGCGGTGTGCGCACCGACCCGGCGGAGCGGCCGATGGCCTGCATCCCGGCCTTGACGATCGAGACGGCGTAGCCCTTGCCCTTGTTGCGCAGCGCAACGTACGGCATGACGAAATCGCGCAGACCGGCCAGCACGGCGGCCTGATCCTCGGCGCGCACGGCGGTGTAGAAGTCGAGCGCCCAATCGGGGAGGAAGTTGAAGATGGCCGATGAATAGGTGGTCACGCCCAGCTTGAGATACGGCGCGGCGAAGGTTTCCGCCGTCGGCAAACCGCCGATATAGGTGAGGCGGTCACCGAGGCGCGTATAGATACGCGTCATCAGTTCGATATCGCCCACCCCGTCCTTATAACCGACCAGATTGGGATTGTTGTCGCACAGTCGGGCCAGAGCTTCATCCTCGATGATGCCGTTGTCGCGGTTATAGACGATGACGCCCAGCTTGGTCGATTTGCACACGGCATCGATATGGGCTTCGAACCCGTCCTGCTTGCCGCTGATCAGATAGGGCGGCAGCAGCAGGATGCCGTCCGCGCCGCTCTGTTCGGCCGACTGCGCCAGTTCGATGGCGATCTGCGTGCCGTAGCCGCAACCAGCGACGACCGGCGCCTTGCCATTGGTCTCTTCCACGGCAGCCGCAACCACGTCGCGCACCTCGGTCAGGCTGAGCGAGAAGAACTCACCCGTGCCGCCCGCGGCAAACAGGCCGGCCAGCGGCTTTTCCAGCATCCAGGCGCAGTGTTCGCGGTAAGGGGTCTCGTCAAAGCGGTTTTCCGCATCGAAATGCGTGACGGGGAAAGACAGGAGGCCCGTGCCAATCGTTTGCGCCATTTCCTTGGGGCCGATACCAGCCATGAAGACCTCCGTGTATTCGTCACTTTTTTTGATGCGGATGGCATAGTCATAGCGTCTTTGCGCCCGCTGCACATCCCGATGCTCAGACGCTAGCCATAAGCCTTGTCACGGTCCAAGCCAAAGGCGGCATCGATCGATGCGTGGAACGCAATGAACGGCGCAATCAAACCCTCCCAAAGGCGTGAAAACTATGCGTAACTGTCATTAATAAAACCCGCCCGGTGCGCAGGACCAAAGGTCAGCGATACACGAGCTGAATGAATACAGAGAGTGAAACATGCCCGACAGCGCCTCGCGGCCCGCCGCACCCACGGCGGTGGCTTCCGCAAAACCCAGTCATGTCCGCTACGCACTGATCGTCTTTCTTTTTATCATCACGACGATCAACTATGCTGACCGGTCGACCTTTTCCATCGCCGGCTCTGCGGCATCGGAAGCGCTGGGCCTCAGTCCTGTCCATATGGGCTTTATCCTCTCGGCCTTCGGTTGGGCCTATGTCGCCGCGCAGATCCCGGGCGGGGCGTTGCTGGACCGCTTCGGGGTCAAGCGCGTTTATGTCGGTGCCATCGCCCTGTGGTCGATCTTCACGGCGTTTCAGGGCTTTGTCGGTTTTATCGGTGGCCTGTCGATCGTCGGCTCGCTGTTCGTGCTGCGTTTCCTTGTCGGCCTTGCCGAAGCGCCCTCCTTCCCCGGCAATGCGCGGATCGTTGCGGCGTGGTTCCCGGCGTCCGAGCGCGGCACCGCCTCGGCCATCTTCAACTCGGCGCAGTATTTCGCGCTGGTCGCCTTCGCCCCGCTGATGTCGTGGCTGGTCCACGCACACGGCTGGCGCATGGTCTTCTGGTTCATGGGCGCGCTGGGCCTCGTCGCCGCGTTTTTCTTCGCCAAATTCATCTCCAGCCCGGAAAACCACCCGTGGGTCAATGCCGGTGAACTGGCCGTGATGAAGGACGGCGGCGCGGTCAGCATGGAGGCAAGGCCCCAAACGACAGAAAAGGGTGACAAGAGCGGATTCAGCTTCGTGCGCCTCAAGGTATTGCTGACCAACCGCATGCTGGTCGGCATCTATCTGGCGCAGTACTGCATCAACGTCCTGACTTACTTCTTCGTAACCTGGTTCCCCATCTATCTGGTCAAGGAACGCGGGTTGAACATCGTGCAGGCGGGCTTCGCTGCCGCCGCCCCGGCCCTGTGCGGCTTTATCGGCGGACTGGTCGGCGGCTTCCTGTCAGACTATCTGCTGAAAAAGTCCGGCAATGTCAGCCGCTCGCGCAAGGTGCCGATCTTCGTCGGCATGACGCTGGCTCTCGCCATCATCGCCTGCGCCTATGTCGATCAGGAATGGCTGGTCATCACCCTCATGGCCATCGCCTTCTTCGGTAAAGGCGTCGCGTCTCTGGGCTGGGCCGTGGTGTCGGACGTCGCGCCGCGCGACTATATCGGGCTGGCCGGTGGCGTGTTCAACATGTTCGGCAACACCGCCGGCATCGTCACCCCCATCGTCATCGGCTATATCGTGGCCATGACGGGATCATTCGACGGCGCCTTGATCTATGTCGGCCTCCACTGCATCGTCACCCTGCTGGCCTTCGGCCTGATCACCGGCAAGATCGAAAGACTGAAGCTCGACTGATGAACCGCCGCCAGTTTCTCCTTTGCGCCAGCAGCACGGCCGCTTTCAGCACACTGCCGCTGGCGTCCCGCGCCGCCGATCCGACCTCGGACTGGGCCGTCACCACCCCCATGGCTCCGCCGGAATGGGCGCTGCTGCAACGCGAGGCCCTGCGTGTGCAAAGCGAGGCGGCGGAGGTCTTCTACAACCGCTATTTCGATGAGCGCGGCTATTTCCAGTGCTTCGAGCGCTGGGGCGCCAATGACGGGCCGGACGACGCCATCGAAAACTGCAACGACTGGCCGCACCTGCACGCGCTGGGTGGCTCGGATAAGGTGCGAGACCTCTATCGCAAGGCCTGGGAAGGACATCTAAAGCAATATACCGAAGCGAAAACGATCGAAACGCCGATTGCCCGCGACGGCATGTATTACCGCGAATTTCCGGTGATGAACGACTGGCAGCACCTGTCCGAAGGGCTGTCGGTGTTCAATCTGATGGGCCTGTCCGATCCGCACGACCCGATGATTCAGGAACGCGCCTATCGCTTCTCCGGCTTCTATACCGGCGAAGACAGGAGCGCGCCCAACTACGACCCGAAGCGCAGGATCATCCGCTCGATGATCAACGGCTCGAAAGGCCCGTTGCTGCGCAAGGCCACGGCCCTCGACTGGGCCGGCGATCCGTTCGATCCGACGGGCTTTTTCATGGAGCACGGCGAGTCGACCTATCAGGAGACGCTCGACCACTATGTCGATTACACGGATGTGGTCGGCGACAGCCCCTTAAACCTTCAGGCGACCAGTCTGGTCATGAACGCCTACATGATCTCAGGCGAGCGCAAGTACCGCAACTGGATCACCACCTATCTCGACGCATGGATCGATCGGGCCAAAAAGAACGGCGACATCCTGCCCAGCTACGTCGACTTGAAAGGTCGCATCGGCGGGCCGCGCAGGGCATGGTGGGGCAATGTCTATGGCTGGGGTTTTTCGCCCATCGACCCGGTGACGGGCAAGCGCGAGGACCGCAACCGCGTGCCGCGGTCGATCGTCGCCTTCCTCAACGCCTACCTGCTGACCGGCGATGACAAATACCTTCAGGTCTGGCGCGATCAGAACGCCGCCATCAATGCGCAGGCGCAGATAATCGACGGCGTATCGCACACCCCGACCATGTACGGCAAGGACGGCTGGTACGGCTACAGGCCCGGTCCCTATCGCACCAACGGGCTCGACATCTGGTACATGTCGATGCGCGACGACGACTATCAACGCGCCGACACGAACCATCCGTGGATTCAATATCTTGCGGGCAAAAATTCAAACTATCCGGTAACCGCGTTGCGCGACAATCTCGATGCGGTGCGCCGCAAAATGGAGGCCGTGGCGAACGACACGACGACCAGGGACACCCGCCTCGCCGACGCCATGTTGAAGTTCAATCCGGTGACGGTGACGCCGTTGCTGCATCTGATGTGCGGGGCTATCCATATCGCGCGCCCGACCTGGTCGAAGACGTCTGCCCCCCAGGGCGGTGCTTTGCTCTATGCCCGCCTGCGCTATTTCGATCCGGTGAAGCGCCGCGCCGGCATCCCCGAAGACGTGGCGGCGCTGGTCAGCGAACTGAGCGACACGACCACGACCGTGACGCTGGTCAACACCCACCCCTTCCGGGCGCGCACAGTGACGATACAGGCCGGCGGCTATGGCGAACACCGCTTCACCGGCATGACGGTCAACGGCGAGACCAAGCCTCTGAATCGCAATCAGGTGACGCTCGACCTCGCCCCCGGCAGTGGCGCGACGATCCGCTTCGACATGCAAAGACACGTCAATGCGCCGAGCCTGCGGCATCCATGGGACGGGGCTTAGACCGTCTTGGGCGCAACCTCGGTACACAATTCCCGCACCGGCGTCAGGGCCGGGTTGGAGTTGCCGCGCCGCCAGACCATGTAAAGCTCGACCGGCTGTTCTGGTGTCGTGACAATATCGCGGTAGTGCACGTCGGAAAAATGCAGCCCCATGGCCGTGCGCGGCACGATGGCCACCCCCAGCCCAGCCCGCACCAGGCCCAGCATGGAATGTATCTGCGTCACCTGCTGCACATAGTCCGGACGCACATCGGCTTCCGCAAACAGGTTTATCAGCATGTTGTGGAAATAGCTGGCCCCTTCGCGCGAATACATGATCAGCGGCGAGCCGTCGAAGGCGCTCAACGTCAGTTCGCCCATAACCAGCCGCGCATCGCCCGACGGCAAGGCCGCGACCAGCCCCTCGGACACCACGCGCTCACTGTCGAACGCGTGCCGGTCGAGAGGTTGCCGCACGAAACCGATGTCGATCAGGCCGGTCTGCAGCGCTTCGACCTGCTGGTTCGAGACCATTTCGCGCAGGTCCAGTTCGATATTGGGCAGGCGCGCCCGCGCCTGCGCCACGATCTGCGGCAGGAAGCTGTAGCCCGACACCGCGGTAAAGCCGATGCCGATACGCCCGGCGTCGCCCTGAGCCACCTTGCGCGCAGCCAGAGTCGCACTTTCGGCCAGCCAGACGATGCGCCGCGCCTCCGGCAGAAAGACGCGCCCGGCGGGGGTGAGTTTGACGCTGCGGCTGGTGCGCTCAAATAGGGGCACCCCTAATATACGCTCCAGCACCTGAATCTGACGGCTGAGTGGTGGTTGGGTCATGTTCAGCCGCGCCGCCGCCCGTCCGAAGTGCAGTTCCTCGGCGGCAGTAACGAAGCAGCGGATCTGACTGAGTTCGAACATGCTTCCCTGTGGTCGTATTGTTTGACCTGAGGCTAACAAGCCCACCCTCCTCTGACAAGCAACGGAAAAGAAAAGGCACGGCTGCGGGAAGACGGCAGCCGTGCCTGGAGTTGAAGCCGGTCTCCGGGGAGAAGAACGGCGGCTTGGCGCAGGGGTACGCCGGGGAGGCGTCCGGACGGGAAGCGGCCGGACGACGTAGAAGATCAGAAGCTGTACCTCGCGCTCAGGAAAAACTGGCGTCCGGTGTGAGAGCGAACGTTCAGGCGGTTGGAGGCATCGACATACTGATCGTTGAACGCGTCGGTCAGGTTGATGCCTTCAAGGCTTAGCTTCAGTCTGGGCGTCAGGTTATACGACGCCTGCATATCGAAATTGGTCGTCTCATTGGTGCCGGCGACGCTGTTGCCGTCAGCGGCCGGAACCGCCGTCAGATAGCCTTCGCGATAGGCCACGGACCCACGCACCGAGAACTTCTCGGTCTCATAATAGAGGGTGAAGTTCGCCGCATTCTTCGACAGGCCGATGAGGGTCTGGTTGACGACCGCGGCATTGGCCGCCGTCGAGGTCAGGTAGTCGATGCTGGAGTCGACATAGGTATAGTTGGCCAGCACCCCGAAATGGGCCCAGAAACCCGGCAGGAAGTCGAGTTGCTGCTGGGCGTTGACTTCAAAGCCCTTCAACTCGCCGCCGGGGCTGTTGAACGGCTGGCTGACGTTGAAGATTTCGCTCGGCGAGGTATTGGTCGGGGTCAGCAGCGACAGCGGCAGACCGAGTTGGTTGAAAGGAATGCGTTCGACTACGGTCTGCACGAAGGTGTCGATCTTCTTGTAGAAGAACCCAGCGGCATAGAGTGAATTCAGGGCGGGATACCATTCCAGCGACAGGTCGAGGTTTTTCGACTTGGTCGGCTTGATGTCCGGATTCCCGCGCGAATAGGAGAAGTTCGAGCCCTGGATCGAGACATCACCCCCCGGCGTCAGGCCGGAGATCGACGGACGCGCGATGGTTTCGGCGGCGCTGATGCGGAAGACCACATCGTCGGTCAGGTCGGCGGCGAAATTGGCCGACGGCAGGTTCATGTCGTACGAACGCTCGGCTTCGACCATTTCGATCTTGAGATTGGCGCCCGAACCGGTGGCGGCATAGCCGGAGGACCACTGATCGGTCTTGACGTGGCGGATGCCCGCATCGCCGCGCCACGGCAGGCCGAAGGCGGTAAAGCGGAAATCGGCCTGCAGATAGACGCCGGTATCGGCTTCACGGACCTTGATCCACTGACCGCGCGCCGAAGAGTTCTCGGTGCCGGTCAAGGCGTAGATGCCGCAATTGCAGTAGATCTGATACTTGTCGGCGAATTTTTGCAGGTCAGGCGCCAGCCACGCCGTAGCGTTGCCGGCCGGGGCGTCGAGATTACGCCCGAAGCCGGAGAAGACCGTGGACACCGCCGCCAGATCGGCCGGCGACAGGGTGTCGGTGCGCGTCTCGCTGATCCGGTAGTAGCCGCGCGAGTCGAAGGTGAACTTGCGGTAGTCGATGCCGCCCTTGAGCGTAAGATTGTCGTTCACCTCGTATTCCAGATAGGCCTTGGCGTTGGCGAAGGCATTGGTGACGAAGTTCGGACGGATACGCACTTCCGAGCTGCCGTTGGTCATCGCCCAGTTGGCGGGGTTGGTGGCATCGAAGCCCAGAGTGATCGCCGGCATGCGCGAGCGGAAGTCGTAGCTGTAGCCCAGCGTATTGGCGCGATCAAAGGTGATGATGGTCGAGACGGGGTTGGAAAACTCCGACTGCGAATGGCCGCCGATAAAGCCGCCGCGCAATTTGTTGGTGAAATCGTGCGTCACGGTCAGGGTATATTGCGTGAACTCGGTCTCCATCTCGTCCCAGGCGGTCTGGGTGCGCATGTCGACATTGTCCATCACCGCCTGAACGATGTTTCGGCCTTCGACCGTACCGCTCTTAATGACGGTCTGCGGCTTACCCACGCCGCTGCGGCTGAGGCCGATGGCCTGAAGCTGATGCTCGCCGCGCGTCGTTTTCACGTCGGAATAGAGGACGTCGAAGGTGAGCAGCGTCTTGTCGCCGGGACGCATCTGGAACGAGCCGGTGATCCCCAGACGTTCGGTATGGATGTCGTAGCTGACATAGGACGGCAGGCGCGGATGGAAAAGGCCGGTCGTCGCGCTGGCGTCGTTGATCTGGGCGATGGTGTAACCGTTGATCGTCGAAGCCGTGTTGAAGCCGCCATTGGCCCCGCCGGCGCTCCAGCGCGTGATGTTCGCACCCTCTTCGAGGATATGACGCTTCTCATAGGCGACGGAGAATAACGCCCCCAGCTTGCCGTCGGCCCAGCGCTTGCTGCCCATCAGGGTGAAGCGGGGCTGCACGTCGCGGGCCAGATCGTTGTAGCTGGCCTGAGCCGACATGACGAACTGGTCGTCGCGATAATCGAACGGACGGGCGGTTTGCAGATCGACGGTTGCGCCCAGCGAGCCTTCTTCGACATCGGCGGAGGCCGTCTTGCGCACGCTCAAGGAGTTGAACAGTTCCGACGCAAACATGTTGAAGTCGAAACCGCGCGTGCGGTTGGTGCCGCCGGAATTGACCGTGCCGCCCGTGGTGGCGATGGCTTCCATACCGTTGACGCGGACACGGGTATATTCGGAGCCCAGACCGCGCACCGAAATCTGACGGCCCTCGCCATTGGCGCGGGTGATGGCGACGCCGGGAATGCGTTGCAGCGACTCGGCGAGGTTCAGATCGGGGAAGTCGGCGATGTCCTCGGCTTTGATGGCGTCGACCACACCGCTTTCGTTGCGCTTGGTGCGGATGGCGCTTTGCAGCGCGCCGCGAAAGCCGGTGACCACGACTTCGACCAGCTCCTCATTGGCCACAGGCGCGGCCTCCTGCGCCATAACGGGCGCTGCCAGAGCCAGCAACGCGATGATCGAAGCGCCACGCGCCAGACGGCGATGAGCCTTTTGAGCCCCTGTTGTGTGCATGTCCATTTTTCCTTGCCTGTGAGGCCGGATTTCGATGCGTTTTGCGCATCCCTGCCATCTTGTTATGCGAGGATATTAGGCCGCTTTTCCGTTCAGGCGCGAATCCCAATCCTGCATGAATCGATGCACGAAGTGGAATGAACGAATTCGACCCGGCCCGCGATTTTCCGCGTGCAAGTCCTTCCCACGTCAGCCTACAATCGATTGAATTCCGAACCTGCCGAAAGGAAACCCATGCTGTCGAGATGGCGATACCTGTTTTTCGCGCGACAGTGGGAGGCGGCCTTCGTCACGGCCGGTCAGCCGATGATCCATGCCGAATACGGTTTCGACCTGCGTCTGGAGCCTGGCGTCTACCCCACCCATCCAGACTTCACCTATTCCACCTCGATGATCCTGCAGGGCCTGCCCGACGACCTGAGCGGCAAGACACTGCTGGATGTCGGCACCGGTTGCGGGGCGATCGCCATAGCCGCCGCCCGGCGCGGCGCGAAGGTGCACGCCGTCGACATCGATCCCGCCGCCGTGGCGCTGGCCCGGCGCAATGTGGCCGCCAATGGCGTGGCGAACCGCGTCACGCTCAGCGAAGGCAAGGTGTTGCAGTTCGCGTCCGCACCCGACGTCCCCGAACGCTTCGACTATATCGCCGCCAATCTGTGGTTCCCCATCCGCCTGTGGGGCTTCAATCAGGAGCATCACAGCCTGATGCGCGTGCAGAAGCGTTTCCTGAGCCAGGTCTTCGGACTTCTGGCCCCCGGTGGACAGGCGCTGCTGGCGTCAGGGGCGTTTGCCGACAGCCGGGGCATCCGCGACCTGTTCGCCGAGGCCGGACTGACACCCGACATCACCACCCGGCGCGCCTGGCACAATGGCGGACGCATCGCCGTGAACTGGCATCTCTACAGATTCTGACAGCGTCTGTTGCGACCGATAGGCCACAATCCGCTCGCCCTGCGCGCACTGTAAAAAAACTGTCGCACATGCGGACTAAGCATCGTCCCATGCCGCCCGCCCCCGTCCCCTTCCCGTGGATCGCCGATGAACGCCAGCGATTGTCGCGCTTCGTGGCCGGCAAGGTGCGCGACCACGCCCTGCGCGAGGATGTGGTGCAGGAGACTCTGGCGCGGCTGGTCGCCTATGTGCGTGAGCACAAGGTCGATAATATCGCTGCCCTGGCCCGGCGCATCGCGCTCAACCTGATCAGCGACCATTTCCGCGCCGCGCGTCTGAGGCCCACGGAAGCCATCGACGACACACTGGCGTGCGACAACCCCTTGCCGGAGCAGGTTCTGATGCACAAGCAGCGTCTCGAAGCCTTCACCGACGCCCTCAAGGATATGCCGCCCTTGCGGCGCGAGGTGCTGATCCGACGGCGATTGCACGGCGAAAGTTGCGATGATATTGCCCGCAGCCTCAATCTTTCGGCCGACGCGGTCGAAAAACATATCCATCGCGGTCTGCGGCAATTGCATGAAACCCTCGCCAGGGCCGAACAGAAAAGAAAACGATATGACGCCTGAGCGCGCGGACCGGGACGATATCTTGTGGAACACCGCCGCCCGCCATGTCGACGAAACCCTGATCAAGGGCGAAAGCGACGCGGGTTTGCAATGGCGGCAGGCCGATCCCCGACACGAGGCGGCCTATCGTCGCCTGCTGCAAATCGGGCAGGATCGCGCCCTGCACGACGCACTGACGCAGTTCGACCGACCGCACGTCCATGACGCCCAAGCCCGCCCCCCCCTGTGGCAAAGGCGCGCCGTTTGGGGCGCCGCCGGCGCGGCGCTGACCGCCTGTCTGTGCATGGCGATCCTGCCGCCGGTCGTGGCCGAATGGACGACGCCCCTGTCCGTCTATAACACCCGCCCCGGCGAAACCCGTGAAATCCGCCTCTCCGACGGCAGTCAGGTGACGCTGAACGGCGGCTCGCGTCTGGAAACCCGCCTGACCGGCTACAAGCGTCAGGTGACGCTGAAAAGCGGCGAGGCCTATTTCGATGTGGCGCACGACGCCTCGCGCCCCTTCTTCGTCGGGCTCGACGGCGGGCAGGTGCGCGTGCTCGGCACCGAATTCAATCTCAGCTACCTGCCGCAAGGGATCGAACTGGACGTCTATGACGGCCGCGTGCGCCTGACCGGTAACGAGCGTCGCTACGGCGAATTCACGCGCGGCATGCGCGCCAGCCTGAACGACGGCGATGTCAAGCCGCTCACCGCCTTCGATCCGGAGGGCGACGACTGGCGCAGAGGGTGGATCGAACCCGACAACTGGCCGCTGGAGCGCGTCGTGCAGGCGCTCAGCCGTCAGTCGGGCCTGACCATCCGCTTCGCCGACGAACGGCTCAAGGCCAAGCCCATTCTGGGCCGCGTCAGGCTGGATGCCCCCGAAGCCCAGTTGGAGGCTTTGGCGCTGGTGCATGGTTTCAGCGTCGAAAGGCAGGGCGATGTCCTCGTCCTGCGCTGAGCGCGGGCATGACGCGTCATAATTAATTCATCAAATTCTTTGTCCGGTCGCGGCCATCGCCTTGCGTCTCTATCCCCGAAGCCGCCGCGACGGGATGGGCCTGAAACGGCGGCCAATGGGGATAAGACTGTGACCTTCAACCGCTTCCTTTGCCTTTCGGCCTCGCTGACGGCGCTGACGCTCGGAACCTTCACCGCCGGTATGGCGCAGGCGCAAACCGTCGCCGCGCGCACTGCCGACATCGACATCAAGGCCGGGGCGCTCGATTCCGCCCTGATCCAGCTTTCGCGCTCCACCGGCGTGCAGATCGTCGCCGACCCGACCCTGACCAGCGGCAAGCGCACCGCCGGCGTCAACGGCCATTTCAGCGTCGATCAGGCCCTGACCCGGCTGCTGAGCGGTCAGTCGCTGGGTTACACGGTCAAGGGCGAGGTGATCGTCATTCGCGCCGGTCAGGTGAAGACGGCCGCCCGCAGCGTCAGCGCGGCGACCGCAAAGGCTCAGGCTGCCGAGGCGTCCGCACCGGTGGCCGACGAACCCGTTGAAGAGATCGTCGTCACCAGCTTCCGCAACTCGCTGTCGAAGGCGTTGAACGAAAAGCGCCGCGCCACCAATGTCGTGGACGTCATCAATGCCGAAGATATCGGCAAGTTTCCCGCCAACAATATCGCCGAAGCGCTGCAACGCGTGCCCGGCATCTCCATCTCGCGCGATCGCGGCGAAGGCCTGTTCGTTCGCGTTCGCGGCCTTGGCCCCAATTTCCAGAACGTGACCATTGATGGCCGCAGCGCCGCCGTGAACGAAAACGTGCGCGATTCCGGGCAATCGGGCCGTCAGTTCCGCTTCGACACCCTCGCCACGGAAATGGTTTCGGGCGTCGAGGTCATCAAGTCGCCGCTGGCGGCCATGGATGAGGGTGCCATCGGCGGCACGGTCAATCTGCGCACCTTCAAGCCGCTCGATTTCAAGACCCCGACCTCGGCCATCAGCCTGACCTCGACCTATGTCGAGCTGGCTAAAAAGACCGATCCGAAGGTGTCGGGCCTGTGGAGCTGGAACAACGAAGACCGCACGCTGGGCGTGCTGGTTTCGGCCAATTACGGCGTCCGCAGCCTGCGGTCTGACCGCATCACCGGCGTGAGCTGGACGACGGGCAAGATCGACGTCAATGGCGACGGCGCGACCGACACCACCTATGTGCCGAGCGCGGTGCGCCCGACGCTGGAAACCGAGCGCCGCGAGCGCTGGGGCCTGACCGCCGCCGTGCAGTGGCAGCCGCGCGAAGGCACCGACATTTCGCTGTCGCACGTCTATTCCTATCTCGACGACTTCTATGACGAACTGACCTATTCGGCGGATTTCGTCCTTTCCAGCCTCGTGGCCGGCACCGGTCAGGTGCGCGACGGCGCGCTTGTCGGCGGGCGCACCACTTCGACCAGCACCCAGATCGGCCGTGAGATCGACTATCTGGTCCACGAAAACCAGCTTACCGACCTGACCATAAGGCAGAAGCTGGGCGCCTGGGATCTGAGCGGCAGCGTCTATGTGGCGCGCGCCTATTCCAACACCGATCAGCCGATCACCCGCACCCGCGTTCTGGGCAGTTCCGGCGGACTGGAATTCTTCCTGCCGCAGGTCGGCGATGGCGTCCCGACGCTCAACTTCCTGACCCAGAGCCTGAGCAACCCGATCCTGCCCTTCCGGCGTCTGGAATGGCGCGTCAACGACTCGCTGGACGAAGAAAACGCTGTCCAGTTCGACGGCAAACGCGCCCTCAACTGGGGCCCGTTCGCTCAGGTCTCGGCGGGCGTCAAGTTCCGGGACCGTTCGCGCCGCTATAACCGCCGCGACATCAACTTCACGCGGGATCTGAGCGGTAAGACGATCGGCGGAAACAACACCCTGTTCGGCCGCGACTATTACGACACCATCGCCTATGACGACTTCCTCGGTGAGGTCGGCGCCACCCTGCCCAAAACCTGGCTGAGCCCGAACCGCGACAAGTTCATGGCCATACTCGACATGTCGGCCATCACCAGCACCGCTCCGGCGCGCGGCGACCTGCGCAACTCCTATTACGTCGCCGAAAAGATCTCGGCGGCCTACGCCGCCGCCGATATCGACACGCAACTGTTCGGCCGTTCGCTGCGCGGTGAACTGGGCGTGCGTTACGCCGAGACGGAACAGGTCTCGCAAGGTCACGCAGACACCGGCTCCGCTGCCCTGCCCGTGCGGTTTGAAAAGACCTATCGCGACACCCTGCCCAGCCTGAACCTGGCCTATGAGGTGTCGGACCGCGTGCAGATCCACGCCGCCGCCGCAAAGGTGATCACCCGTCCGTCGCTGGCCGACCTGTCGCCGCGCCTGACGCTGAACTCTTCGGGCACGGTCTTCACCGCCGTCGGCGGCAACCCGCTGCTCGATCCGTTCGAAGCCAACCAGTACGACCTGACGGCGGAATGGTACTTCGCGCCGGGTTCGGCCCTGATCGGCGGCCTGTTCTACAAGGACATCACTAATTTCGTTTATAACCAGAACACCACCATCGCCATCGACGGTCAGAACTATCTGCTGACGGCTCCGGTCAACGGCGGTTCGGCCTGGGTCAAGGGCATGGAACTGGCCTGGCAGCAGAACTTCCGTTCGCTGCCAGCGCCGTGGGACGGTCTGGGCGCGCTGGCCAGCTATACCCGCACCGACTCCGAAGCCGCCTATTCGGCTACCCTCGTCGACAAGATGCAGAACGTGGCCGAGAACAGCTACAACCTGACGGTCTATTACGAGAAGAACCGTCTTGGGGCGCGCCTGTCCTATTCGTGGGTCGACGACGTACTGGCCTCGGTCGGCACCGGCGGCCTGGCCAGCCTCAACGACAAGGCCTACGGCTCGCTGGAAGGCAATTTCAGCTACAAGATCGACGATCAGTTCACCCTCGTCATCGAAGGCCAGAACCTGACCAACGAAGCCCAGTGGCAGTTCACCCAGAACGGACAGTTCGGCGGCTATACCTATAACGGCCGCACCTTCTCCGTCGGCGTGCGCGGCAAGTTCTAGACGTTTGTTTTGACGCGATATTATTGCCGAAACGAAGTTCGACGCCGTCAAAACTGCTGACACTTGCGGCATATCGCTCTAAACGCCAGTCCGGCCGGGTCGCGTATCTGATCCGGCCCTTCCGCCCTGCCGGTCCCTCTCCAGAGCCGGCAGGGCTCCCTTATGCTTTGAGTACCTCATGAAGTCCCTGCTCGTCTGCCTTTCGCTATCCGTCCTGTGCGCCGCGCCCGCCGTGGCGCAAAGCCCCGTTTCGGCGGAGCTGCGCGCCGCGCTTGACCGTGCGCCGAACACGAAAAAGGCGCGCAACATCATCCTGTTCATCGGCGACGGCATGGGCGTCAGTTCGGTCACCGCCGGGCGCATACTGGCCGGGCAAAATCGCGGTAGGGACGGTGCGTCGTACCGCCTGACGTTTGAGAGCCTGCCCTATACCGGCCTGTCCAAGACCTATTCCGCCGACAAGTTCGTCACCGACTCCGCCAACGGCATTTCGGCCATCACCACCGGCGTAAAGACGATCAACGCCGCCATCGGCGTCGATGCGACGGTCAAAAGCGGCGATTGCGCCTCAAGCCAGCGCGCACGGGTCGCCACCCTCGCCGAAATCCTGAAAACCCAGGGCAAGACGACCGGTATCGTCACCACGGCAGGGCTCACCGACGCCACACCCGCCGGCGCTTACGGCCACGTGCCGTCGCGCGGCTGGCGCTCGGACGCGGAACTGCCCGCCGATGCCGCTAAGGCCGGCTGCATCGACCTCGCCCGGCAACTGGTCGAAGCGCCCGAAACCACGCGCATCGATGTGGCGCTGGGCGGCGACCGCGCGCGTTTCCTGACCGAAGCTCAGGGGGGCAGGCGCAAGGATCGCGATCTGACGGCCCTGTGGCGCGCCCGCCCGGCGGCGGCTGTAGTGACCGACAAGGCGGCGCTGAGCGCGGTCGACACCCGTAAGACGAAAACGCTGCTCGGTCTGTTTTCTGAGGGTGATTTGCTCTCGGTCGTCGATCACAAGGGTCAGGGATCGACGCCGACGCTCGAAGACATGACGCGCAAGGCCATTTCGGTGCTGGCGCAGAACGAAGACGGCTTCTTCCTGCTGGTCGAATCCGCCTCTATCGACAAATGGCATCACGAAAACAACGCCTTGCGCGCCCTTACCGATGTCGACGAGTTAGACAAGGCGGTGAAGGCTGCGATGGAGATGACCGACGCATCGGAAACCCTGATCATCGTCACCGCCGACCACAGCCACAGCCTCACTCTAAGCGCCGGCTCGACGCGCAACGAGCCGATCCTCGGCCTGTCGCGCAAGAACGGCGTCGATGAACCCGACCGCAACGGCCAGCCGCGCCTGACGCTGAACTACGCCACCGGTCCCGGCGCGCGTCCTGCGGGCAGCCCTGCCCTGACCCAGGACGAGGCCCTGTCGCCGGACTTCCATCAAACGGCCCTGACGCCGATGTCAAGCGCCCAGCACGCCGGCGAAGACGTCCCGGTCTATGCCTCCGGCCCCTTCGCCCACCTGCTGAGCGGCACGGTGGAATCCACCTTCCTGTACGAGGTCATGCGCTTTGCGGCCACCTCCGATCGGAAGTAGGGTGAAACCACTTTTACCGGACTTCAGGATCAGCTACGAAAGGCGCAAACGCAGCAAAACCGGAGGCCGGAATGAACGTCAGACACCTCTGCCTGACCCTTGGATTCATCGCGGCCTCGACCTTCACGGTTCAAGCCGAGCCGGCCGCCTATAGCTGGAAGACGGTTCCTCTGGGCGGGGGCGGGTTTGTCGACGGCTTCCTTTATCATCCGAAGGCGAAAGACCGCCTCTATGTGCGCACCGATGTCGGCGGGTCCTATCGCCTCGACTTCACCACCGACCGCTGGGTGCCGCTGATGGACGGCTTCGGGCGCGACGACTGGGACTGCTTAGGCAATCTGGCCCTGGCCGTCGATCCGCAGAATCCCGATAGGCTCTATTCGACCTGCGGCCTTTATCTGACCGACGCCGTGCCGCAGGCGGGCGTCATACGCTCCGAAGACCGCGGTAAAACCTGGCAAAAAACCACCCTGCCCTTCCGGCTGGGCGGCAATGCCCTGGGGCGCGGCACGGGTGAACGACTGGTGGTCGATCCCAAAAACGGCGAGCGCCTGCTGCTCGGCAGCAATAGGGACGGCCTGTGGGAAAGCACCGATCGCGGACGTTCGTTCCGCAAGGTCGCGGGTTACGCACCGGCGGGCGTGACCTTCCTGCTGTTCGGCCAAGACGTGATCTATGCCGGTTCGGGCACCAATGTCTCGGCATGGGAAGGCTCGGCCGGCGGCGGCGTCTATCGCTCGACCGACGGCGGCAAGACCTTCGCCCTGATTCCCGGCTCGCCGTCCCTGATCCCGCATCAGGCGGCGCTCGATGACGCTGGCAATCTCTATGTCACCTTTGCCGACGGCCTCGGCCCGCACGGGGTCAAGAACGGCGCGGTGTATCGGTTGAACACGGACGGAAGCTGGACCGACATTTCCCCGGACAAGCCCGGCGCCACCGTGACCTTCGGCTATTCGGGCCTGGACCTGCAAGGCGGCGTGCTGGTCGTTTCCACCTCCAACCGTTACGCCAGCAAGGACGACCTCTATGTCAGCCGCGACGGCGGCCGGAACTGGAAACCCGTTGGACCGAGGGCCGAACACGCCTTTACCGAATATCCGTGGCTGGCCAGCTATATGACCGGCGATGACGAGGACGCCGGCAGCCGCCGCGATATGGGCCACTGGATGGACGCGGTGAAGATCAATCCGTTCAATACGGATGAACTGGTCTACGGCACCGGCTACGGCGTGTGGCGCACGCGCAACCTCTCCGCCCTCGAACGCGGCGAAGCCGTGCGCTTCGACTTCACCAACGCCAATCTGGAAGAGACGGTGGTTCTGGGACTGGAGAGCCCGCCCGACGGACCGCGTGTGCTGATGGCGGCGGGCGATGTCGGCGGCACAGCGTTCGACGATTTCAGCCGCAGCCCGACGAACGGCTTTTTCACCCCGATGAACAAAACCAATCAGTCGGTGGCCTTTGCCGCTTTAAAACCGAAAGTCATCGTGCGCTCCGTCGATAACGAGGCCGGGCGCGGCTACATCTCCTTCGACGGCTCGCAAAGCTGGCACGGCCTGTCTTCGGTGCCCAAGCCCATCGACACCGCCGACTGGCACGCCCACCGGGCGGGCAGGATCGTCATTTCCGCCAACGCGACCTCGCTGGTCTGGGTGCCGGAGGGGGAACCGGCATACGCTTCCCCGGACCTCGGCAGGAGCTGGGCGGTATCGAGAGGCTGGCCAAAGGCCGAGAAGGGACAGGAAGCCATTGCCGATACGGTCAGGGACGGTGTCTTTTACGGCTGGGATCGCCGAACGGGTACGGTGCTGATCAGCGACGACCACGGCGCGACCTTCCGGACGCTGCTCACCCTGTCGCCGTCCGAGGGCGGACAGCTACGCGCCGTGCCGGGCAAGGCGGGCGAACTGTGGCTGGCGGCCGGGGACAGGCTCATCCACATCAATGGCCGTCAGGCCTCTGCGCCTCTGAACGGCGTCGATGCGGCCTGGCAGGTGACCTTCGGCAAGGCCGCCCCCGGCGCGACCTACCCCACGGTTTTTATATGGGGCAAGGTGAACGGCGAGGAAGGCCTGTGGCGTTCGACCGACAAGGGGCAGTCGTGGGTACGGATCAATACCGACGCCACGCGCTTCGGGCGGATGCGGGCCATTGCCGGCGACCCGCGGGAATTTGGTGTGCTGTACATCTCACCCGACGGACGCGGGACCCTGGTCGGCAAACCGACAAACCAGAGCGATATGCCGTAGCGACGTGCCGTAAAGTGTAAAGGGCTTTGACGGAGTCGAACTTCGTTCCGGCAATAATATCTCGATAAAAACGAACGTCTGAATAGGCTCCAGGCCCATACCCTTTAGGGTCCGGACACCAGGATCGCCCCCCCTTCACATAGCAATCAGAATGGTCAAGGCTGCCGACAAGCTTGATTCCAGCGCGGCACGTGAATTTTTGGATCCTCGTGCCGGAAAATAGCTGGCCTTTTCTCCATATCCGGACTGTGATTCTTACATTTTCGGGCCGAGTCGAAACGTCACAAGATGTTAACAACAACGAAGAGATACCGGCCCCGGGCGGCATGTAGTTAACGCTTGAGCGCCCCCTATTGAGGTACACTCATCGGTACGCCATACTCCCACTATGCAAATCAACCGTTCTGACCTCCTGGATTTCAGCCATTTCCTTGCGATAGCCAGACATGGGAACTTTCGCCTCGCCGGTCTTGAGCAAGGTGTCACCGCGTCGGCGCTGAGTCACTCACTGAAGGGATTGGAGGCACGCCTTGGCGTCCGGCTATTGAATCGGACCAGCCGTAGCGTGACGCTCACCGCCGCCGGCGAAGAGCTCTTCGCTTCCATTAGCGAGCCCTTTCAAGCCATTGGCTTGGCTGTGGAGGGATTGAATCGTTTCCGCGCAGAGCCTGCAGGTCGAATAAGGCTCAATGTGCTGGAAGAGGCGAGCACCTTACTCCTCGCCCCTGTGTTGCCTATATTCTTCAAGCGCTATCCCGCCGTCGAACTCGAAGTCAGTGTCTCGAACCGCATGGTCGACATTGTCGGCGAAGGGTTCGACGCTGGCATCAGGTGGGGCGGCACCGTCCCCGACGACATGATCGCCCGGCGCCTGTCCGCCGATGTTCGGTGGGTTGTCGTTGGGTCTCCCAAATACCTAGAAAAGACTGGCATACCGAAAGTCCCCGAAGACCTGCTCTCGCATCAGGGCGTCAGAATTCGACTTGGCAATGGCGGACGCTATGATTGGGAACTTGAAGGCAAGGGTCGGGAAATCGCGCTTGATGTCCCCGGCCCAATCACGATCGACAATACGCAGTTCACACTTCAACTGGTGAGTCGGGGCGGCGGGCTGGCCTACCTGCCAGAGCCGACGGTAATCCCCTACGTCCAGAGGGGGGAACTGGTCCGCGTGCTCGATGATTGGGCCCCCTTGGGTCCTGGACTGCATATGTACTATTCCGGGCGCCATCAGGTGCCCACGGGATTGCGTCTGTTGATAGACATTATCCGGGAACTCCAGCCGCTGGGGCTGTGAAGGCACAGCGATGAATTTGATTCACTGGCGCATCAAGCTATTGGCCGCTTATTCGACGGATGCAACCTGATTATCTTCATCAAGGACGCGTCCAGTGTCCTTTTCGATGACGAGTTAGCACGTTCGATAGCTCCAACACCAAGGCTCCAGTCATAGACGGCATTGCCGCAAAGCGGGCAGCGCGCTGACGCCCATCCCTTTAACCCACACTAAGCACCCCGTTCACCTGAGGAAACATGTCCGAACACACCCGTTACGATAACCCCGCAATTTCTAGCCGGCGTCGCCTCCTGCAAGCTTCCGCAGCAGGCGTCGTCATCGCCGCGGCCACTTCTATTATGGCTACAACCGCAAAGGCTCAAACTATGTCACAAGACTGGGATAAGGTTTTCCCTCGCAGTAACCAGGTCGATCACCAGAAGGTCACGTTCAAGACTCGTTATGGCCTCACCCTTGTCGGCGATCTCTATCTGCCCAAGACTCGTGGAACTGATAAGCTGGCCGCGATTGCCGTCAGTGGTCCGTTTGGCGCGGTAAAGGAGCAATCCTCCGGGCTGTACGCCCAGACCATGGCCGAACGCGGATTTGCGACGCTTGCGTTCGATCCGTCCTTCACGGGCGAGAGCAGCGGCGAGCCTCGCAATGTGGCGTCCCCGGATATCAATACCGAGGACTTCAGCGCTGCTGTGGATTTCCTGGGGCTGCATCCCGCCGTCGATCGCGAACGGATCGGCGTCATCGGCATCTGCGGATGGGGCGGCATGGCGCTCAATGCCGCCGCCGTGGACAAGCGCGTCAAGGCCGTGGTGGCCAGCACCATGTACGATATGACGCGCGTTATGTCGAAAGGTTACAACGATAGTGTGACGCTGGAGCAGCGAACGCAAACGCTTGAACACCTAAGCCGCCAACGTTGGGCAGACGCCGAAACGGGGATGCCCGCCTTCCAACCCGCCTACAATAAGCTCAAGGGCGGCGAACCGCAATTTATGGTCGATTACCATGACTACTACATGACGCGACGAGGTTATCACGCGCGAGCCGTAAATTCCGGGAATGCCTGGACGATCACCACGCCCCTATCCTTTATGAATATGCCGCTGCTTTCATACATTAAGGAGATATCGCCACGTCCGGTGCTCCTCGTCCACGGTGAGAAAGCGCATTCGCGTTACTTTAGTGAAACCGCGTATGCGGCGGCGGCGGAACCGAAGGAACTGCTGATTATTCCGGGCGCCAGCCACGTCGATCTTTATGATCGGCTCGACATTATTCCGTTCGACAAGCTGACGGCGTTCTTCACTGAGACACTCGTCTGAGCGAGGACACCTGCGAATCTCGCTGAATGTATCAATCCAAGTGCGGGGCCAAGATATCTTCTCTTGGCCCTATTCGGCTTGGAAACGGATCGAGACCACGACTTCATCGGCGCGTCCAATGCGGCCGGCAAGAGCGCGCTTTTGCACGCCCTTCCGAAGCTGTTAGGGGTCACACGCGCTGCGAACGGTTATCCCGATCTCCATTTCGCGCGCTTCATCCTGCTCTTTGAAGGCGATTCCGAACGGATCGTTCTTCCCGAAGTCGCCCGCGCTCTGGAACTGCTTGTTGATACGGCGTTTGTCGCCACGGTTCCCCTCGGTGGCGGTCGCGGCGGATCGGCTCGCTGAGGCCAAGGACATGGATGCCATGGATCGGTGGATCACAGCTGAGGCCACCCCAACAGTTAAGATGAAGCGTATGCGTATATTGTGCGCGAAAGGAATAGGTTTTGGATGTGATTTGACAGTCCAAGTGTGCGTCCGCAACCCTTAGCCTATCGAGCCGGTCACTCTCAGCGGAAATCAACAGTCAGACAATATTTAGGCGTCAGTTTCTCGCGATCGCATCGTATCAAGACGATACTCTGCCAATAAGGAAGGCTCTCGGGCGCAATGAGTTTTTCGCCAGATCTAGGGGTAGAGGAGCGCCTGATGCAACTTGCCGCGTCAGGTGACGAAAAGGCCTTTCGTCAATTAACCCGATCCGCGATGCCCCAGGCTCTGCGCGTTGCCCGCAACGTTTTTTCGAGCCGCGAGGCCGCAGACATTATGGAAACAAATGATGTCGCATTCCAACAGTTGCTCGCCAGAGCCCGGACGGCGTTAAAAGCGAAAGTGATGGATAGCGAATGGGAGTTCAAATGACCGAGGATGAATTCATCGACATGGCTCAGGCGTTTGGTGGCAATATCGATCGCTGGCCTGAGGCTGTGCAAGGTCCCGCCAGACTGTGCCTGGACCGGGTCCCTGGGTTGCAGGCATACTTGGCCGCCGAGCAAGGTCTTGACGATTTGTTCAGCGTGGCGGGCTTCAGCCATCCGACGGCGCCTCAGACCATAAGGATGGAAGCGGCCCTTTTTGACGCGCTTGATCAGGTTAGCGCGAAGCGCTTCGCATGGTCCTGCCCGCTCCGGCAAACCCTCTGGCCCGCCGTGGCGTATCCGACCGCAGCCATTGCTGGCGTCCTTTTCGCCCTGGCCCTGCCTTTAGGAGAGACGTCGCGTTCTGTTGCAAACACGTCGATACTGGCCGCCGCCTTCGAGATTGAACCCATGGATCTCGGTCTCAGCCTGGGAGTTTTACCATGAAACGCTATAAAACCCTGATCCTCAGTCTGTCCCTTGGTCTCAATGTCTTTTTGATCGCCTGCGGCGCAACCCTGTGGATACGGCATAAGATGCCGCCACCGTTCGCCACCCCGGAGCAGATTGAACAAGCCGTGCTCGCGCCGCTGCAAGGGCAGGATCGCTTGGCTATGGAGCGCGCGTTTGCGAGCCGAAAGACCCAGATTGAAGACGCGAGGCAAAACTACAGGAGATCTCTGCGCCGCGCGATCACCATCGTTGCTCAGCCGGACCTTGATGTTCCGGCGCTCCGCCGTGAGGCCGCGACGGCAAAGGCCGCCCGCTCGGAGATGACGGGGTTGATGGTTGATGCGATGCTGGAAGGCGTAGAACACATGAGCCCGCAGGGCCGCCGCGGGCTTTTAAGCGCCGCACCTGCAAGACAAACCAGCCCTCGTACCGGCGATAATGCGGGAAATCCCAACTAAGATCGGGTTTCGCCGTCAGATAGGCGCTGCGGGGGCGTATCATGGATCCCTGCGGCCGGATCATCCGGTCGTCGTTCCTTGTCAAAGTGCCATGCTCGAAACTCCGCATCCCTCAGCCGCGCCGTCTCTCAATCTTGAGCGGCCAAAATCCAGACCCCAGAGAGCGGCTCGAAAATGGATGATCGGAGGCGGCCTCGTGCTTGCCGCCATGCTGATGTGTGTCAGTTGGCGCTATATGGTGCCTCGCTCCGTTTCCCTTTCGGCCGTGGAGTCGGGTCTCTTTCAAACCTATCTGAGCGGACCCGCCACGCTGAATGCTCTGACCAAAGCCGATCTGGGTTCCAAAGTTTCCGGCCGGTTGACGTCGGTCCGAGTTGATCTGAACGATCATGTCGTTGCCGGGCAAGTCCTGGCCACCGTAGAGCAAGCGGATCTGCAGGCCCAGGCTCTGGCTTCCACGTCAGCTGTCCATGCTGCCAGCAGCGGTGAAATGCAGGCACGCGCCGCTTTGGCAAGCGCCGAGGCGGGCCTGATCCATGATCAGGGGAATTTCAACCGGCAGGCTGCGTTATTTAAACAAGGATGGGTTTCTCAGGCGAATTATGACCAGGCTCTGGCCTCCTTGCGCAGTGCCGAGGCTGAGGTTGCGGCCCGCCGTCAGGCTGTTCAGCAAGCCGTTGCACAGGTGGAAACCGCATCGGCGCAATCGCAGGCAAGCCAGGCCGTACTGGGCATGGCTGAAATACGGGCACCTTTTGACGGCATTATAACAAGTCGCAATCTGAACCCCGGCGACCTTTTGACGCCAAGTGACAAAGTCTTTGAAATCGTCAGCCCCCAAACCCTCGTCTTGAACGTCCGGTTTGATGAAACGGCCATCAGCGCCGTTAAGCCCGGCGACAAGGCACAGATTTATTTCGGTTTTTCTCCGGGAACCAGTTTTTCCGGCAAGGTGTTACGCATTAGCCGTGACGTTGACCCGGAAACCCGAGAGTTTACGGCGGATATTGTTCCAGCAAACTTGCCCGATAACTGGGCTATGAACCAGAGAGCAACGGTCAGTATAGTTACAGGGCAAATGGCAAACGCCATGTCCGTTCCACTGGGCTGTATCGTCAGGCGGAAAGGAACGGCCGGCGTTTGGGCCGTCCGCGCCAGACGCGCCTACTGGCAACCCGTGACTCTGGGGCCCAGTTCACTCGACCGGATCATGATTAGAGGTGGCCTTAGCGCCAGTCACGTCATCTGCGGAACCCGTGACGTTTACGACTTCATGCCCGTTGAGACGGGGCGCAAGTCGTGAACCTCGCGTACAAGGACGTAAAACAAAATCTTGCCCGTTTCCTTCTGACCGCCGCCGGGATCGGGTTTCTGCTTATGGCGGCTATCGGTATGATCGGCGTCTATCGCGGCATCGTTGAAGATGCCCTTCTGGTGATCAATAAGGTCGGGGCGGATTTATGGATCGTTCAGGGCGAACGTGACGGTCCATTTGCCGAATCGTCATCGATTGCGTCACACATCGACCAGCGGGCTGCCGGACTTACGGGTGTTGAAAAAGTCCGGCGATTTGTTCAGTTCAGTCAGCAGTTTGCGCATGAGGGCAAGTCGTTGAGGGCCTCAATCACCGGCCTTGACTATCCCACCGACAGCGGTGAGTGGTTCGCTTTGACGAACGGACGGTATATTCAAAGCGGCCATTTCGAAGCGATCGCCGACGCGGCCACCGGCCTGAGCCTCGGCGCGAAGGTGCGTCTGGGGAAGGATGACTTTACCATAGTCGGAACAACGCGTGGCATGGTGGACCCGTCCGGCGACGGCATGGTGTTCGTCACCATCAATGACGCGACCGCAATTGCATCGACGCGTACGAGCGAACAGGTTTTGCTGGCACGGGCAAAGACCGGAACTATCGCCACGCAGGGCTCCGTATCGCAGGACAGCAAGATCGCGGCTGTCCTTATAACGCTTTCGCCGGGGGCGTCGCTGGAAACGGTCCGCGCCAGCGCCATGCGTTGGGGGGACGTCAACGTCATCACACAAAACGAACAACGTGACCTTCTGCTCAATAAGCGGCTGGCGAGGCTGAGAACCCAGATACTGGCCTTCACGGGGGTTCTGCTGGTCGTCACAGCGATCGTCGTTTCGCTGATCATCTACACCTTGACGATGGAAAAACGCAACCAGATCGCCTTGCTGAAGCTGATTGGCGCGCGCGACAGCGTTATCATCAACATGATCGCTCAGGAAGCGGCTCTGATAGGGCTTTCAGGTTTTGGACTGGCGCTCATCATCGCCAATCTTCTGTTCCCCCTCTTCCCCAGGCGCGTTGCGATGATGCCCGCCGATCTGGGGACGCTGTTTGTGTTTCTGGCTCTGATATGTGCGCTGGCAAGCTGGGTGGGTATTGCCCAGGCGATGAAAATTCGCGCGCAGGAGGTCTTGTCTTGAGCGATGTCATTCTCGACGTTCGCAATGTGGAACGCCACTATCCAAGCGGGGATAGCGTGGTGAAAGCGCTGGATGGTGTCAGTCTGGAAGCGCATCGTGGGGAACTGATCGGTATAACGGGGCCCAGCGGGTCCGGGAAAAGTACGCTCCTGTTGATCTGCGGTCTTCTTGAGCCGCCGAGTCGTGGAGAGGCGTGGATGGACAAGGCCTGCGTGTCATGGCCGGGTGCACAACTCGATACGCTTCGCGATTACAGACGTGATCGGATCGGGTTTGTTTTTCAGAAACCCAACCTTATCCCTTTCCTCACAGCCGTCGAAAATGTGGCCATCGCCCTTGAGATCGCGCGGGTGCCGACCCGGGAGGCCCAGCACTACGCGGCGGATCTTTTGAGAGCCCTGGACCTCGGCCATCGCATCGACAGCCTCCCCGTGCGCTTGTCCGGAGGTGAGCAGCAGCGCGTTGCCGTCGCCCGCGCCCTGGCCAACGATCCATCTCTTATTTTAGCCGATGAGCCCACAGCCGCCCTAGACAGCGTAAGGGGCCGTCAGGTCATGGAATTGTTCAAGCGGATAACCCGTGAGCGAAGAGCCTGCGTGCTTGTCGTTACCCACGATCCCAGAGCGCTTGATCTGTTCGACCGCGTGATCGAACTATCAGATGGACGCATATCGAATGAAACCGCCTCTCGCCGAGCCGGCACCCCGCTTTAAGCACGAGGGCCTGTACTCAGGGTTTGCGGATCGCGCTGCGGTCGGGAGATGAGCGGTCAGCCGTCTCCTGTTTCGCCTCCGATTTTTGTCGCCCCGCGCAAAAAGTGACCGTCAGAAATGAGGGTTCCGGCCCGTACCACCCTTTGAGTTTGAATCTTGAAGGAGCCTCCCGTGCCTGTTTCCTTATGCCCTGTCGCGCGCCACTGCCTATTAGTCGGCGTTTCCCTCCTGAGTTTTGCCGGTCAGCCGGCCTTTGCCGCAGAGGGCGAATGGCTCAAAGAGCAGTTTTCAGTTGAAGAAAACGCCTGGTCCTTTGGCGCCGACTACTATTCGCCCAGCCATGAGAACCGGCCGATTGACGTGGTCTCGCTCGAAGCAACACGATCCTGGCAGTACCGTTCGGGGCTGGAACTTCAACTCCGCGGCGGCCTTATGCATACGGACGGCATTCGCACCGATTATCCGCCGGACGGCGAGGGTCTGGACAGCACGACTACGGGCGTCACAGGCGGTCTGGGCTTCCGCTATAACGCGATTAACATTGACCGTGCTCACCTTTTTGTGGATGCAATGTACCAGGTTTACTGGTCGCCAAGCCAACCGTTTCCCTCAGGCGGCAGCGGCATCAATGGCTATCTGCGTTGGGGAGGCGGTCTGGGCTTCGACGTAACCCCGTCCTCAACGATCGAAATCGCCAATCATTTTGGCCATATTTCAAATGGCGGCAAGCCCCCTCAAAATCCAACATGGGAGGGTCACGGCATCAGTGTGAATTGGCGGCGCAGATTCTAAATTGAAGCGGAATTTATATTGAGCATTAAATAGATATTTTCTATTATTAATGCATTGCAATATTGAATTTATAATTCGCAAAATAGTTCATTTTTATTCATATTCAGTTCATTTTACTTAAGTGAATACTGTTATTACTTTGGCATTCCGCCAAAGCACCAGTCAGGAGAACATTATGCGCACTCAAAATCTGTTTCAAAATTTTGGCCTGGCCTTTACGGCGAGCGGTCTGTTGTTCCTCGCAGCGCCCGCTTGCGCCCGAGCCCAAGCTCAGGTCGTGTATGATGGTTATTGCTACCAGAAGAAAAGCGAGGCCAAGACCAGCGGCGCCGTCGTCGGAGCCGTTGCCGGCGCCGTAATCGGTAGCGAAGTGGCCGGTCGTGGGGACAGAACCGCCGGGGCCGCCGTAGGCGCTGCCGCCGGGGCGGCTCTCGGCGCAGAGGCCGGAGCGGGAAGCGTAAACTGCTCTGGAGGTCACTACTACGTTTACACGGAAGGCTACGTTCCGCCGCCTCCACCGCCTCCGGGATATACGGTCGTTTACTATACCGCGCGCCCGGTTGGGGTGGTCTACCAACCTGTATTCGTCACACCCAGGCCCGTTTACAGGCCTGTTTACATCGCCCCTGTCGGCCCCGGCTATCGGGCGGGTTATCGCAAGGGGTATTACGACGGCCGCCATCCCATGCACGCCTATTGACCGCCTTTTATCATGCGCACCCTGCGTTACCGCGGGGTGCCTTCCCCACTTCGTCCCGCGCCTGAGACACACTGCTATGGCCACTTTCCGCAACCCGCTCAGCAGCCTGTGGGGTCAGACGCTTTTTGGGACGCTGGGTCTTATACTCCTGGGGCAGATCGTTACGCTGGCACTGGTTTTTGCCTTTATCGTCTTGCCCCAGACCCGTACCTTCGCCCGCATCGCCGGAGATAATCTGGCCAATACGGTGCTTTTGCTACAGACGTCGCCAGAGTCGCAGCGTCCGAAACTCTTAAGCCTCATCCGTGCCTCGGCGGAAATTGAATTCAGGTCGTCACCCCCGCCCGACGCCAGACCCGCTGTGCAGCATTTGCAGCGACGTTTCATGATGGCTCTTGTAAATAGCCTTCGAGAACGCGGGATCAAAGTGCTCCTCGTCGACAATCGCCAGAGTTTAGTGTGGGTGGAACTGTCGCTTGACAGCAAGCCGACATGGATGAGCCTCTCCCCCCGTGCGGCCCACCCCGTCGGATGGGTGGCTTTGGCATTGGTCATGCTGGCTATTTTTCTTGCCGTTTTGGCCACCCTGGTAATGCACACCGTCATTATGAACCCTCTCGATCGTTTGAGGTCGATGGCCGATAGTGTTCACGAGTCCAGTGGACCCGTCCGTATATCGGAAGACGGACCGAGCGAACTTGCGGCGCTGGGGCGCAGTTTCAACGCAATGGTTCTGCGGAGGGAACAAGCGGACCTCGATCGAAATCTCCTTCTGGCTGGAATTAGCCACGATCTGCGTACGCCCTTGTCGCGGCTGCGCCTGGCTTTTGAAATGTCGGGAATGTCCGGCCTCCCCTATGGCGCCCTCGCTGAACGCCAGATAGATCGCATACAGACCATTTTGTCGCAATTTATGTGCTTTGCCCGCGGATATGACAGCGAACCCCTCACCTCAACTGATCCTCAAGCCCTTATCCTTGATATTATTCGCGATTTTGAAGACTGTGACGTGCATTTCAGCGTTACCGGCATTGTCCCGCGCCTCGCCGTCAGGCGCGAAGCCCTGAGCCGCGCCCTTATCAACCTTATCGAGAACGCCTTAAAATACGGCGTCACGCCCGTTGAGATCGCCCTCAGACATGAGGAAGAGTCGGTTATCTTCGCTGTGCGTGATCAGGGGCCAGGCATGGCCAAAGAGGAAGCAGCGCGCCTGCGTCGCCCATTCGTTCGCGGAGGGACTGTCGGGCAAGAAAGCCACGCTCAGGTCGATGTTCCCGGCACGGGCCTTGGACTGGCGCTGGTCGATAAGATTGCACAACTACATTTCGGAAGACTGGAATTCGAACAACGGGATTACGGCTTCGAAGCACGCCTTGTCATGCCGGTGCGCCAGCAAACCGCCGAGGCGTAGACTGTCACTGACGCGAACCGTCCGCGTAAGAACAATTAAGCCATGGACAGGATCATGCTGTTGAAATCGAGCGTAAAACTCTTAGCCTGTCTTAGGAAATCCTGTCCGATCTCACCATGGCGATCGGGTTGAGCTTTGGACAGAACTCTGATGTTTGGTAAGTTGATCTGCCTACCCGCCGCTTCCAAAAGAAGCCGAGGCAATACCATCGCGGCGGCGTCAACCGCTGTGCCACCAGCGCCGCCGACGGTCGCAGCTTTCGTTTCAGCCTGTTTCCCCAAGTCGGGATAGTCGAGTAAAGCCGTGCGATGCAGGCTGGTTTGCCTCGCCCCTGTGTCGACAAACATTCGAAGCCGATGCCCCCCTTGAGCCGTTCGCACCTGCATAAGTGGCTGCACACCGGAGAGTATGAGATTTGGCTTTCCCGGCGTTTTGCCTTTCGCGTCGAAGCTGAAGGTTTCCGATACCCCCTCGGATGCGAAGGTGAGTTTGCCCAGGTCCAGCATAACGGGCAGACCGATAATCACATCGATTGTATACTTCCCACCGGCGAAACTCAGTTGTTCGTCCGGCAAGACAATAAAAACGACGTCCTTTAGCACGGCCTTGCCGATCCTCAGTTTTGAGGCCACAGCGAACCGCGTGGTTATAGCCGCACGACTCACACTGCCTACTGACGCTGAGGACTCAAGGAATGTGAGCCCCAGTTTCTGGGCGGTTGTTTGAGTGATAGTCGAAAAAGCCGCACCACTATCAAGCACCGCCGACAGGCTATTCGCGTCAAACGCCACATCGATGCGCGCAAGCCCCGCGAGATCACGTGTCAAAGGAAGGGTCGTCGGGTCAGATTGCACCAGGGACATGGCCGGAGCCTGCGAAAGCGCGGCGACAAAAGCGGTGGTCTGAGTCTGGACTTCACTTGCGAGCGAAGGGTCGAGCTCTCCGGCGGCGGTAAACGCCTTATGGGAGAGCGAAAACTGGCTCTGACGCAAATATATAGCTCCCAGTTCCGTTAACGCCGTTGCGCGCATCTTCACCGGGGCATTTGACGCCGCGAATGCCGTCAGTCTGGCTATGGCGTGTTCGTCCTTATGTCTGAGTGCCAAAACCACCGCGTCCGCCAGTTGTTTATCGTCACCCTCGCCCCGCCACGCTTCCAACGCGTCGATATCGCGTGAGGCAATGGCATCTAATATGTCTGGATGATTTGTTGAGCGAGCCAGTGCGGACGACCCCGCAAGTGTCAACATGGACAGGGTGGACATAAAGAAACGGCGGGTTGCGAGGGTCACGATCTTAATCTTTCTGCAGGGATATAAGCGGCGGTTCGTGCGCATCAGAGGTGCCCGTTAGATCACGCAGTCCGGGGGGCATGGAGGTTAGAAGGCCGAAACGCTTGAGCGGATCCCCTGTGTTACCTAGCGCAGCGGCAAGGCGCATTTCCGAAGCAAGCCCAGAATGGTGAAGACAGGACAGATAGGCGGAATCCGTCCAGAAGCCCGTGCGTATCGAGGCCGCGTCGTGTCCGATGAGGGCCACGAGCACTTCGCGGGCGTCGGCAATCAGCGTTAACTGTCGTCCGGGCCAGCGATCCGTGACAAACGGCGCACCCGGGGCAAGTTGCGTGGAAAAAGGGGCGTCGGGATCGGGGGCATAGACAAGCCCCCCCACAAGAACACCACGGGAATGCGCGCGAATTAATCCCTCGCGCAGCATCTCAAATGGCTGCGCAAAGAGATCAAACAGCAAGGTTTCCTGAGCGCTGTCAATCATCTGACAGGCCCGCTCAAGCGCCTGCGGCAGGGATTTAAGGTGATAAAGCCGATCTTCCGGCGCGGGCGCGTGCAGGCTTGAAAGCGCTTTTTCAGCCGCCTCCGACTGGCTCAGGAAAGTTCGCTTTAATACAGCAAATAATTCAGAAGGCGGTACGGGACGATAACTCCGCGGCTCGGCATCATCGCCAATCACGGCCCCTTTACGCACGAGACACTCAAGGGCCTGATAGGTATTGGCTGTCGCTTTGCCCACAGCGCGCGACAGCCTGTAGCCGGTCGCCGGCGAGCGTTTTAAGAGCTCGGCGTAAAGGCGCGATTCAAGCTCCGTAAAACCGAAGGCGGTAAGACTTTGGTCAACTTCATTCATATTAGTAGTTATTACTACCATTAATAAAGGCGCAAGTGTTTTTTGTCTCCCTCGCTGAACTCAGACTCAGAACGTTTCCAGCGACAACAGCCCTGTGCGCGGGCGTTCTCGGCCTTCATTTGCCTTCACCAGAGGCTGTCGGAGAATATTATCTGGCTTGCAAATACGGTGTAGAATCTGCGGGATCGCGACTGGGCTCAGCGTCGCGGGCGCGAAGCCGATAGCTTCGGTCATGACTTTGCCGGCACTCATAAGCGAGGCGCCTGAAAGTGCCCGCTCCGCGGCGCTGCGAGTCATAACCAGAGCGGCGCCTCATTTGTCGACGCCGTCAACGCCAAGGACGCGGGCCTCCCGTGCCAGCATCAGGCGCATAAAGACAGTCCCTGGGATGGGAGAATACATGTAGGGGGACGTGAACTCGAAGCCGAGCTTCAGATAGAGCCGCTGCGCATCGACCATGGTCGGCAGGGACTCAAGCTTCATCTCGGAATATCCAGCTATACAGGCAGACCGCGAGATGACTTCGATGAAACGGGTAGCGATACCCCGGCCGCGCATTTCAGGCGCGATGTACAAGCGTTTCAGTTCGCACGTTCCGGGTTCTGCCAATGGGCGCAGCGCGCCGCAACCCAGCAGTCGATCACCAGCGTCGGCGACCCAGAGCCCGCCAAAGGGAGGGATATAGTAGCCTGGAAGCGAAGCGACCTCTTCATCGAACGACTGGTAGGAAAGGTCTGCGGCGATTTCGCCGATATAAGCACGAAAAAGCCTGGCGACTTCAGACCGGTCGCCGTCGTGCCACTGGCGGATTATCACATTCATTGGGTTTCGCTCGCGCTGAGGCGGTCACACCGGAACCTGGGCTCAAGGCAAGCGAATAAGCTGACCGCAGTGTGTAGCGTGTCGGAGCCGTGCTGAAAGGGGAGGTCGGGTCCGGATTCGACCGTCACATCGCCGGCCCAAACGATGCCGGCCACGAGCACTGGTTTGAAGACGGTCAGCGCCGTTCGAGGGTCAATATCGGAAAGGTTCATTTTGCTACCATCTCATTGATCGAGATGGAGACAAATGATCCAAAGCAAATTTGGTGTAAATATACATATGTATATTGATTACGTCTCTAACCACAGTGGCGGCGCGCGCAGGCCTTTGACCAGGGCGCGCCGTCTCCGGTCAGCGCGCCGCCTCACGCTCCAAGGGATCGATCACGCCGTTCTTGTTCAGGTCATATTTTTCAAAGCCGAGAGCCGGCGCATTCGTGAATTCGGCGCGACTAAGCTTGGCGTCGCCGTTCTGGTCAAGGTGCCTAATGGTGTCTTGAAGCTTTTGGGCGCGGTCGCTGTTCTGCAGAAAGCGCGGGACGTCCGCAGCGGAAATGAAGCCGTCGCGATTGCGATCAACGCGATCGAACTGGCTCATGCGGTAGCTCTCCCATTCCGCGCGCGTGGTGCTGCCGTCGCGATTAGCGTCCGCCGTCGCGAACCGAGCGCCGGGACTGTCGTCGGACTGGGCGAGCACCGCACCGGACGCTGCGGCCAACGGAAAGAGTAGGCTGAAAAGAATCTTGATGTTTCGCAATGTCATTTGTGAACCTTTAAATGCACTCGCCCCCGAGCTGTCACCGTTCCTGATACGAAGACATCTCGCAAATCTGACGCTGAGATCGCCTTCTTCGAACAAGGTCTCGACCTGCACACTTAACTTTGCAGGTCATTCAGAAGCGGTTCGGCAACTTATTTTTGCGCGGCGCGGTCAGCCGCTCGGCTGCCGGAGGTATCAGGCTGCGAAAGCGGACAGCTTGGCTCATTTAGAGATACTGCGGGATGCAGGGGCCTAGGCGGTGAGCAACAGAGGATTGTGTCGTTGCGTGCGCGTGGGGCGGACGTGAACAAGCATGTCGATGAAGCCTCGACCCCCGCCTGTGCTGCGCGGATCGATCCCAGTCCCCTCGCCGCAGGCGCTGCGTTTCCCAAGGCACAAACCGCATCAATGTCATATATATGTATAATTATAACAATTATTTGCAAAATACCATAATTTGATATATGCATACATTTGTACAAATCTATTCCAAGGATGACAGCAATGGCAACGATTGAACGGGTTCAAACGGGGATTCGCGTCGAGACGCGCATCTTGAAAGTTCTCAAAGCCCTCGCCGAACACAAGGACTTGACCCTTGGCGATCTGCTGGAGGGCATCGTCCTGCACGCCTTCGATGGTGTCGCACCCTTTACGCCTGACACCCTTCAGGTCATCGCGAAACTGAAGGATATCTACGGGCTCGATTTGTCCGCCGGTGACAGCCATTGCCTCGCCGACTCCACGAGCGAAAAACCGAAACGAAAGAAGTCAGATGTTTGATTCTACACCGCTTAGCCTCAAGCATTCGATCGATATTCCGTTGCCGCTCGACGAGTGCTTCGATCTGTTCACACCCCACGGCGAAACCCTTTGGATCGCGGAATGGAAGCCCGAATACATCCATCCGCGGGACGGACAGACGGTCCAGGGGATGGTCTTTCTAACCTATCACGGTGCTGAAACAACGCATTGGACCATTGTCGACTACAGGCCTCATCAGCACTACGTCCGTTACTCCCGCGTCACGGCCGGATCGCGATCGGTCCTAATCGAGGTGCAATGCATCCCCCAAGGCGCCTGCAACGACGACACGCGCGTATGGGTTGCCTACACACTTGTCCCCATGAGCGAGAAGGGAGTCGACGACGTTCGAAGCTTTCAGGGAGAAAACTATGTCGCAATGATCGAGCGCTGGCGCACGATGATCCTGACATACCTAGATCGACGCGAAGCCGGCGCCTGATGCCCGGGCCGACAAGACAAATCTTTGCCTCGCTCGTTTGGGCGGAATGCGATGGGGACTCGTCCGGACAGGCCGTCGTAGGGGCCAAAAAAAGCGGTAACTTTATCAACGCTATCTATCAGGCCTGACACCATCACCGTGTTGGCGAAGCGGCCTGGGAAGCCCCCGCTATCGATCGTGGGCCCATCCTGCCGTAGGAAGTCTCAATGCAGGAAATTGGCGCTTCCCGACACTCCGACGCGGTGGCCACTTGCGCCGCCCTCACCTAGTCGCCGACCTTGACCGTCACTTCTCAGTTCCATCTTTGACATGACCAAGCAAACCGCGCGGGATAGAACTGATAGTTTTTGGTATCTGGTGCCGTACCCCGCTTCCCAAACCACCTGCCACAACCCGGATGGGCGCACCCCAATCGACGACATTCTCGTTCTTGCTGTCGCCGCCAAATGCCCTCCGCCGCCGGCAATTAACAAGAACAGGGGCGCGGGAATACAGTTGCGCCGGGACCCGATTATTCAAATTCATGCTCTAACCTAAAATTGACGTCACAATATCAGGAGGTAAAATCGCACGCTCACCGTCCAAATATCTGGACAATATTGCCTTCAGGATCCCGAACGGCGAGCGTGCGATAGGGGGCGCCGTCCGGTCTGACAATGCGGTGCGAAAAGAGTGCACCTTTTGCGGTGAGGTGCGTCTCAAGCGCCTCTATATCGTCAGTCCAGAAGCCAGCCTTGAAGATGCCATGTGTACGCCAGGCTTGACGCTGGCTATTTTCCGCCAAAGGCGGAGGCGCGGCATCGGGACGTTCGATGATTTCTATCAGACTGTCCCCATTGGCCAAAAACGCGAAGCGAATCGGACGGTCTGGCACCGCCCCTTCTTGGGTGACCGCGAAGCCCAGCATCTGCGTATACCATCGTGCTGTCGCTCGCGCATCGGCAACAGACACTGCCATGAAACCGCCGCTGAATTTCGGGTCAGCTTGCACTGCTGTAGGCAGCAACAAGTACACGGCTGCAACGATGGCCAGCATTGAGAGAACGCGACGCGCGCCTACGTGCCATCCTTCAATAATTGTGTGATCAGAATACGGTTTCATGGACGTCTCACTTCGGACAGAAGGCATTAACGTGCGACAAAGCCACCGTTCACAAACAGTGTCTGACCCGTGATCCATCCCGCCTGCGGCGAGGTGAGGAAGTCGACCATTGGAGAGATATCCTCAACGGCACCTAAGCCGCCGGTAAATTGCTTGATCATCGCCACCGAATGTTCGGATTCGGCTCCATAGAAGAAGGGCGTGTCCAGCGCGCCGGGGGCGATCAGGTTGGCCGTGATCCGGCGGCTCTTGAACTCCTGGGCGAAGACGCGGGTCATGTGCTCGAGCGCCCCCTTGCTGCCAACGTAAATACCGTAGCCTCCGAACGCCAGGCCCAGGATTGAGGTGCCGATGTTGATCACCCGTCCACCGTCGGGCAGGTAGCGGACGGCCTCGCGCATCAAAAGGAACGGTGCTCGCGCATTAACCGCGAAACAGGCGTCATAGTCTTCCAATTCCAACTCACCGAACGGCTTCTTGATAATGAGGCCTGCATTGTTGATCAGGACGTCGAGACGACCATAGGTCTCTATCGTGGTCTTCATCAGCCCAATGACCGCATCGGCCTGTGTCAAGTCGGCTTGAACAGCAACCGCCTGCGCACCAAAACCTCGGATCTGTTCGACAGCCGCATTGGCTTCCGCAGCGGAGTTCGAGTCGTGATAGTGCACCACGACGCGGGCACCTCGGCGGCCGGCATTCTCGGCGAAAGCACGGCCCAGATTTTTCGCCGCACCTGTCACCAGGACACATTTATCTTCAAGCCAAAGTTCAGACATTCCAATTTCCTTTTGATGTTCGCAGTTCGTATTCGGCCGGTGAAGTACCGAGCGAAGTTCTTCGGTTTCTGAAATTAGAGCCTTCATCGGCTCAGTTGAGCCGCAGAATGGCTCTACGTTTTTGCTTGATCGCGCAATTTTTCCGAAAAGTGGTGTCCACTTTGTCGGATTGCGCTCTAACAAGTTGGCGGGTCAGCGGATCGGCCATCTACGGCCACGTTCACCGCGGCAACTGCGCACAGAGTCTGCCCCCAAGCGCACGTCGTCACTTTGGTGACGCCTTGGGCTATGGCTTGGGGGCGCTCCTCTTCGGGTGGGCGGAGCTTTCCGGGGGCGCTGCATGGGCCGCAGTTCTGTTGGCTTGTCTAAGTATGATGGCAGGAGGCGCGCCTGGCTGCCACATGCCGGTTCAGCCCGCACGTTTGCCAATAACCTTTGTTCCCGTGTCCCATGCTTCGCCTCCAATCAGAGCGTGACCTGGAGCTTGATGCTGCACCGCCACACGCACGAGTTCGGCGTCAGGGTCGAAGGAAGTCAACCCGTGTCAGGTTTTCATCAGGCAATGATCAGGTTCATCAGGCGGCCCCGCAAAGCATGCAATCCTATCTCGACTGGAAGACCTGCACCCGGGTTTCGTAGTTCATCGGGATGCCAAACCAAATCGACCGGCCGTCTGGGGTGAACCGGACGGTGGCGTGAACGGACGCCTGGTATCCAGTGTTTTTGGCGGTTTCCTTAACCGCGCGCGATGAATTGCGGTCCGCTGTCCAAAGCGTGAAGGTCTGTTTATCAACCCAGGCGAATTGCGTGGCAGTCACATCCCAGCCGTCATAGGGAATAAATGCGTCGATGACGGGACTGAACCGACCTTCATCGTCCATACGCCAAATACCCTCGTTCCCGCGGCGTGAGACGTACCAATCGCCTGCGCCCGCATTTCGCGCGGCCTCGATCCCCTCCCCCAACACCTTGCCACTGGGCAGATGGAGACGGCCATCTGACACATAGGCCAACTGATTGGGCCCCAACCATAGGGGCGAATAGGTATCATGACCCGGTTCGACAGGTGACGCAGTCCCGCCGGACTGGGCTAGATGAAGCTGACGCCGGCCGTCCCGCAGAAGGACAAACGCGACTCGCTGGCCGTCGGGCGACACAGCGGGCGCCTGGATTATCCCCGCGGGGAGGTTCAGGGAAATGGGTGTCGCCTTTCCACCCTCCCGTCTCCAAAGCTGACGCCGGCCCGTACGGTCGGAAACAAATACCACGTCCTGCCCGTTGCCGAACGGTGAAGGATCCTCATTCAGACCTGCGGCCAGGGTATCGATCTTCGTCGTCTGGCCCGAGGTTATATCTCTCCGAACGAGAGCGGTGCGTGCATTGACGCTTTCGACTGCCAGGACGCCACCACGCTCGGAGGCCGCTGACAAGGTGCGGATCGATGCCAAGCCGTTGAGTAAGCGACGCGGTGGTTTGCCATCAAGGGGGTAGGACCAGACGTTGCGGTCATTCCCGTGATCTATGGAGACATAGACCTCACGGCTGTTAGCCGACCATGCCACCCCGTAAATGTCGCCGCCGTCGCGGGTCAATGGCCGGACATCACGACTATGAAGGTCGAGGAGCATCACCTGTCCGGATTGCCAGGCGCCTTCGCGGAGGAAGGCGAGCCACCGGCCATCAGGCGATGCCGAGGCGAACATATCGCCGATGCTGGTTTCGGGTGGCTCGGTCAGAAGTGTACGGCTGCCGTCAAGGCCCAAACGGTAGACGCCGGTTACCTTCCCGGCGGCCGCCGCGTAGCTGGTATAGATTGCCTTTCCGTCTGGCCGCCAGCTCAATTGTGGAAGGGGGCCATACCCGCAAGGCCCTATCGAGTGGGAAACAGTCGGCGAAGTTATGTTCAGCCATCGGTATTCGCAACGCTGCTGGTTTTTTGCGACATAGGCGATCGTCGCGCCGTCCGGGGACCAGGCCGGCGCCGCAATCGTGCCGGTTTGATTGAGCAGTATTGTTTCCGGCCCGTCCGGCAGAGGTCTTATAACCAGTTGGCGGTCATCACCGGATTTGCGGACAAATACGAGCGCCTTCGCATCTGGAGAAAGGGCGGGCTGAAGCTCTCCAATGGCTGGGCTGGTAAAGACAGGACTGAAGATATCCGGCCCCGTCGGCCAAAGAGTAAAGGCGGCTCCGGCGACAAGGATGCCCCCGGCTGAAAAAGCAGCAACCATGGTTGTCGATGATCGCCAGCCCGACCATGGTAAAGTCCTCTGACGAGGTTGAGGCTCTGAAACGGTATCTTGGCTCTCAGCTACCAGCCGGTAGCCGATTTTCGGAATGGTGGTAATCCGAACGTCCGTACCGAGTTCGGCAAGTGCGGAACGTAATTGATAGACAACGCGATTAAGCGCGTCCTCACCGACCCTGACTTGCGGCCAGCAGTGAGCGAACAGCGCCTCACGGGTGCAGGTCACGTTGGCGTTGCGGGCGAGGAACAGAAATACACACATGGACTTGGGTTCAAGCCGAATGGTTTGATCTCCGCGCGACAATTCGCACAAGCCAGGATCAGCGCGCACGCCGCAGACGTCTATCACTTCCATTCGTAAACCCCGCCAAAGTCCCGACAGGCTGCGAACAGCCGTGGGCAATGTCAATTGCTGTTGGGGAAATTCTGTCGAGCTGTATTTGGTCCAAGCGCGATCCCGTAGGCTTTGGACTTGACTTTGCTGTGCGCCTTGGTCGGACAAACAATGACGGTGAGCCGTCGCCTGACGGCACTAAACGAGCCTGACATCCAACAAACCGTTGATACATTCCTGCTTAAACGCTCACGAACGTTGCAACCCACCGTGGAAAAGAAGCTGCCCTACACACAGCCGCCGCGAACCAAAAAAAAAGATGGCGAAAGAAGCGATGAAAGATGCGGATTCGGGAGGCTCAAGACTGAAAATGTCCAACCAAAGTGTCTAACCGTCCAAAAAACTGAAAAAGCCAATAAGCACAGCTAATTCAGAAGAAACTGGTAGGCGCGGAGGGACTCGAACCCCCAACCAGACCGTTATGAGCGGTCGGCTCTAACCATTGAGCTACACGCCCTCACCAGAGGCAGGGGCTGCGTGCCTAACACGGCCCCGTTTTGATTTAAAGCCCTTCCTCCGCATTTTCAACACGTGTCAAACCTGACGGAATTCCGATGCGCCGGTTCATGCGCCATTCAGGGCGGCGCATGGATATTTGACACACAGGCGGGGCAAGCTCCGCCCCGCGGCGGTCACATCGGGGTCATGAAGATGCCTCGCTTGCCCGCCAGATCAGGTTTACCGGCGCACACCACGCCCAACTTAGAGAGACGACTATGAAACGGATGTTCGCGGTTTCCGCCGCTGCCCTCGCCCTGATGACCGCCGCCGCTCCGGTGATGGCGCAAACTCCCAACAACGCTTCTGACTCCCCGAAAGCCGAACGCATGGCCAAGCGCCACACGGGCACGCTTCTCACCCTCTCCGAAACCGCCGAGGTGCGCTCAACCCCGGACGTCGCCTTCATCACCTTCGGCGTGGTCACCGAGGCCAAAACCGCCGAAGAGGCCATGAAGCTCAACGCCCAGAAGATGAACAGCGTCTTCGCGGCCGTGAAGGCCCAGGGCATCGCCGACAAGAACGTCCAGACCACGGGCCTCAACCTCAACGCCGTCTACGACTACCCGCAAAACGGCGGCACGCCGGTCCTGCGCGGCTATCAGGCCAATAACCGCATCAGCGTGCGCGTCGAAGACACGAAGAAGCTGGGCGGCGCCATCGACGCCGTGGTCAAGGCCGGTATCAACCAGATCGACGGCATCGCCTTCGGTCTGAAGGACCCGACCGCCGCCGAGGACAAGGCGCGTCTGGAAGCCACGAAGACTCTGATGGCGCGCGCGGAACTCTACGCCAAGTCGCTGGGCAAGACGGTGAAGCGCATCAAGTCGCTGAACGAAAACGCCAGCCTGTCGGCGCCCCCGCCGATGCCAATGTACCGCATGAAGGCCGAGATGGCGGCTGACTCGACGCCGGTGGCGGGCGGAGAGGTCTCGACCTCGCTGACGCTCAATGCCGAGTTCGAACTGGAATAGGTCTAGCAACGCCAAAGTTGCCAACATGACAAGTCCCTCTGCGACATTCTCGCAGGGGGATTTTTGTATGCGACGCTTGCCGCCGGAACGCCTTTGCGCGAAAAGGCCTTATGAGCCAGCCGCACAACGCCTCCGTCACCCCTCTCTTCACCACCGAAATCTACCGCGCGGAACTGTCGTCGCAGCCGGATTTCGAGACTTTTCTGGAGGAGATCGACGACACCTGCCGCGCCTTCGCCGACGAGGACGAGGCGGGGCAGGGCTGGTCGCAGCAAAAGGGCTATCTCGGCTATACCTCCTACGGCTCGCTGAACAATCTGCCCCTGCTGGCCAGCGCCTTTGAGGACCTCAAGGCCCATACCGACGCCCACGCCGCGCGCTTTGCCGAGTTGCTGGAATACGACCTGCCCGCCGGCGCGCTGAAGCTCGACAATATGTGGATCAACATCCTTGAGCCGATGGGGCACCATTCCAACCATATACATCCGCACAGCCTGATTTCCGGCACCTTCTACGTCAGCGTTCCCGACGGGGCCAGCGCGCTGAAATTCGAAGACCCGCGCCTGACCAGCTTCATGAATTCGCCGCCGCGCAAAGAGGGCGCGCGCCGCGAGCATCAGCCCTTCGTCTACGAAGCGCCCAAACCCGGCACCCTCCTGATGTGGGAGAGCTGGCTGCGCCACGAAGTGCCGATCAATCTGTCTGAAGATATCCGCATAAGCATCAGTTTTAACTACAGTTGGTGAGATGATGAGCGAACCCGTCAAGACCGCGCTGACCGGTTATGGCTATGCCGGCAAGACCTTCCATGCGCCGCTGATCAGGGCCGCCCGCGGCCTCGCTCTGAGCACCGTAGTGTCTTCCCGTCCGGATGAGGTTCATGTTGATATTCCCGGCGTGCGGGTACTCGATTTCGAGAGTGCTCTGGCCGACCCGGCGATCGAACTGGTGGTCATCGCCACGCCCAACGACCTGCACGCGCCGCAGGCCATTGAGGCGCTCAAGGCCGGCAAGCACGTCGTCATCGACAAGCCCTTCGCCATCACTACCGCAGAGGCTGAGACCGTTCTGGCGGCGGCGAAGACGGCCAATCGTCTGGCGACCGTCTTTCATAACCGGCGATGGGACGGGGATTTTCTGACCGCCAAATCCCTGATCGACAGTGGCAAGCTGGGGGAGGTCAGCCTGTTCATCTCGCGTTTCGACCGTTTCCGGCCCTATCTGCGCAATCGCTGGCGCGAACAATCCTTGCCCGGCTCCGGCCTTTGGTACGATCTGGGGGCGCATCTGGTCGACCAGGCCCTGTGCCTGTTCGGTTCGCCCGACGTCGTTGCGCTCGATCTGGCCCAGCAGCGCGAAGGCTCGGTGGTCGACGATTATTTCCACGCCACCCTGTTCTATGGCCCGCATCGGGTGCGCCTGCAGGCCAGCACCCTGACGCCCGCGCCGGGGCCGCGCTTCGAGGTGCACGGACGGCGGGGATCGTGGGTGAAATACGGGCTCGACACGCAGGAGGACGACCTGAAGGCGGGAAAACACGTGGGGGGCGAAGGTTGGGGTCTGGACCGCGACGGTCTGTTCACGCCGGTCGCGGATATCGACCCCCTGCCCCCGGTGGCCCAGCCGACCCTGCCGGGGCGTTACGAAGCCTTCTATGAGGGCATGGCCGCGGCCATCCGCGGAAACGGCCCCTTGCCCGTTGCGCCGCAAGAGGCGCTGAATGTCATGCGCCTGCTCGATCTGGCGCGTGAGAGCGCGGAAACAGGTCATGTGATACGGCTGTAAAAAAAGCCGCTCCGGTTCGCACCGGAGCGGCTAAGTTTTTCCGGGCCGCAGCAGAGGCCCGGACGTGTCAATCCTTAGAAGCGCTTGCGCACCGTGACGAAGGCCTGACGCGGCGCGCCCGGCAGAATCGTCATGGCCGTGCCCGCCGTGTCGCTGTTGCTGAAACCGCCCGAACCGATGGTCGAGATATAGTCTTCGTCCATCAGATTGGTGACGTTCAGTTGCACGTCGATGTCGAGCGGGAAGCGATAGCCCACCGTGGCGTCCGCCGTGGTGAAGCCTTCGACGCGACCGCCGTTGTTTTCGTAGGTGTAGTAGCGCTCGCCCGTGTACTTGGCGCCGACCGTGGCGAACAGCGAACCGTTGTCGTAGGACAACTCGGCGTTCAGCATGTGCTTCGGCGTGTCTACGACCGTCTTGTTCTTGGTGCGGGCGCGGATCGTGCCGTCGGCGGCCACAACGTCGTTGGCGTACTTCGAGTCGTTGTACGAGTAGGACGAGTAGAACTTGACATTGTCGCTAACGCGCCAGGTGCCGGCGATTTCGACACCGTTGGTCTTCACGCCGCCGACATTCGACAGAACCGGGGCGTTGCCCTGGATCGACGAGCCTTGCGCCACCGCCAGAATGCGGTTGTCGAAATCAACGTGGTAGAAGGCGACCACACCGCGGAAGCTGTCGAGGTTCAGACGCGCGCCGGTCTCAAACGTCTTCGAGGTTTCCGGCTTAAGATTGGTGCGCACATAGTCGACATTGGCCTGCGACAGCGAGCTGAAGGGGCCCGATGTGGCGGCGGAAACGTAGGCGGCCATGTTTTCCGAGTACGAACCGAACAGTTCGACTTCCGGCAGCGCCTTGAAAACGAAGCCGACCTGCGGCAGGAAGCCATCGTCCGACTTGATCGTGCCCGACAGCGGGTTGCCGGCGATGCGGCGGACCTTGTTTTCGACGTTCATCGCCTTGAAGCCGAAGTTCACCTTGAACACATCCGACACCGTCCACACGTCCTGCACATAGGCGACGGTCGTCTTGGTGTTAAAGGCGTATTCCCACTGCGTGAAGAAGGGGTTAGACTGGAAGTCCAGCGGGTCGCGCTTCGGGGCCGAGGCGTTCTCGGCATAGAAACGACGCGCCTGATTGAAGTCATTATCCTCGGTCCAGAAACCACCGGTCAATTGGTGCGCGCCCAGATCGACGTCGATCGAGGCGAACAGGCCCGTGCGGTCCACGTCGTATTCCGTGGTGCGGATCGACAGCGGCGCGTTGTCCGAAGTCGCGCCCGCCGTGGCGTAGTTCGGCGACGGGGTATAGGGGGTGACCCACAGGCCCTGACCTTCATTGGTGTGGTTGTACAGCGTGGCCGAGACGCTGACCATATCGTTGATCCGGCCCTTATAACCGACATACATCAGATCGTCGTCGCGGATGCCCGCACCGTAGTAATAGGCGTCGTCCACGCACTTGACGCCGCCCTGATACGGATTGGCACCCACGCCCGTCCAGCAGCCCGAAGCGTTGAGCAGAGGGCTGGTGCCCGCATAGTTGGCCGGGTTGTTATAGGCGGCGGCCACCTGCGTCGCCAAAGCGTAGTTCGGCTGGAAGTTATCCCAGTCGCGGCCGAGACGGTTGATCATGTCGAACGACATGTCCTGATAGTCCTGCTCGCGGCGCTCGGAGTGATTGATATAGCCGGTCAGTTCACCACCGAACAGCGGCAGGACGGCCTTGGCGTCGATCTGGCGCTGCTTCTGCTCGGAACCGCCCTTCCACTTGTCGGCCTTCTGGTCGGCGACCGACACATAGGCGCGCAGGCCGCCGAGATTGTCCAGCGTGCCGGTGTCGAAGCGGCCGTACAGGCGGTGCATGGCGTCGGAACCGACGGTGCCGGCCAGCTCACCGCCCAGATCGCCGTCCGGGTTGCGCGAGAAGAATTGCAGCGTACCGCCAAGGTTCGAGGTCGAAGCCGTCGAGAGGCCGCCCGCGCCCTGCATCATTTCCACGCGACCGACGTCTTCGCCGATGATGGCGCGCGAGATGTGCAGGCCGTTGTGGTTGCCATAGGTCATGTCGCCCAGCGGCACGCCGTCCAGCGTGAAGCCCATCCGGTTCTGGTTGAAGCCGCGCACCGAGATGCGGGTCGACCATTCGTAAGCGCCGAAAGCGTCGGCCGACTGGAACGAAACGCCCGGCAGCTTGTCGATGGCCTTCAGCGGCGAGGTGCCGGCGGCTTCCAGCGCCAGCTCGGCGCTCTTGACGGTTTGCAACTGACGGCTCTGGCCCTGACCGTAGACGATGACTTCGGTGATGTCTTCCGCCGGGGCGGCTTCGGCGGCGGCCGCCACAGGAGCCTCAGCGGCCATAACCGGCGCGGCGGCGAACAGAACGGCCAGGGCGGTCCCGGCTTGCAGGTAGGTTTTCATACAAAATCCCCAATGGGCGTCCGGATGACGCCTCTGGGGGATCGGGGTTACGCCGGCTTCGTGACAGCCGATTAACCAAACGGCGACACAGCCATGTCAGCCGTATCGCCGTTTTATGACGGGGATTTCCCGCAACAGTCGCTAAACAGGAGTCTTACGCCGGGAACCACTTCCGGGTCTTGGAATAGGCCAGATAGCCGATATTGGCCCCCAGACGGAAACCGACGCCGGCGCGGATCGGGGCGACGATAGTCTCGTCGGACTGCTGATAGTTCACGCCCAGACCGCCGATGAAATAGGCCGATCCATCGACGCCGGGGAAGCGCTGGTAGATTTTTTCCACATCATAAAGGCCGTACACCAGCGAGAAAACGCGCGAGGCGTTGCCGCCGGTATCGAACCCGATCGACGGACCGCGCCAGAAGATTTTCTGCGGCTGGGCCAGCGACTTCATATGAATCAGACCCTTGCCGTAGCGCAGGCCGACGGCGATGGCGCCCGACACCTCTTCGCCCGCGACATAGGCCGTCGGACGATCGCCATAATCGGAGAAGATTTTTTCGATGGCCCCGCCCAGCGCTTCGACCGTCACGCCGAGGAAGTCCGAACCGGCGCGCAGGATTTCATCGCGCTGATAGCCTTCGGCGGCGCGGCTCTGCGACGACGACGAGGCAGACGCGGATTGCCCCGTCTGTGTCATCGGGGTCTGGGCCAGCGCCTGCAGCGGCGAGGCGATCAGCGGGGTGGCGGCCGTCGCAGCGGCGCCCATCAAAAAGTGGCGGCGTTCCATTACGCAAGAGACTCCGTCGAGAACAGTTATAAGGCTTTATTAACCCTGAAGGGATGACCAAATCCTTACCGGTGGTTTCAGCTTCGGTTCATCCCCTGCCCCTCTGTCCCATTGTTGCGTGTCGGAAATACGGCTGCCTTAGTCATCCCAGCCCTGACGGCATTTCTTCTTGCCCGCGGCCATATCGCGCAGGCCCGGATAGGCCCCGGTGCCGTCGCGGTACTTCTGCCATTCGCGCTCGCGGGCGGCCAGACACAGCTTGGTCGGGCGGGTTTCTTTCGCTTGCAGCGGCAGGACGATGTCCTTCGCCGGTGTGACGGGGCAGTCCTTATCCATCGGGCGGCCCAAATCGCGCTGCTGGATGCAGAACTGCCGCTTGTTGAGTGCGCGGGTGGCCGCCGCCCGGCCCCTGTCCGCCCCTTCGGCATAGGCGCGCGGTGTGACGCCGGTTCCGGTTTCCGTCGCGGGGGCCGCAGCGGCTGGAGGTATAAGAGGCAGAGGCGTCGGCGTAGCGGGAACCGCTGGCGGGCGCGGACGGAGCGGCGACGCCGGACGGCTGGGAGCCGCTCGCGCCGGCGGGGTTTCGGGCGCGGCGGCTTCCACCACCGGTCGGGTCAGGGCTTCGGGCGGCCGCCAAAGTTCCACCCCGACGGGCGGGGCTTCCGGCGTTTGCGGCACGGGCGTCAGCCAGATGGCCAGAAGGGCGAGGCCGTGCAGGCCGAGGGCCACGCCCGCGGCTATGGCCAACCGCCCGGTTCGGCCCCCAAACCTTCCCCTGGCCGGTCCCCTGCCCTTTGTTTGTGTCATGGCCCGACTGATCACGGCAGCGTGTCGGGATTACGGCGCGGCGGTGACCCAAAAACGAAGGATCACGACAAGGTGTACACGTCCCGGAGAAAAAAGGCGTAATCTGTCAGAGGTCTGATGAAAGGAGGTGAGCGCGGATGCGAGCCTTTAAGATCAACCCGGACGACCTTATGGATAAGGTATTTCCCATGGTCATTGCCGGTGCCATGCTGGCGGCCTTTGTGGCGGCGGTACTCTCAGCCTTCTGAAAAGCCCTGACTGAAACCCGGTCTACCGGGGTTGAGCGTCCCATAGCTTCAGGGTGCGTTTCTTCACCTGCGCGCGCCAGACGCGGTCGATATTGGCCTCCACCCAGCCGATATCGACCCTGTCCGGACGCGCCAGAACGAGCGGCCACGGGCGATGGTGGTCCGTGGTGAAAAAGGTGTCCGGATCGACCTCCAGGAGGAAGTCGCGCTCCTCGAACGGCACCTTGAACACCGGCGCATCGTGCGCCGGGTTCCAGAACAGCATGGCCTTGCCATTCACCTTGAACGAGCGGGAGTCCCACGACATCGTTTCTTCGGTGTCGGGATAGCGCAGGATGATGTCGCGGAGCCTTTCAAAGGTCAGCATGAGGGTCTTTTCCATAAGCGATCACGATTATTAACACGGATCGGCGCGATTGCTTACCGTTTGTGATGAAGGTGCGACATATCGACATCTGAACTTTTTCGCACATGCAACATATATAGTTGCTGTCAAGAAAAGGAGAGTATCAGATGACCCTTATCAAGTTAAGCGACACGTTTGGTATGGTCGGCAACCTGCTGTTTGCGGCGATCCTGCCGGTAGCGGCGCTGATCGCGGCGGCCAGCCTGCTGTAAACCATCGAACGATGTCTGAAAAAAGGACGGCGGATCATCGGATCGCGCCGTCTTTTTCGTTTTTTTGGTATATCCATTTTACGGTGAGAGCGTCAATTTGCGGCCATAATCCTGCCCCTCCCGTCGCCTTGCCCCTGCCCGGTTTCGTGTCCCGGCGCATCGATGACGCCGCCGGCGAGTTGCTGCGGCCCGAAGGCCCCTGTGCCGGGATCGATTTTCACCCAGCCGTCGGGCGAGGAGGCGCTGGTCGCGCCGCACTCGCTGTCGTCGCGGACCGCTTTGCATTGACTTTCCCTGTGTCGTGCCGAAGATAACGGTAACAACCAAAAACAGGGAGCCCCGCCATGACCGATCTCAATCGCCGCCGGTTGCTAGGCGGAATAGCCGCCGGTGCGGCGCTGTCGGCCCTGCCGGCGGCGGCATCCGCGGGCCCGAAATGGGTCGGCGCGTGGGCCTCATCACAGATGGTGCCCAATCCCGACACCACCTTGCCGCCCGACATGGCGTCCGACGTGACGATCCGCCAGATCGTGCGCCTGACGCAGGGCGGTCGGCAGTTCCGCGTGCGCCTGTCCAATGTCTTCGGCACCAGACCATTGAAAATCGGTGCGGCCCATGCGGCGATCTCGGCAGATCAGATGACCTCGCGCATCGATCCGGCTCAGGCGCGCGGCCTCACCTTCGGCGGACGCACGGCGATCACCATCCCCGCCGGAGCGGAGTACGTCTCCGACCCGGTCGTCATGGCGGTCACGGCCTTCACCGACCTGACCCTGTCGCTGTACCTGCCCGAAGCCGCCTCGCCCCAGACCAGCCATCCCGGCGCTCGCATAGTGTCCTACTTCGCCAGGGGCAACCGCGTGGCCGAAGCGGCGCTTGACGGGGCGAAAACGATGGAGCGCTGGTTTCACATCTCAGGGGTCGATGTCGAGGCCTCGGCCAAATCGGCGGCCATCGTCACCCTGGGCGACTCGATCACCGACGGCTATGGCGTCAAGCCGGGCATGAACGCTCGCTGGACCGACCAGTTGGCGCGGCGACTTCAGGCCGAGGCGCGCACCCGGCACCTGTCCGTACTCAATCACGGTATCGGCGGCGGGCGCATCCTCAATGACGGCTCAGGGCCCAACGCGATGGCGCGCTTCGAGCGCGATGTGCTGGCCCAGACGGGGGTGAAGTATCTGGTCATCCTCGAAGGGGTCAACGACCTCGGCACCCTGACCAAGGACGCGCCGGTGAGCGCCGCCGCCCACGCGCAACTGGTCGAGGACATGATCGGCGCCTACCGCCAGATGATCCGCCGGGCGCGGGAACGCGGCATTAAAGTCATCGGCGCGACCATCCTGCCCTTTATGGGCTTTTCGCTCTACCATCCCGATGCGCAGAACGAAGCCGACCGTCAGGCGGTCAATCGCTGGATACGTACCTCAGGGGCCTTCGACGCGGTGATCGATTTCGACAGGCTGATGGCCGATCCAGCCGACCCGACGCGCCTGCGGCCCGACTACGATTCCGGCGACCATATCCACCCGTCGATGGCGGGTTATAAAGTCATGGGCGATGCGGTAGATTTGCGCTTCTTTCAAAAATAGATATCAATAAAATATAAAGCTGAAAAGAGCGGAAAATGACACAAACTTCTGAAAATACATATAAAATTCCTTCACCAACAGATTCTCGAATCGCAAGTTTTTTTGAAGCTATTATAGAATTTTCAAAGCTTGATATTTTAGCGGTAGCTAAAAGTGGAAACGTTACGTTAGTTAATTTTAAAAATTTAACTGATGTTTTGGAAAAATATTCCACTAACATCGAAAGCACCCGCATATTTAACCCTATACATCTAAGTGGAATACCAGGATTAGAGGTATATTTTCACAGAAGAACTACAAAATTTTCGAATGGAAATATACACGAGTCAAGCTTTGCAGAAGCTGAAATATATTTGTATGCTCACCAAAATACGGGTCAAACTGTAGATCAAAATTTATTTAAATATATAATTTCTAAAATCAATGAATTGTTTTTATCTAGCGTTATGGATGACGCTGGCTCGTATGATAAATTTAAATCCATATACGCCGAACACATATCAAGGCTTTCCGAAATCCATGAAAATTTCATCAAATCAGCAAACGAGCAAAGTAGAAAAAGGGAAGATGAATACCATCTTCGGATTGCAACTTTAGAAGCGGAAAATCAAGAAAAATTAAAAGAAATTCAAGAAGTCGAAAAAAAATCACTTAACAATATTGAAATAGAACGTGCCAATTTAAATAAAAAAATAAAGGAACTTGACAACAGCTCTCATATGCACGCACGGCGTGATATGAGATTAAAAATTACGGAAAGCTTGCGAGATCGCCTTGCTAAGTCGGCAGTATCTAGAACAGTAGGAGCCCACCGCTGGACAGTTCTGGCCATATGTGGATTTCTTGCATCAGTATTTTCTCTCAGCGCTGCTTTTTCCGCCTATGAACTCTCAATAGTTATGGAGAAAACGAATGAAGCGACGATTCCGTTCTACGTGACGAGCTTACGCTTGGCGCTTGCAGTAGGCGCTATTGCAGTTGTAGGCTTTTACGCCCTAGGCTTTATGCGAAAAGTTCACGATTCAGACTTAAAAAGTGAGCGTGATCTGGAACGATACTTGTACGATGTGGACCGTTCAAGCTGGGTAATTGAGACTGTGCTGGAGGCAAAATCTAAAGAAAATGGGCAAGATCCTGCGGAAATTCCGACACATTGGCTAGATGGAGTGACCCACGGTCTCTTCAAGCAATCTGATGAGGTTCAAGACAACGATAAAGCAGTGGAAGTCTTAGCTTCGTTATTCAAGTTCTCCGCACGAGCCAAGCTTGGTCCAGCTGGTCCAGAGTTTGAAATGAATAATTCAGGTGCTCGCAAATTTAGTAAGGAAAACCTAGAGGACTCATAACCCTCCACCCCTTCCCCCTTCAAGCGGTTCATGCTATCGCCCGCGCATGACCGAACTGTCCCAAATTCGTAACTTCTCCATCGTGGCTCATATCGACCATGGCAAGTCCACCCTGTCCGACCGCCTGATTCAGTTCACCGGGGGCCTCACCGCGCGCGAGATGAAGGAGCAGGTGCTCGACAATATGGAGATCGAGCGCGAGCGCGGCATCACCATCAAGGCCCAGACCGTCCGCCTCACCTACAAGGCCAAGGACGGCAAGACCTACGTCCTCAACCTGATGGACACGCCGGGCCACGTCGACTTCGCCTACGAAGTCTCGCGCTCTCTGGCCGCCTGCGAAGGCTCGATTCTGGTGGTCGATGCGTCTCAGGGCGTCGAGGCGCAGACGCTCGCCAATGTGTATCAGGCCATCGACAATAATCACGAGATCGTCCCCGTCCTCAACAAGGTCGATCTGCCCGCCGCCGAACCGGAGCGCGTGCGCGCCCAGATCGAGGACGTCATCGGCATCGACGCGTCCGAGGCCGTGCTGGCCTCGGCCAAGTCGGGCATCGGCATCGAGGACGTGCTGGAAGCCATCTGCGCCAAATTACCTGCACCCAAGGGCGACCCTGCCGCGCCGCTGAAGGCCCTGCTGGTCGATGCGTGGTACGATCCTTACCTCGGCGTCGTCGTGCTGGTGCGCGTGTTCGACGGCTTCATGAAGCCGGGCCAGTTGATCAAGCTGATGAACGCCGGCGCGACCTATAAAATCGACAAGCTGGGCGTGTTTCAACCCAAGGCCACCGATGTCGAGGCGCTCGGCCCCGGTGAAATCGGCTTCTTCACGGCGCAGATCAAGGAAGTGCAGGACGCCGCCGTCGGCGACACCATCACCGATGAGCGCAAGCCGACCTCGACGGCCATGACGGGCTTCAAGGAAGTCCAGCCGGTCGTTTTCTGCGGCATCTTCCCCGTCGATGCGGCCGATTTCGAGGATTTGCGCGCCGCCATGGGCAAGCTGCGCCTCAATGACGCCAGCTTTTCCTATGAGATGGAAACCTCCGCCGCGCTGGGCTTCGGCTTCCGCTGCGGGTTCCTGGGGCTTTTGCACCTTGAAATCATTCAGGAGCGCCTGAGCCGCGAGTTCAATCTCGACCTGATCGCCACCGCCCCGTCGGTGGTCTATCAGATCTACATGAACAATGGCGACGTGATCGACCTGCACAACCCGGCGGACATGCCGGATGTCGTCAAGATCGACCATATCGAAGAGCCGTGGATCAAGGCGACCATCTTCACGCCGGACGACTATCTGGGCGCGGTGATCAAGCTGTGTCAGGACCGCCGCGGCATTCAGCTCGACCTGTCCTATGTCGGTTCGCGCGCGATGATCGTCTATAATCTGCCGCTCAACGAGGTGGTGTTCGACTTCTACGACCGTCTGAAGTCGATCTCCAAGGGCTATGCCTCGTTCGACTATACGATCGAGGAATACCGCGAGGGCGATCTGGTCAAGATGTCGATCCTTGTCAATGCCGAACCGGTCGACGCCCTCTCGATGCTGGTTCACAAGGACCGCGCCGAAGCCCGCGGGCGCGGCATGTGCGAAAAGATGAAGGTTCTCATCCCGCAGCACCTGTTCGTCATCCCGATTCAGGCGGCCATCGGGGGGCGCATCATCGCGCGCGAGACCGTCCGCGCCCTGCGCAAGGACGTGACGGCCAAATGCTACGGCGGCGACGCCACGCGGAAGAAGAAGCTTCTGGAAAAGCAGAAGGAAGGCAAGAAGAAGATGCGGCAGTTCGGCAAGGTCGAAATCCCGCAGGAGGCCTTCATCGCCGCGCTCAAGATGGACAATGATTGAGGGAAGCCCACTCGATCGAGCGGGCTTCTGCCTTTGCCGGGCTATTCCGCAACCCGCCCGAAACTGTGATCACGCAGATCTGTGCATAAGTGTGTTACAGGACATTTACAGCTTGCCAGTTCCGCGTCGCGGCGCCTACGCTTTGTTTCAAATTGTTACATAGCGTGATCCCGCCATGCCGAACACCATACTGATCCTCGAAGATTCAAAAACTCAGGCCCGCATTGTCGGCACGCTGTTCGAAAAAAATGGCTACAAAGCCGACTTCGCCCACGACCGCTTCGAAGCCCTGCACAAGCTGAACAGCCGCGGCTATGCCCTTCTGGTGCTAGATGTCTTCGTGGGTGAGGAAAACACGCTCGACTATCTGCATATGTACCGCAAAGCCGCCGGCGACGCCCCTATCGCCATCATGACGGCGGGCAAGCGCGATACGCCGCTGGCCGGCAGTCAGGCGCTGAACAAAGCGCGCCGTGCGGAGGTCGAGTTTCTGCTGCCCAAGCCCTTCGACATCAATGACGTGCATCAGATATGTGCGGAAGCCGAGCGCATCCGCCGCCGCAAAGGGCCGGTGAAGCGCATTCTCGTCATCGAAGACGACGCGCATTCCCGCATCATCTATCGCAGCTATCTGGAGGATGAAGGCTTCTACGTCGCCGAAAGCAATTCTGTGGAGGACGCGCTGGTGCGGCTGGAGATTACACGTGTCGACGCCATACTGATCGACCTGATCATGCCCGGCATAGGCGGTATGACCGGCATCAAGGTGATCTCGGCGACCTGGCCCGACGTGCCGCTGATCGCCATGACCGGCTATACCCAAAACCCCGACAACCTGCACAATGCGCTGGCGCGCGGCGCGATCAGCGCTCTGGCCAAGCCTTTCACTAAAGATGTACTGCTGACCGAGGTAAAAAAGGCCCTGAGCGACGACCGGACCGTGGTACTTTAACGCTCCAGCGGCGTTACGCCCAGTTCAGTAGGCGGCGTATAGAGCCCCTCATAGGTGACCTTGCAGGTCCGCGTACTGGCCATGCTCGAACCGTAAACGACCTGCGCCACGCCGCCGCCGTTCAGCGCCACCGACTGCTGTTTCATACGCACATGCACGAAGGGCGAACCGGACAGGCCGTCGCAGGCCCTGGCTCCGGTGAAGTGATGCGTACCGGTATGCGACTTGACCAGCAGATCGTCGCCGACCACCTCGACCATGCCGGTAAAGTCCGGCTGCGGAACCAGCTTCAGAACGGTTCCCTTTTCCGGCGCTTCCGCCGACGCCGCCCCGGCGATCGACAGGCAGGCCAAAACGCTGCTTACGATCACAATACGAAACATGGCGTCTGCCTCCTCTGTTAACGGTCCGTCCGCTTGTATTCCTGCTTACGCAGCCCCTTGGCCTCTTCGGCGCTGACCGGCGTCACCGACTGCACAAAACAGGGCGTTTTGAAATGACCCATGCCGTTGGCGCGCACCGAGAGCTGCACGTCGATGGGGTCGCAGATCTGGACCGAGCCGCGATATTCGAAGACGAGGATGTCATAGGGGGTCAGGCGGCAGCCATCGACCTTGATCAGCACACCGCCGCGGCCGGCGCCTTCCGCCAGAACCGTTTCCTCGTCGAGCACGGTCGTATCGATCCCCGGTCCGTTGACGCAGCGCGGCGGTGCCTTCTTGCCGTCATCGGCCTGGGTCGTCACCGGCATCAGGGTCAGGGTCGCGAGTCCCCCCGCCACCGCAACCCCGGCGATTATGGCCTTTCCGTTCATACGCAACATCCGTCTCTCCTTGCCCTTCGGGCCATATACGGAGCTGAAAATCAGCCTCCTGTCCCGGAACTTTCAAATCTGTTTAACCATTCACGACTAGCGTCCAACCATTGTTGCGTCGGCCTGCGTACCCATGACCTCAAGCGTTCTCATCCTCGAAGACAGCCGCACCCAGGCCAACCTCATCGGTCGTCTGTTCGAGCGCGCGGGCTTTACCCCCGGCTTTGCCATCGACCGTTCGGCGGCCCTGCGCGAGTTGCAACGCCAGCCGTGGTCGCTGCTGGTCATCGACGTCTTCATCGCCGGCGAAAACTCCCTCGACTATCTCGATGCCTATCGCGAAGCCGCGCCGGGTACCCCTGTCGCCATCATGACCGCCATCCGCCGCGACAATCCGGTGGAAGCCAGTCAATCGCTCAACGCCGCCCGCCGCGCCAAGGTCGAGTTCATCCTGCCCAAACCGTTCCAGTACGAAGACATCGCGCAAATCTGTGCCGACGTCGAGCGAATGAAGCGGTCGGACGGGCCGGAGGGCCCCGACGCTCTGTATCTTTAATCTGCGCGCATTTGAGTCCAAAAAGTGCGTCCCACTTTTTGGAATGCGCTTTAATACTTACGCGCCTCTTCCTTGCTAAGCGGCGTAATCGAGTCGATCAGGCAGCGCACCGGCGCCTCGTCGAAGCGCGAATAGAGGATTTTCACGTCCCGCTTGTCGCAGATCTGCGTCGTACCAAAGAATTCGAACCCGATCTTGTCGAGATCGTCGAGGTTCTGACACGGTGCGTTGAGCTTAAGCAGGGCCGAACGCCCGAAGCCGTCCTCGATCAGGATGGTCGTCTTGTCGACCACCATCTTGCGGTTCAGGTGACCGGCGTCGAAGCACTGACGCTTTCCCGCCGGCGCGGCGGCCTTGTCTTCCGGTGCGGCAGCGGCGAGGCTCAGCGCGCCCAGCCCCGACAGGGTCACGGCGGCCAGCACCGCCAATTTGATTGCGGATTTCATCTAGGCTCCCTCACGGCTGGAACGATCCGACGAACTATTGGCTTCCTTCGGCGCCACGCCTTCGATACGATCGGCTTCTTCCTGGGTGATCGGCGTGACTTGCGTGATGTTGCACTTGGCCAGACGGCCGGAACCCGAGTCCGAATAGAGGATTTCCGCGTCGAAGCCGCCGCAGATGTTGATCGAGCCGGCGCGGGTCTTCACCCCGATGCGGAAGGCGTCCTCGATACCCATGCAGGCACCGCTCAATTCCAGCTTGTAGTGCTGACGGTTGTAGGTCTCGATAATCATGGTGCGCGAATCCACCGGATTGAAGCGGTCGATATCGTCGCTGCGGAAACATTTCCGCATTTCCTTCTGGGCCGGAGTCTGAACCTCAGGCTCGGCCTTGCGCTCATGATCATGGGAAGATTGGGCCTGGGCCGGAAGCAGGCTGAGGGCCGTAAAACCGGCAGCGGCCAGCGCCGCGACGGTCAGCAGAGTCTTCATCGCATTACTCCTTGCGCGGGGCCGCGCACCCGGCGGCCTCGATTTATCGCCGATAAGGCGAGCGGAATCGGGCCATTTGATGACTTCAGTCTGCGCTGAAGCGATTGGGGCGCAAGCGATGTTTTGCGGCCACAGTCAGCGGCGACGGGACGCCCAGCGCGCTGGACGCCAGGGCCAATCCCAGCAAGGGGCCCAGACACAGGCCGCGCGCCCCCAGCCCGGTCAGCACATGCACGCCGGACGCCATCTCACCCATGACCGGCAGATGATCCTTCGTCGTCACCCGCACCGCCGCGCGCGACTGCGTGCCGGCTTCGGCCAATTCTGCGGTTTTGGGAAGCACGGCGCGCAGGGTATCAAGATTATGGGTGCGGTCGCTCTCCCGCGCATCTGCGCCCCGGTCGCCGCGAATGTGCGTCGAGCCGAAGACGAAGCCATCCGGCAAGGGCACATAATAACCGCCCCACGCCTGCGCCTGCGCGTCGGGCGGCGACGCCTCAACCCTCTCGATCTGACCGCGCACCGGGCGCAGATCGAGCGCCGCCGACGGGGGCAGATCGAATATTCCGTCGCCGCAGGCGATGAACACGCGGTCGAAGACGTGCGCGCCGGTTTCGGTGACGATGCGGACCGTGCGTCCCGCTTCCACGCCGATCACCTTTTCGGCGATGACCGGCGCGTCGCCCCGCAAGGCCGCGACCCCTTCGGGCGGGCGCACCGACAGCGCGCGCGCCATGCGCAGCCCCTCGCCGTCCACGCTCATATCATCGGGGGCGAAGTCGGGCTGAGCCGCGATCCTGGCGAAACGCGCCCCATCGCGGTCGTCCGACGCCCGCTGGAGCACCCCGGCGTTCAGGACCGCGTGCGGACACAGGCGCGCATAGAGGTCCGCGGCAAAGTACAGGGCGTCAGCGAACAGGGCGCTTATGACCCCGCCCCCGGCGTCGAGACGCGGCGTGACCAGCCCTGCCGGATTGCCCGACGCCTGAGGGCCGATGTCGAACACCGTCGCCCGATAACCGTAGTGCCGCAGGGCATGGACGATCGAAGCCCCGGCAATGCCGCCGCCGATAACGGCGAGGCGTTCCGGGGTGGCGGGGGAGTCCCTCTCGCCCGCAAACACCGCCTCCAGCCGCTCGCGCTTGCGGCCGAAACCGGGGCGTTTGAAAATCTCGAAACCCGCCGCCTGCAATCCGCGCCGCACGAAGCCCGCCACGGTGAAGGTCGCCAGCCGCCCCCCCGGCGCGGTCTTTGCGGCGACAGCGGCCAGCACGTCCTCGGCCCACATGTCGGGGTTTTGGGCGGGGGAAAAGCCATCGAGGAACCAGGCGTCGGCCTGGCCATCCCACTGGGTCAGTGCCTCGCGCACATCCATCAGGGCGAGGGTCAGGGTCACGCCCCATTCGGGGAAGGTCATGACATGGAAGCCGCGCCTGTGCGGCGGCCAGCGGGCGATGATCGCCTCGGCGTAGTGCGCCAGTTCGGGCCAGCTCGACAGCGCCTTCGCCGCAGCCTGCGCGGGCATAAGATAGGCCTCGACGGAAAAGATATGCAGATGACCGTTTGCGGGGTGGTTCTGTGCCCACATCTGCATCAGGGCGGCGATATTGAGCCCGGTGCCGAACCCCAGTTCGGCGACGGTGAAGTGACGGCATCCACTCCAGTGCTCCGGCAAACCGCAACCGGTCAGAAACACGGCCCGCGTTTCCGACAGGCCGTCCTGCAGCGAATAGTAGATGTCGTCGAAACGCGCCGAACGCGGATTGCCGTCTTCGGCGAAATAAAGCTGGGGGTCGCTTTGCGTCATGTCAAAAAAAGAAGAGGCCGTTCCCGGGAACGACCTCTTCCAAATTCTCGTCTAATCCAGCGCCGTGAGGCGCAAGGAATTAGTGAGCAGCAGCCGGGGCTTCAGCAGCCGGAGCTTCGACGGCGGCCGGCGAGGCGGCTTCCGAAGCTTCGACAGTGGCCGAGGCGTCAGCCGAAGCGTCGGCCGGAACGGTTTCTTCGGTGGTGGCAGCTTCTTCAGCCGGCTTCGAGCAAGCGGCAACCGACAGAGCGGCGACGGCGGCGGCGGCGAGCAGGGCCTTGCGGACGATTTCAGAGGTCATGGATCCAGATCCTTAGATTCTAACGTTAGAGCGCCTAGCAACTGCGCCCGACTCCTTCATACGCAAAACCGCTGAGTCTCGCAAGCGTTGTTTTCACAAATATGTGATCAACTCTCGCAACAAAGCCGCAATTCTCCCTCAGAATACACCCATTGGGAGAAGTTGCGGCTTTTCTGTAGCATCATATTCGCCCGAAACCGGGAAAGGCAAGCTATTCGGTCGGCATGTTGTTCAGAGCTTCTTCCATCTCGGCGAAGGAAGGCTGCGAACCCGAAGGCACGCTGCCGCGACCGATTTCCACCGAAATCTGCGCCGCATTGCCGTGCAGGTGCGCCACCAGCACCGCCTGAATGATTTTATAGAAGGCACCGTCCTCTTCGACAATCCCCGTCAGTCGCGAGGCGAACGGTCCCACCAGCCCGTAGGACAGCATAACCCCCAGGAAGGTGCCGACCAGCGCGCCGCCGATCATGCCGCCCAGAACTTCCGGCGGCTCGGTGATGGCACCCATCGTCTTGATAACGCCCAGAACGGCGACGACGATCCCCAGCGCCGGCAGGGCGTCGGACATGGACTGCAGGGCGTGAGCGGGATGCAGCGCCTCGTGGTGGTGCTTTTCAAGCTGTTTTTCCATCGCGTCCTCGACCTGATGCGGGTCTTCGAGGTTCATCGTCATCATGCGCAGCGTGTCGCAGATGAAGTCGATGGCGAAGTGGTCCTTCATGATCTTGGGGAAGCGGCTGAATATGCTCGAATCGTGCGGCTTTTCGATATGGGCTTCCAGGGCGATGACGCCCTTGGATTTCATCGTCTTGGTCAGCAGGAACAGCAGCGACAGCAGATCGCGATAGTCCGAGGGTTTCCACTTGGAGCCGCTGAAGACCTTGCCCATGCCGCCGCCCATGCCCTTGAGCGTGCTCAGCGGATTGGCGATCAGGGTCGCGCCGATGGCCGCCCCGCCGATACCCATCAGTTCGTAGGCCAGCGAGTGCAGGATCGGTGCCATCGAACCGCCCGACAGCAGATAGCTGCCGAAGACGGTGGCGAACAGAACGACGATACCGATAATCTGAAACATGCGGGCGGGGTCCGGGAGACTCTGTGATTCGTCCCTACCCTACCCCGCCAATCCTTAAGACGCGGTTTCCGGTTAACCCTGTTCGTTAATCCGGTTAAATTGAACCTATTGTTCCCACAGGGCCTGAATCCCCTTGCCCATGTCCATGTGCCGGAGTGAAGGCCATCAAGGTCGCCTAGACTTCCGGTTGTGTCATCAGGTCCCGCATCCCCTTCGCGCATAATATCGCAGACTGAAACCTCATCGGCATAAGAGGGAATTTAGGGCTTCGGCAGCAGGTCGTCGAGGGCGACGGTCTCCGAAGCCGCGGCGTTGCGCGGCGTGACCTCCGGTAGGGTTGCCGTATCAGCCATCGAGGTTTCAACGGTCTGCGCAGCGGCTGTATGGGCGTCGATACAGGTGTCGGCGCATTCGATGACGCCCGGCACCGGCTGAGCCATCATCGTCTCCGGGCCCATCTGCGCCGTTACGCCACCCATGCCACCTGTGTCCGTCAGGTCCGTCTGATAGGACATATCGGCGGCATAGGCGTTGGGCTGCGGATCGGCGGCCGGCGGCTGAGCTAAGGCGTCGGTGACGGGCCAGACGCTGGCCAGATTAATCGACTCGATCACCGGCGGGCGCACATCAAGCATTTCGCGCTCGACCTTTTCACTTTCGGGAAAGAGCTTGCGCGGATCCTGCCGCGCGTCGACCTGAGTGAGCGGCGAACTGTCGAACGACGCCATACGCGCGGCCACCGCGCCGCTGCTCAGGACGAAGACCGCACCCGCCGTCCACAGGCTGAGCCACAAAGCCTTGCGCGCCCGACCGGCCGGGTCTGTGAGGGATTGACCGGGGGTCACAGCCGCCTCCCGCCCAAAACCTTGCCGTGGCGGCGCTTCGGATCCCCCCGCTTCATATCCTTGACGAAGGAGGCAATAGCGACGACGGCAAGTCCGACACTGAGCGCCGCGCTCAGTCCCGGCGCCAGACGGCGGATAAAAGGCGCATTGACCAGACCGGCGGCGGCCATCACCTTGGGCGACGGCATACGCCCTGTCAGGGTCTGGGCGAAGGGCAGGAGTCCCAGCACCTGCGTGGCGGTATTGGCGAAACGGCGGCTCATAACATCCTCGGTAACAGAAGTCTTACCCGGACATTAATCCGACCCGCATAAGGATGAAGGCGCGGCCTGCGCCTGCGCTATCAAAAAGGCCTCAAGGCGCTCACTCTTTCGGCGGCACCCGCGCCTTTGCGACCTGTTCGAAGGCATAACCGGCGCGCAGCAGGTCCTCGTCCGACCATTGAGGTCCGATGAGCGACAGGCCAAGCGGCAGGCCCTGCACCTGTCCCATCGGCACGGTCAGGTGCGGGTAGCCCGACATGGCCGGCCACTGGCTGGCCGACGGGCCGGAAAACTGGTCGCCATTGACCTCGTCCGACAGCCATGGCAGGCCATAGGTCGGCGCGACCAGCAGCGATACGCTATAGGCGTTCAGAAGCCCGTCTATATGGCTGCGCGCCAGCGTCTTCGCCTTGTGCGCCGCCGCCTTGTAGGCCGGATCGTTGAGACCGCCGGTTTTTTCGGCGGCCTCGAAGAACTCCTGCCCGAAGAAGGGCATTTCCTTCGCGGCCTCGGCGGTGTTGAAGGCGATGACCTCGGCCAGAGTGCGCGTCTTCACGCCCGGAGGCGTGGTCGCCAGATAGGCGTTGAGATCGGCCTTCAACTCGGTTTGTAGCACGGTCAGCTCGGCGGTGTTCAACCCTTCGACCGACGAGGTCGGAATATCGACCAGCACGGCCCCGGCGGCCTCAAGCTGTTTGAGCGCGGCGTTGAAGGCCGTATCGACCTTGCCCGGCCCGCCGGTGCGGTCGCGCAGGACGCCGAGGCGTACGCCTTTCAATCCATCCGGCGACAGGCGGGCGGCGTAATCGGTCCGACGCGCGTCGGCTTCGGCGGTCACCGGGTCCGCGGGATCGCTGCCGGCCATGGCCGACAGCATCAGGGCCACGTCGCGCACGCTTCGGCCCATAGGTCCGGGAATGTCCTGACTGTGCGAGATGGGCACGACATGGGTGCGCGAGATCAGACCCATGGACGGTTTCAGACCGACCAGTCCGTTCATCGCCGACGGGCAAACGACCGAACCGTCGGTCTCCGTCCCGACGGCCAGCGCCGCGAAGCTCCACGCCACCGCCGTGCCGCTCCCCGAAGATGAGCCGCACGCCGAACGCGGCGAATCGTAAGCATTGCCGGTCAAACCGCCGACGGCGCTCCAGCCGCTCACCGAGTTGTTCGAGCGGATATTGGCCCATTCCGACAGATTGGTCTTACCGAGGATGACCGCGCCCGCCGCCCTCAACCGCGCCACTACGGGCGCGTCACGGCCCGTCACATTGTCCTTCAGCGCCAAAGAGCCCGCCGTGGTGGGCATGGCGTCCTTGGTTTCGACATTGTCCTTGATCAGCACCGGTATGCCGTGCAGCGGGCCGCGCACCTTACCCGCCCTGCGTTCGGCGTCGAGCGCCCGCGCCTCGGACAGGGCGCCGGGATTGATGACGATGACCGAATTGAGCTTGCGCGACTTATCAAAGGTTTCGATGCGCCGGATCGAGGCCTTCGTGATGACCTCCGCCGACAGGTCGCCACGCGCCATGGCGGCCTGAAGCTGTTCGACCGAGGCTTCCCTGACCGTGTCGGGTTTCGGTGCCGCCCTGACCGGTCCAGCCAGACACAATGCCACTCCCATCAGCAAGGCCAGACGTTTCATGCCGTTCCCCTTCTGCCAGCCCGGCGAAGGTTACACGAAGAGGTATGGTTGGCAAGGCGGCTATTTGAGGCGCCTGGCCCGCGCCGCGCCGACGATAACGGCGGTAGAGAGGAGGATAGCCGCCATCAGGCCGCCCACGGCCCAGATGCCGGCGGGCGTCACCCGGACGCCCATGCGCAGGCTGCCGTCCTTCAGGCGCAGGGCGATCCATGCCGATTGTCTCTGGTCGGACAGGCGTTGCGGGCGGGGTGTCTCGGTCATGCGGGCCTCCGCCTCCATCCTATCAGTAACCCCGCACGCGGTCCACGACCGGCGGCAGGTCGCCTGTGGCACGCCAGCGGCGCAGATTATCGGCCACGACTCCGGCTGCCGTTCGGACATGGGTCGGGGCGGAGATGTGCGGCAGGACCGTCACCCCTGGATGATCCCACAGGGGAGATGCGGCCTCCAGCGGTTCCCGCGCGAAAACGTCGAGCACGGCGTGCGACAGATGGCGATCGAGCGCCACCAGAAGCGCGTCGATGTCCAGCACCGATCCGCGACCGAAATTGATCAGCCCCGCCCCCTGCGGCAGCCAGTTCAGGCGTTCGGCGTTCAAAAGCCCGCGCGTTTCCGGCGTCGCGGGCAGTAGGCTGACCACTATGTCCGCCTGCCGCAGCAGGGGTTCGAGTCCCTCCGCGCCTGTATAGACCTCGATATCGGCGGCTTTTGGCGTGCGGCTCCAGCCGATGACGTGAAACCCCGCCTGTTTCAGCCGCCCGGCCGCCGTCCGCCCCATATGGCCCAGCCCCAGCACGCCCACGGTCAGGTCCGACGGCGCGCGATAGGGACGTTGTTCCCACCGGCGCAGGGCCTGCTGACGCGCATAGACGGGCATGTCGCGCTGAAGATAGAGCGTCCAGGCCAGCACTGCCTCGCCCATCACCCGGCTCAGCTCCGGATCGATCAGCCGAACGATGGGCAGGTCTGCGGGCAGGTCGGCCACCAGCCGCTCGACGCCGGCCCAGACGCTGTGGACCCATTTCAGATTGGGCAGGCCGCGCAATACCTCCGGGTCGGGATTGGCCACAATGGCAACTTCGATGCCTTGTGGATCGGCATCCGCCAGCGCCACGACCGGCGTCTCCGGCAAGGCGGCGGACAGGGCCTCGATCCATTCCCGCGCCTCGGCATCAGAGACGCGGCCGGTAAAGACGATGGGACTGTGCATGAGCGGCTCCTGTGGCGCTTCGAGTTAGGCAGGCCCATCCCCTGCGTCAACCACCTTTCCCCGTCACGCGGTCCGCCCTACATAAAAGGTATGGAGCGCCCCCTCACCCCGGTTGAAATCGCCGCCCTGCCTGTTGGTCTGATCGCCGCCGTACCGGTCGAAGCCGTGCGCCTGCGGGCGGGCGCGCATCCGGTGTCGACATTGGCCCGACTAATCGGGCGCGGCCCGCTGATCGTGGTGCGCGGACAGCGCATCTTCTGGCCGAATCTCCCCGACGACGTGTCGGCCCGCCCGGAGACTCTGGCCCTGCTGGCCCACGAACTGACCCATGTGTGGCAATACGCCAACGGCATGGGCCTGTGGTCCTATCTGTGGCGCGAACGCGGGCGCTACCGCTATACCCTTACAGATAAGCCCTTTACCGCCTATGGTTATGAGCAGCAGGCGGCGATGGTCGAGGACTGGGTGCGCGGCCGGAACGGCCTGCCGCCGCGCTGGGGCGGCGCTGCTGACGTCCAGCGCCTCCCCGACCTCCTGCCCTTCGCTTGACGAAACCGCGTTATGCACCCATCCTGTGGCCTATGGCCGAACCCAAGACGCAACCCACCGACGCCGATCCCGTCGCCTTTATCGACGAGAAGGCCCCGGAAAAGATGCGCGCCGACGCCCACACTCTTTTGCGCCTGTTCAGCGAGGTGACGGGCGAGCCGCCGGTCATGTGGGGCCCGGCCATCATCGGCTACGGCAGCTACGTCGTCTCCACCCACCCGAAGGCGACTGTCACCTGGCCGCTGACCGGTTTTTCCCCGCGCAGCGCTGCCCTGACCCTCTATGTGCTGGCCGAATCGCCGGAGCAGGCCGAACACCTGCCCCGCCTCGGCAAGCACACGACCGGCAAGGGGTGCCTGTACATCAAGCGCCTGAGCGACGTGGACAGGGGCGTGCTGACCGACATCATCCGCACCGCGCATGAGACGATGAAAGCCCGGCATCCGGCTTCCTGATACAGTCCTGATAACTTTCATCTCCGGTTCAGCCTTATTTTTGTAAAAGGCTCAGGCTAGAAGAGAATGAAGAGTAGAAGGATGGACCTGCCTATGTTTGTGAATCGCGCCACGCCCGCCCTGCTGGCGGCTGCCCTGTGCCTGACGCCCGTCGCTGCAGCCGTGCTGCCCGTAACCGCCGTCGCCCAGCAGACGCAGCGCGAGGTCGCTGCCGATCAGGCCTTCCCTTTCCTGTCGAAATTCCTTGCCCTGCCCATGTCCGAGCGCGATGAAATCACCATCGCCTACGTCCTCAAGATCAAGGGCGGCACGCAAGGGGCCAGCATCGTCCTCAAGCACAATGGCCAGAGCCAGAAGCTTAACATCGCCGGTGACGGGCGCATCACGCCGCTGCCGACCCTGACGCAATTGCGTGGAGGCCGCATTGTCCTGACCGGCCCCGAAAAGGGCGTGTCGATGCGCGTGCGCGTCTTCGCCACCGAAACCCCGGCCAAGACCATGTCCGTCGCCCCGCTGGCCAAGGCCGTGCAACAGGCCGATACGGCCATGCGCAAGGTCGGCGGCGTGCTGGCCCTGACCCAGCCCAAGCCCGACCGCCTCTACTTCGTCGGTTCCGGCAATGCCCGCGTCACCCTGGCCGACGGCAGCCAGAAGGCGCTGCCGAAATCGCCGCGCGACGACGCTTATCCCGGCGGAACGCCCTACCTGGCCCCGGCCGAATATCCCGGTGCCGTCAGCATCACCTTCGACGCCGTGCCCTCGCGCATCGGCATCGACAATCAGGTGAAGTAAAACGCCGTGATTTTGCCGCGATCCCGAACGAAGGTTCGGGATCGTTTTCGTTCGAGGGGGATTTCATGTCATCGTTCAATCGCCGCAGCCTGGTGCTGTCCGCCGCCGCCTTCGCCGTGACCGCTACGGCGGCCCGCGCCGAAACCAAGGACATGCCCTGCACGGACCTGTTCCCGTTTCTGCTCAACTATCTCAACCTGCCCGCCACGGACCGCACGCACTTCCGGCTGGCCTACAGGCTGGGGGTCAGCGGCGCGAAGACGTCCGACCTGCGGCTGGTGCTGAAACACAATGGCGAGACGCCGATCGGCCTGGCGGCGGACGGCACCCTGACGCCCCTGCCTTCCGCGGCGGCGCTGAAGGCCAAGGCGCCGGTAAGCCTGACCCGGCCGGACGGCAGCAAGATGAGCCTGACCCTGATCATCGCCGCCAGCCTGTCCGCGACGACGAGCTATGCGGCGGCGGACCTGAAGATGGCCGTCGATCAGGCCTATGCGGGGGCGAAGAAGGCGGCCGGTCTGGCCAGCCTTGCCGTGCCGCATCTCGACCGGGTGGTCTTTGTCGGGGCGACGGGCGGTCAGGCGATCGGAGCGGACGGCAAGGCCACGGCCCTGCCGAAGATCAAGGACGGCCTCGTGTTTCAGCCGTCGGCGCACACCGGCGCGGCGCGCATCACGCTGGACAAGGCCCCGGTGCTGCTCAGGATCGACGCCAAGCCCAAAAAGGCTTAGGCGACTTCGCTGGCGGCGCGGCGGCGCATCTGCTGAATGAGGATGAAGTTGCCGAGCAGGCCCGCCGCGAAGGCCGACACCGCGCACAACGGCAGGCAGATCAGCACGACCCAGTTGGGGTGCGGGATAAGGCTCATATGGATCATGTAGCTGGCCATCAGCAGTACGCCGGTGATCCACGCCGGAAACGCGCCGACCCTGGCCATACGCACCGCCAGATAACCGCCGCCGAACGTGCCGAGCGTCCACGAAATGAGCTTGATGATATAGGCGTCCGCCGGAACCGTATCGAGCAGTTGCGCGATGTCTTCGGCGCTGGCCATATCGAAGGTCGGCGGCGGCGGGAACATGTAATTGCCGACCTGACGGAAGATGGTGTCGAGCACCATGCCGAACAAAAGGCCGGTCAGCACGGCCAGCGTCACATTGAGGACGCTGCGCGTCTTGTCTTCGTCCCAGACGGTAAACCAGGCTACGAGCCGGTCCGTCACCGATGCCTTGGCCATCTACGCCTCCCTGACAGGCGGTGAAAATGACAAGGCGCGCGGCTTTGGTCAACGTCTTTATGATGACGGTTTAACCAGGTTCGCGCACAGGATGAATTTGGGCTTACGGCAAAGGCAACGGACGCGAATTTCCGTTTTCGTCGATGGCGACGAAGGTGAAATCGGCGTCCGTCACCTTGATGCGCACATCCGAGTCGCGCGACCGCCGCCACGCCTGTACGTGGATCTTCATCGAGGTGCGGCCGGTCGAGAGCAGTTCGGCATAGACCGAGACCTCATCCCCCACCCGCACCGGCGTGTGAAAAGTCATGCCTTCGACGGCGATGGTGGCGGCGCGGCCCACGGCGCGGCGCGCGGCGACATTGCCGGCGGCCAGGTCCATCTGCGACATCAGCCAGCCGCCGAAAATATCGCCCGCCGGATTGGTGTCGCCCGGCATGGCGATGGTGCGGATGGCGATCAGGGCCTCGTTCGGCTGGTGCTCTTTTGGATTTTTCATCGGTTTACCCCACATGCCGCCATTCATGCCGCCGGACACGGATTTTGCAACGCAAAAAACGCCAAAAATACAAAAAGCGCCGGAGCGAGAGGCTCCGGCGCTTTTATCGAACGGGTGTTGTCCGTAAGGCTTACTTCGAGCGGCCCGTGGTCGCACCGCCTTCGCGTTGCAGGCGCTTGCGGGCCAGCTTGCGGGCGCGGCGAACGGCTTCAGCCTGCTGGCGAGCGCGCTTTTCCGAGGGCTTTTCGTAGTGGACGTGACGCTTCATTTCGCGGAAGGAGCCTTCACGTTGCATCTTCTTCTTCAGAGCCTTCAGGGCCTGATCGACGTTGTTGTCGCGGACAAAGATCTGTACCAGAGGTATCTCTCCATTCTGTCTGTTCCGCCGGGCCATGCAGCCATCGACGGACCGCCTCGCCCTTTTGAAGATCGGGCCATAAAAGGGCGGAGGGTGAAAACAAGCTGCCCGCAAACCGTGGTCTGCGGGCGTGTGGGCGAAGCCATTACATCAAGCCCGCGCCCAATTCAAGCCGCACAGCCTTTTAAAACGCGCCTATTGTTAAAATTTATCGGCCATAGCGATTAGCGCCGCGTTTTGCCGCAGGTGCGATTTCGCCTTGGCGTCGCGCGGGCGAGGGCCTATTCTGCAACGCATGAGCCCTAATCCTATCGCCGAACTCGAACAGTCTCTGGCCGCGACCTGCGCCGACCTCATGCCCGAACTGGGCCTGACGAGCGTCACCGTGCGCGCCGCCGCCACGCGAATCGGCCTCAACGCCGCCGAGGTCGAACTGGTCTGCCCCAACGGTCCGTCGGACATCGCCGCCATCCTGTGGCGTCAGGGCGATGCGGCGCTGGAAACCGAAGGGCTGGACGTACAACTGGCGGCAATGAAGGTGCGCGAACGCATCGACTTCCTGCTCAATCGCCGCATCGACGCCGGTGCGGAGAACGAACGCGCCACGCACCGCCTGATCGGGCATCTGTGCCTGCCGCAGCATCTGGGGCTTTATCGCCGGCTTCTGTGGGACTCGGCTGACCTCGTCTGGCGCAAGGCGGGCGACAAGGCACTGGACGAGAACCACTATTCCAAGCGCGCCATCGTGTCGGGGATTCTGGCTACGGCGCTGATGACGCGCCTGACGCAAGGTGTGGAGGCTCAGCACGAACAGATCGCCCGCAATATCGATCAGGTGATGGCCTTCGAAAAGTTCAAGGCGAAACTGCCACTAAAGCCCGAAGACGCGCTGCTGGGGGCCGTGGAATTTTTGGGCAAGCTGCGGTTTGGAACTGCCGCTTAAAGAAATTTAACCACGGAAAACACAGAAAGCACGGAAAAGCTGCGGGATCGACTGTGCCCGAAGGGCTCTTCCTATCTGTATAGCAAACAGGTTGCGTAGCGCTTCGCGCCGAGGTCTCAACTTGTTTTCTTCCCGTGCTTTCTGTGTTTTCCGTGGTTAAAAAAACTTACAGCGTCTGCTTCAGCCGGTTGATATGGCCCATCTTGCGGCCGACGCGGGGATCGTCCTTGCCGTATATATAAAGCCGCGAATCCGGCTCCTGCGACAGGGCCTCCCACGCCAGCACGTCCGGTCCCAGCAGGTTGGTCATTTCCACCTGAAAACGCGCCGTCGTATCGCCCAGCGGCCAGCCGGCCACGGCACGGATATGCTGCTCGAACTGATCGCAGAGGCAGCCGTCCTGCGTCCAGTGCCCCGTATTGTGCACGCGCGGCGCGATCTCGTTGAGGATCAGTTCATCGCCCGCAAGTACAAACAGCTCGACGCCCAGAACACCCACATAATCAAGGCCTTCCAGAACCTTCTGCGCGATCGCCTCGGCCTTCGTTTTCAGCGTGTCCGACAGCTCTGCCGGGGCCAGCGTCGTCGACAGAATGCCGCTGACATGATGGTTTTCACCGACCGGATAGGTTCGCACGCTGCCGTCGTAACCGCGCGCCGCGATCACCGACACTTCGCGCAGGAAATCGGCCCTGGCCTCCAGAATCGCCGCACGGCCGTTCAGGCTGTCGAAAGCGGCCTTCGCCTCTTCGGCGGCGCGAATCCACACCTGCCCCTTACCGTCATAGCCCTCACGGCGGGTTTTCAAAAGCGCCGGCAATCCATTGACCGCAATCGCTTTTTCAAGATCTTCAAGACTGTCGATCTCGTAGAAATCGACCGTACTGATGCCCACGCTGCGCGCAAAACTCTTTTCGAGGATGCGGTCCTGCGTGATACCCAGCGCCCGCGCATTGGGGGCGACCTTCGCGCCTTTCGACACCAGATAATCCAGCGAGGTCACCGGCACGTTTTCGAACTCGAACGTGATGACGTCCGATGCCGCGGCGAAACGATCCAGCGCCGCCTCGTCCGTGTAGCGCGCCACCTTGGACACCGCCGAGACGCTGGCCGCCGGAGATTCCGCGTCGGGCCCGTAAACCACCACCTTGAAGCCCAGCCTTGAGGCTGCCTGAGACAACATGCGCCCCAACTGGCCGTCGCCAAGAATACCGATTTTTGAACCTAAAGGCAGAGGTTTCAATCGCTTAATCCTCAACACTATCCGGCACGCTGTCGGTCTGCGCCTGACGCAGGGCCTCGACGCGCGCGGCCAGTTCCGGATCGGACAGGGCCAGGATCTGCGCCGCCAAAAGCCCGGCATTTTTGGCGCCCGCCTCCCCGACCGCCAGAGTCCCGACCGGCACGCCGCCCGGCATCTGCACGATCGACAAAAGCGAATCGATGCCTTTCAGCCCGTCGCGCACCGGCACCGGCACGCCCAGCACCGGCAGCGGCGTCAGCGAAGCCGTCATGCCCGGCAGGTGCGCCGCGCCGCCGGCACCGGCGATGATAACCTGAAACCCTTCGGACTTGGCGGACTTGGCGAATTCGACCATGCGTTCCGGCGTGCGGTGCGCCGAGACGACGCGCGACTCGTAGGCGACGCCCAACCCGTCCAGCGCCTCGGCGGCCTTTTTCATGACCGGCCAGTCCGAGCGCGAGCCCATGATAATGGCGACCTTGGGTTTCGACGCGGTCATGCCCACCTCCGAAAGCTGAAAGGCCGCGAACTATAGGATATGGTCCCCCGCCGCAAGGGGCGTGTACGGAAATAGCGCTCGCCACCCGCTCAAAACGCCGCTAATCTAGGGGCATGACCTCCATGCCGCCCTCAGCCTCCGTCGATCCCGAGACGCCCGCGTCTCCTTCGGGCAACCTGACCGCGTCCATGCAGGCCCTGCTGCAAAGCCAGTTCGGCGGCGGCGCCAGACCTGTGGCGACGGCGACCCTGCCCCCCCCGCCCGCGGCGACGGACGCGGCCCCCGGCGACGAATGGCCCTTTGCCGCCCGCGCTTTGATCGACAGCCTGATCCGCGAAAATATCCGCCTCAAGGCCGACATCAAGGCCCTGAGCGAGCAGGTGGCCCTGGCCGAACACCACGCCGACCACGACGTCCTGACGCCGACCCTCAACCGCCGCGCCTTCCTGCGCGATCTGGGCCGCGCCATGGGCGACAGCCGCCGCTATGGCGACCCGGCCTGTCTGGTCTATCTCGATCTCGACGGCTTCAAATCGATCAACGACACCTACGGCCACGCGGCGGGGGACAAGGCGCTGATCCACATCGCTGAAATGCTCAACGCCAATGTCCGCGAAGGCGACTCGGTCGGGCGTCTGGGCGGTGACGAATTCGCCATCCTGCTGCGCCACGCCGACGTCTCGGTGGCGCGCATCAAGGCGCAGAAGCTGGAGGCCGAACTGAATATCGGCACGTTCGAGCATCAGGGGCTTTACCTGCGCGTCGGGGGCTCCTTCGGCGTGCGCGCTTACGACGGTCAGGCCTCAGCCGAAGAATGGATCGCCGAAGCCGACGCCGCCATGTTCATGGTCAAGAAATCTTCCAGATGAGTCGCATTGCTGCCGTTACCCTTGTCGTGCCCGATTACGACGAGGCCATCGCTCATTACTGCGACGGGCTGGGCTTCGACCTGATCGAGGACACCGATTTCGGCGGCGGCAAGCGCTGGGTGCTGATCGCCCCGCCGGGCGCGACCGAAACCCGCCTGCTGCTAGGCAAGGCCTCCAACGACGCTCAGCGCGCCGCCATCGGCAACCAGACCGGCGGGCGGGTCTTCCTGATCCTCTTCACCGACGACTTCGCCCGCGACCATGCGCGGTTCGCTGCCGCAGGCGCGGTTTTCACCGAGGCTCCGCGGCATGAGCCCTATGGCACGGTCGCCGTGTTCAGGGACAAATTCGGCAATCTCTGGGACCTGCTGGAGCCCAAATCGTAAGCTCCCCCTTGTGCCACGGCCTAGGAAAGAGAAGTCAGATACTGAACAACTGCTTGTGCTGCTCGATGGCGAAGGCGTCCGTCATGCCGGCAATATAGTCGCAGACGACGCGGGCGCGCTGCGTCTCGGTGTCCTTGGTGCACACCCGCCCGTACCAGTTGGGCGGCAGCACTTCCGGCTCTTCCATGAACAGCTTGAACAGCTCGCCCAGCACCCGCCGCGCCTGTGAACGGTGGCGGTTGACCGTATAGTGCTTGTACATGCGCGCATAGAGAAACGCCCGCAGCCGCGACAGGTCCTCGTTCACCGTGCGCGAAAAGGCCACCATCTGACGCCCGGCGCGGCGCACATCCTCGGCGGTCTGGATGCCGTCTTCCTTCAGGCGGCGCTCGGTCTCCTGACACACGTCGCGGATCATGAAGCCGATCACGCGGCGGATGGCCTCCAGCCGCAGTAATCTCTGGTCGATCAGCGGCCAGTCCTTCTCCACCTCGGCAATCGCCGGCCCGATCAGCGGAATCTCGCGCAGATCGGCCAGCGTGAACAGCCCCGCCCGCAGCCCGTCATCGACATCGTGATTATTATAGGCGATGTCGTCGGCAATGGCGGCGACCTGCGCCTCCAGCGAGGCATAGGTCTCCGGCCGCAAATCCCAAAAGTCGCTGAAATCGGCCACGGCCTTCCACGACGGCTTGCCCAGCTTGTGCGCCACCGGCCCGTTGTGCTTGATGATGCCCTCCAGCGTCTCCCACGCCAGATTCAGCCCCTCGAATGCCGGATAGCGGTGCTCAAGCCGCGTCACGATGCGGAAGGTCTGCACATTGTGGTCGAAGCCGCCCCACGGCTCCATCATCTTGTGCAACTCGTCCTCACCCGCATGGCCGAACGGCGAATGCCCCAGATCGTGCGACAGGGCGATGGTCTCGGCCAGATCCTGATCGGCCCCCAGCGTATGCGCCAGCGACCGCGCCACCTGCGACACCTCGATCGAATGCGTCAGGCGCGTGCGGAAATAGTCGCCCTTATCCGCCACAAACACCTGCGTCTTGCCCTTCAGCCGCCGGAACGCCGTGCAGTGGATCACCCGGTCGCGATCCCGCGCAAAAGCCGTGCGCGTCTGGCTGTCCGGCTCGCTGTACAGGCGCCCGCGCGACCGGCTGTGATTTTCGCTGTAGGGCGCAAGCGTCAGGTTCAGCGGATCGTGCACGGGCAGGGTCTTTCGGAATGAGATTTACGCTCTAAATCCCCCTCTCCGCGCTAATTTGCAATGCAAATTCATGACAAAAAGTGGTCGCGCCCTCTAAAACTTGAGACGGTCACACGCTATATTGCCCACATGAGTCAGATTTCGCTTTCCGCCAACGCCGCGCGCCACATCAACCGCCTGTCCGCCGACGCCGGGCATCCGATCATGCTGCGCGTCGCCGTCGAAGGTGGTGGCTGCTCCGGCTTTCAGTACCAGCTCGATCTGGTCGAAGCCGCTGAAGACGGCGACACCGCGGTCGAATACGACGGCGCCAAGGCCCTGATCGATGAAGTGTCCGCGCCTTTGTTGGCCGGCTCCATCATCGACTATGTCGAAGAACTGGTCGGCGCGCAGTTCAAGATCCTCAACCCGCAAGCTAAGTCGTCCTGCGGCTGCGGGGTCAGTTTCTCAATTTGATGTCTTCAGGTTTAAGAGCCTCCGGCGGGCAGGGGCGCAGCCCCTGCACCCGAAACTATCCCCGCCGCTGAAAGCCGTCTTATCCTTGGGGCATGACCCAAGCGGAGCGCATCAATGAACACCTGACGCCGGAACAGAGGCGCGAGCGGTTGCGCGCCTTTGCCGACCGCATGCTCATCGCGCTCGAAGACCTCCATACCCTATGGCCCGATATCTTACCGCTGGATACGACATAAGAGATTTCACAACAAACGGCACGAAAAGCACGAACCTCATTGCGTGGACAGAACCGGCCCGAAGGGCCTTCCCCATCGTGCGGCAGGCAGAGTGACGGGCGCTGCGCGCCGGGCGTCTCGGTATGCGCCCGTTCGCGAGGTTCGTGCCGTTCGTGGTGAAAAACCTTACGCCACACTCAGTCCACACGTCTTCACGCACCCGTTTACGGGGTCCGGGGCCAACTGGCCCCGGACTCTTTACGCCTGAGCCCCCACCACGCACTGAGCCGCGACCCAGACGCGGGTGATATTGGCCTTCGACGCGGTGTAGACGATCTTTTGCAGCACGTCCTCGTCCGTATCGAGATCGTCCCTCAGCCGTATCGTCCCCGCCTTCATTTGCGGATCGATGAGTTGCGCGTCGAAATAGCGGCCGGGTTCGAAGCTGCCAACGGGGAGGTCCAGCGCTTCGGCACCGCCCTTGGTGGCGAGATAGAAGGCCGTGCGCCAGTCGACCTGGCTGTCGCGGATGCCGCGATCGTCCCAGTGCAGGCGCGCGTCGACGCCGTCGTGCAGGGCTCGGGACGAGGCCACGGCCCAGCGCATATTGTCGTAGATCGAGGCGGAGGGACCACCGGAAATATCGGTGCCGAGGCCGACGCGCACGCCCTTTTCCAGCGCGCGTTTCAGCGGGAAGACGGCGTTGGAAAAGTAGTAGTTGGACAGGGGACAGTGGGCGACGCCGGCGCCCCGCGCGCGGATCGTCTCCATATTGTTATCCGAGATGAAATTGGCGTGCGCCAGCACGGTGTGGCGCGTCAAGAGGCCGAAGCGATCGAGGCTGTCGGTGTCTTCAAGGCCGTGGCGGTCAAGGACGTAGTTGTGCTCCCAGTCGCTTTCGGAGCAGTGGGTCTGGATATGGCAGCCGCAGCGGCGGGCGATGTCGCCCAGCCCTTCCAGAGCCGCATCGGTGCAGGAGGCGATGAAGCGCGGGGTGACCACCGGCTTGATGCGTTCGCTTTTGAGCGCACGCGCGTGGTCGATAAACGCTTCGGTGCCGCGCAGGGCGTCGTCGGTGGATTCGACATAGAAGTTGGGACATTCCTGCGGATTGTCCATCGCCACCTTGCCGATCAGCGCGCGCTGGCCCTTTTCGAGGCAGATGTCGGCCAGCAGGCGCGTGGCGTCCTGATGCTGGGTGGCGAAATAGAGCGCCGTGGTCGTGCCGTTGGACAGGAGATCATCGACCAGCCCTTCGTAGGACCGGCGCGCGAAACCGAGATCGGCATAGCGCGCCTCCAGCGGGAAGGTATGCTTTTGCAACCAGACCTCCAGCGGCACGTCCAGCGCCTTGCCCAGTTGCGGCCATTGGGGCGCGTGAATGTGCAGGTCACAGAAGCCCGGCAGACCGTATGCGCCTTCCGGCAGGGCTTCCAGCCGCGCGGCGGAACGGTCCTCGAATTCGGCTTCGGCGTAACCGGGGTCATCAGGGCGCCGCACCTCGGCGATGCGGCCGTCTTCGTCGCAGCGGATCAGGGCATGGCGCAGGACTTCGATGCCGCCGCATACCGGCGCATGGAAGAAAGTGCCTTTGAAAGAACGGGTGATGGTCATGATCTAGCCGGCATAGGCCTCGATTTCGTCCAGATGGCGGAACACTTCGGCATCGCTGAGGAACGACCCCAGGAAGGAATTGCGCGCCAGCGTGATCAGGTCGTCGCGATCGAGCAGACCCGACGCCGCCACGGCACGGTAATTATCGTTCACATAGCCGCCGAAATAGGCCGGATCGTCAGAATTAAGCGTCGCGCGCAGACCCTTGTCCAGCATGGTGCGGATGGGGTGCGCGCCCATATCCGTGACCACGCACAGCTTGAGGTTCGACAGCGGGCACACGGTGAGCGTCATGCCCAGCCTCGCCAGACGCGAGGTCAGGTGCGCGTCTTCCAGCGAGCGGTTGCCATGGTCGATGCGGTCGACCTTGAGGATATCCAGCGCTTCGTGGACGTATTCGGGCGGGCCTTCCTCACCGGCATGGGCGACCTTTTTCAAACCCAGAGCGGCAGCGGCTTCGAAGACGCGGGCGAATTTCGACGGCGGGTGCCCGACCTCCGACGAATCGAGACCTACCCCGGTCAGGTGGTCGAGGAAGGGCTCGGCGGCCTTGAGCGTGGCGAAGGCCGCGTCTTCATCGAGGTGACGCAGGAAGCACAGGATCAATTTCGAGGTCAGGCCGTACTGGCTTTGCGCCGCCTTCATGCCGGAGGTCAGGCCGTCCATCACCACCTGCATCGGGATGCCGCGGTCGGTATGGGTCTGCGGGTCGAAGAAGATTTCGGCGTGGCGCACGCTGTCGGCATGGGCGCGGTCGAAATAGGCCTTGGCCAGATCGTGGAAGTCCTCTTCGGTGCGCAGGACGTCGGCGCCCTGATAGTAGATGTCGAGGAAGTCCTGCAGGTTCGAAAACTCGTAGGCGGCGCGCACCTCTTCGACCGACTTGAACGGCAGATCGACCTTGTTGCGCTGGCCCAGAGCGAACATCAGTTCGGGCTCCAGCGAGCCTTCGATATGCAGATGCAGTTCGGCCTTGGGCAGGCCGGCGATGAAGGCGTCAAGCGACGGGAGCGATTTGTTCATGATGAAATCCTATTCGCTTCCCTTCTCCCCGTAAACGGGGAGAAGGTGGCCCGCAAGGGCCGGATGAGGGGCAATTTGAGGTTGGGCTTGCCCCTCACCCCGACCCTCTCCCCGCACGCGGGGAGAGGGGGAGGACAGACAAAGCAACTGGGCGACGACGGCAACCGCGATGACTTCCGGCGCCTTGCCGGTGATGCCAGGCAGGCCGATGGGACAGACAATGCGGGCGATCTGATCCTCGCTGAAACCGTCCTTGCGCAGGCGGCTAAAGAACCGGGCCCGCTTGGTCGCCGAACCGATCAGGCCGATGAACCGCGCCTCCGAAGCCAGCGCCGCCTTGGTCAGTTCGTAATCGAGGGCGTGGTCGTGAGTAAGGATCAGGGTCAGGCCATTGCCCGCCGCGGCCTCGGCGCACAGGGTCCGCGCGTCGCCGATCGTGACGCCGTCCGGGACATCGGTGCGGTCGTCGCACCAGTGCAGACGGAACGGCAGGCCTTTCAGCACCCGCGCGATGGCGATGCCGACATGGCCCGCCCCGAACATCAGCAGCGGCGTCAAGGGTTGACCGATAGGCTCGATGAGCGTGTGGCCCTCCGAAGGCAAGGGACCCTGCGCTGACATATTCGGGGCCTCCGTGGTCACGCAACGGCTGACGCCATCGGCGCGCAGGTCGCTGCGCAGGGTGAAGGCGTCGAGATCGCGGATCGCCGTCAGCCAGTCGGTCTCCATCGGGTCGAGGTGTTCGATCATCACCCGCACCCGGCCGCCACAGCATTGCCCCAGCAGCACCCCCAATGGATAGTCCTGAATGCGCCAGGTGCCGGGTGTGTGCCTCAGCGCCAGGCGCGCCTGATCGATGCACTGGAACTCCAGATTGCCGCCCCCGATGGTGCCATGGATCGCGCCCGCCGTGACCAGCATCCGCGTCCCGGCCTCGCGCGGGGTCGAGCCTTCGACCGCCAGCAGCGAGATCATCGCCACCGGTTCTTTACCCATCCATTCAATGGCTTTGGCGGCCCAGTTCATACCGCACCCCCGTTTAGCACTCGCAAAATACGCTCCGGCGTGGCCGGCGCGTCCAGCGCGGGGCGCGTCTCGCCGGTCGCCGCGGCCACGGCGTAGGTCAGGGCCGAAAACACGCTGTTGGCCAGCATGAAGGGTGGCTCGCCCACGGCCTTCGAGCGGTGGATGGTCGGCTCGCGGTTCTCGCCCGCCCGCCACAGCTCGATATTCATCACCTTCGGGCGGTCCGATGCGCACGGAATCTTGTAGGTCGAAGGGGCGTGGGTCAGAAGCCGCCCCTTGGGATCGTAGACCAACTCCTCGAAGGTCAGCCAGCCCTGCCCCTGCACATAGGCGCCCTCGACCTGCCCCAGATCTATGGCCGGATTGATCGAGCGCCCCACATCGTGAAGAATGTCGGCGCGCAGCACCTTATGCTCGCCCGTAAAGGTGTCGATGACCACCTCCGACACCGCCGCGCCGTAGGCGAAATAGAGGAAGGGCCGCCCCGTATGGGTCTTGCGGTCGTAATGGATTTTCGGCGTGGCGTAATAGCCGGTCGAGGACAGCGAAATGCGGTTGAAGTGCGCCAACCGGCAGACCTCGGCAAAGCCAAGCACTTCGTCGCCGGCGCGCACCACGCCGCCCTCGAAGACCACGCTGTCCGCCGCCACGCCGTTGCGCCCGGCCATCAGTTCCGCCAGCCGTTCGCGGATCGCATTGGCTGCGTGCCAAGCCGCCCAGCCGTTGAGATCGGTGCCCGAAGAGGCCGCCGTCGCCGAAGTGTTGGGGACCTTGTCCGTGCGCGTCGAGGTGATGCGGATCCTGTCGAGCCCCAGCCCGAAGACGTCGGCGACGATCTGCGCCACCTTGATGTTCAGCCCCTGCCCCATCTCGGTCCCGCCGTGATTGAGCGCGATCGAGCCATCGACATAGGCATGGACCAGAGCGCCCGCCTGATTGAGGTGGCTGGTGGTGAAGGAGATGCCGAACTTGACCGGGGTGCAGGCAATGCCGCGCCTGAGATAGGGATGGCTGGCGTTGAAGGCGTCGATTGCCGCCTTGCGCGCCGCGTAGTCCGAGGCCGCCAGCAGATCGGCGACGATACGGTCGGCGACGAAATCCGTCACCTCCATCCGGTACGGGGTTATATTGCGTTCCGGGCTGTAGAAATTGGCCTGCCGCACCGCGACCGGATCGCGCCCCAGATGCAGCGCGATGGCGTCCATCACCCGCTCGATGGCCACCATGCCCTGCGGCCCGCCGAAGCCGCGAAAGGCGGTGTTGGACACGGTATGGGTCCTGTAACGATGCGACACGATCTCGACATTTTCGAGGAAATAGCAGTTGTCGGCGTGGAACATGGCCCGGTCGTTTATCGCCGGAGACAGGTCGGCCGAGCAGCCGCAGCGCGAGGCCAGTTCGAGGCGCAGGGCTTTGATCCGGCCTTCGCCATCGAAGGCCACGTCGTAATCCGCTGTGAAATCGTGGCGTTTGCCGGTAATCTGCATGTCCTCGTCGCGGTCGACGCGGTATTTGGCGGGCTTGCCGGTCTTGGCCGCCACCAGAGCCGCCGCTGCGGCAAACAGCGAGGCCTGTGTCTCCTTGCCGCCGAAGCCGCCGCCCATGCGCCGCACCTCGACCATCACATCGGCCGAATTGACGTGCAGCAGGTGCGCCACCAGATGCTGAACCTCCGAAGGGTGCTGGGTCGAACACAGGATATGCACGCCGCCCTGCTCCATCGGCGTGGCGACGCTGATCTGCCCTTCGAGATAGAAATGATCCTGCCCGCCGATCTCCAGCGCGCCCTGAACCCGGTGCGGCGCGGCCTCCAGCGCCGCCATATCGCCGCGCGCCATAACCTGAGACGCCTCGATCAGGCTGTTGGCCGCCCTGGCCTCGGCAATGGTCAGGATCGCAGACAAAGGCTCATAATCGATGCGCCCCAGCCTTGCCGCCAGCCGCGCGGCTTTTGCCGAGGTCGCGGCGACCAGAAACAGCGGCTGCCCCATGAACACCACTTCGTCCGTGGCCAGCATCTTGTCGTCCTTGGCCACCGGCGCGACATTGTTGTCGCCGGGGATGTCAGCGGCGGTGAACACCGCGACCACGCCCGGCGCAGCCCTGACGGCGCTGAGGTCCATCCCGGTGATCTTCGCATGGGCGTGGAGGCTGCGCCCGAAGGCCAGATGCAACATGCCTGCCGGTTCGGCCACGTCGTCAGCATAGAGCGCCGTACCCGCGACATGCAGCGGCGCGCTGTCGTGCTTCAGCGAGGTATGAACCTTTGGGGTGGGGACTTTTGGTGCGGGCGCGGGGCGGGCATCAGCCATGGGTGACCTCCCGCACATCCCCACCCTGCCCGTTATAGTCGAACCATAGCTTTTTCAGCACATTACCGGCCACGGCTAATCGATAGTCAGAGGAACCGCGCACATCGCTGAGCGGCGTGAAATCCTGTGTGAGGGCCTCGGCCGCCAGAGCCAGCCGCTCCGGCGTGAAGGCGTGGCCAGTCAGGACGGTCTCGGCCTGAAGGGCGCGTTTGGGGATACCCGCCATGCCGCCAAAGGCCAGCCGCGCGAAGCTGACTATGCCGCCGGTGAGGCGCAGGTGCGCCGCGACACACACCGCCGAAATATCGGAATCGAAGCGCTTGGACAGCTTGACGATGCGCATGAAGTCGGTGGCGTCGAGCACCGGGACGAAGACGCTCTCGACAAACTCGCCCGGCTGACGGTCCTGTTTGCCGTAGTCGAGGAAATAGTCCTCCAGCAGCAGGGTGCGGCGCGCCTTGCCCCGGCGCAGGGTCAGTTCGGCCCCCAGCGCGATCAGGGCCGGCGGCATGTCGCCGATGGGCGAGCCGTTGGCGATATTGCCGCCGATGGTGCCCGAATTGCGCACCTGGGTCGCGCCGATGCGCCGGACCAGTTCGCCCAGATCGGGATGCAGGCCGGCGAGGGCCTCGTGCGCATCCGAATAGCGCACGCCCGCGCCGATCCGCACCCCTTGCGCCGCGGTTTCGATCTCGCGCATCAGATGGCCGATGAAGGCGACATCGGACAGGACACGGTGCTGCTTGGTCACCCAAAGGCCGACATCAGTGGCCCCGGCGATCAGCCTGACATCCGGATTTTCCAGCAGGATTTCCGCCAGATCGTCTGTATGGCGCGGCACATAGGCCCGGCGCTCCAGCCCGGCCACCGGGTCCTCATAGGTGAGGATCAGCAGGTCTTCGCGGCGGATTTTACGTAAACCTTCGATGATCGGAGCGTCATCGAACGGGGCGTCGTTAAACGATATTGGCGGACACTGCTCGGCGGCCTTGAGAATCGGCCCGTAACCCGTGCAACGGCACAGGTTGCCGGCCAGCACATCGGCCGGATCGACGCCGACCGTACCGCAGCCGCCCATCGAGCGCCCGACCAGCGACATGACGATGCCCGGCGTGCAGAAACCGCACTGCGAGCCGTGCAGTTCAACCATTGACTGCTGCACCGGATGCGCGCCCTTGAGGCTTTCGACGGTCATCAGCGCCCGCCCGTCGAGCATGGGCATGAACAGGATGCAGGCATTGACGGCGCGCCAGTTCAGCCTGTCGCCGTCAAGCTCTCCGACCAGCACCGTGCAGGCCCCGCAATCGCCCTCGGCACAGCCTTCCTTCGTGCCGGTGCGCTGGGCGCGATAACGCAGCCAGTCGAGCACGGTCATCGTCGGGTCGATGCCGGACAGAACGACGATTTCCCCGTCGAGGTAGAAGCGGAGTTTATCGGACATGGCGCACCTCTCCCTCGCCCCTTCGGGGAGAGGGCCGGGGTGAGGGGGCGAAACATCCATGCGTGGCGTTCCCCCTCACCCGGTCCTTCGGACCACCCTCTCCCCACAGGGGCGAGGGAATTTTAGAGCAGGTCTCCATCAACTCCCCCTGTAGGTCGAATAGCCATAGGGACTGACCAGCAGCGGCACGTGATAATGCGTCACCCCGTCCATGCCGAAGTCGATCCCGACGCGGTCCAGAAACGGCGGATCGGACAGCGCCACGCCCTTGCCACGAAAATAGTCGGCGACGTCAAACTCCAGCCGATACACACCCGCCTTCAGCACCAGATCGCGCAGTTCGGGACAACGTCCGTCGCCATTGGTCGTCCCGGCGAACAGCACCTCGCGCCCACTCAGCAGGTGCAGGCCGACCCCTTCGGCGGGGGTGCCGTGGGCGGTGTCGAGGACGTGGGTCGAGAGGCTCATGAGGCCCTCCAATTGCCGATAAATTCCGGCTCGTCATAGGCGAAATAGGCGTCGAGACAGGCGGCGCTCCGGTCGAGGAACAACTGATCGGCCACGGCGCCCGCCAGCTTCGGCAGGGCGTATTTCAGCCCCGACAGGGCCGAGGCCGACAGGCCGAAATTGATCAGGGCCGAATAGTTGAAGGCGAACAGGCCATGCAATTTCGCCTGCCATTCCGGACTGCGCCCCGTGAAGGCAAAGCCTGCGCCCAGATAGGGGTGGGCGTCAAGCAAGGCGTTCTTCACATCTGCCGGCGCGTCGTACACATCGCGCCAGCGGACGATGCCGGGCTCGACCTCGCGTAGTTCCGGGCGCAAAGCCGGGTCGGTGATCAGCCCGGTCGAGACAATCAAAAAGTCGAAGACGTGCTCGCCTCCGGGTGTCGTCACCACGGCCCGGCCGCCCTCATCGCGCACCGATTGCCACGGTGCGCCGGTATGCAGCCGGAAGCCCTCAAAGGCGGCGGCCCGGCTGAAGGTATCGTTCGTAGGCGGCTGATTGAAGTTGAAAAAGTGCGACATGGCCGCGTACTTATCCGCATCGCCGAGCGCCGAGAAACGCGGGATCAGGCCCGCCGCCTCCATATGACGGATCGGGTTGATGCGCGGCAACTCCGACCGCCGGACGAAGACGTGTGCCTCGCCTGCCCCGGCTTCGAGGATATGGTGGGCATTGTCGAAGGCCGAGGCCCCGCCGCCCAGTATGCCGACCCGCTTGCCTTTCAGCGCGTCGATGTCGATGGCTTCGGACGTATGGGCATAGAGGTGACGCGGCAGGGCCTTGATCAGGTCCGGCGTATGCCATTCGCCGCCGCCCTGAATGCCGGTGGCCAGCACCACCTTGCGCGTCTGCCACGACCGCGTTCCCGCGTGCAGCCGGAACCCGCCTTCCGGCAGGGGTTCGATGCGGTCGATGCGCACCTCGTTGATCACGGGCAGGTCGAGCACCCGGCGATACCAGCGCAGATAGTTCATCCAGTCGCCGCGCGGGATCTTGTCGACCCTAGCCCAGCCTTCCGCCCCGTGCTGCGCCTCCCACCAGGCCCGAAACGTCAGGGACGGCACCCCCATATCGATCGAGGTGATCGCTTTCGGCGTCCGCAGGGTCACCATGCGGGCATAGGTTTCCCACGGCCCCTCGAACCCTTCGGCGCATTCGTCGAGGATCAGGATATTGTTGACCCGCTCGCGCTTCAGCGCAAAGGCCGCCCCCAGACCCGACTGACCGCCCCCCACGATTATGACATCGTGGACGTGACCGTCCGGATGCGGCGTTGCGCTCAGCCAGTCGCTGCCCGGATAGTTGAGGCAGTCGAGATCGTGCCGGACGCGGGCATTGTGCGTTTCAAGACTCATGCACTCAGATCCTTCAGACGCAGCCAGACGATCTTGCCCACTTCCGACAGGGCCGTGGCAAATTCGGCCTCGGCCTCATTCCCCAGCCGCGTCTCCATCGCCTCAAGGATGCCGGCCTTGCCGCCCGCCAGACGCACGGCAATGATGAAAGGAAAGCCGAACCGGGCCTCATAAGCGGTATTCAGGTCGTGGAAACGCGCAAATTCGGCCTCGGTCAGGGCATTCAGCCCGACAGACGCCTGTTCGGAGGCCGATTCCTTCGTCAAACCGGCGCGCACCTGCGCCTTGTCGGCCAGCTTGGGGTGGGCGCGCAGCAGGGCCAGTTGCGCCTCAGGACCGGCGTGCGCCACGACTTTCATGAACCCGGCGTGCAGAGCCTCAAGGTCCTTGAACGGCCTCAGGGTTTCGGCCTGCGCCACGATCCACGGGCTATGCTCGAACAGCAGGCCGAAGCGCTCGATAAAGGCCTTGCGGTTGAGACGGTTGAAATCGCTCATGAGGTCGCCCCTTCGATCGACACGTGCGCCGACACCACCTTCCAGCCGTCGGGGAACTTGACCCAGGCCTGCGACTGGCGGCCTCTTTTCTGGGAACCGTCTCTGAAAAACTCGGCGTTGGCGGTGGCGAAGGTCTCGCCATAGACGGTGATCTCCACCCGCCCCAGACGGCGTTGGGGCGAACCGCCCCGCCCTAGGCGGAACGCACGGATTGCCTCGATGCCGTAGAGCACCTCGCCCACCCCGTAGCGCACAGTTTCCGGCCCATCGCGGAACAGCCGGTCCATGGCCGGGATGTCGTCGGTCATCAGCGCCGCTTCATAGGCGTAAAAGGCTTCGGTGACCTCTTTCAGCAGGACGGGATCGTTAAGCTGCATAGGGATTTACTTTCAGCCAGTGGTTGGCGATGTCGATGCGCCGCGCCACCCACACCTTGTCGTGGCGCAGCACGTGGTCGAGGAAATGCGCCACGGCGGCGGCCCGCGCCGGCTTACCCGCAATGCGCCCGTGCAGGCCGATCGACATCATGCGGTTGCCTTCGGCATAGAGTTGGTCAAACGTATCGCGCAGATAACGATAGAAGGGCTCACCGTCGGCAAAGCCATTATAAGCCACGAACTTCATGTCATTGGCGTCGAGCGTATAGGGCACGATCAGTTGAGGTTTGCCGTACCGCGTATCGTAGTAAGGCAGGTCGTCGGCGTAGGAATCGGCGTCGTAGATAAAGCCGCCCTCTTCGACCACCAGCCGCGCCGTGTGGGGCGAGGTGCGCCCCTGATACCAGCCCAGCGGCCGCGTCCCCGTCAGCCGGGTGTGCAGTTCGATGGCCTTAGCGATATGTTCGCGCTCGACCTCTTCGGGCACGTTCTGATAATCGATCCAGCGATAGCCGTGGGTGGCGATCTCCCATTCGGCCCGCAGCATGGCCTCGACGGCCCGCGGGTTCATCTCCATGGCCTTGGCCACACCGTAGACGGTCACGGGCGCACCGCGCTCGGTGAACAGGCGATGCAGCCGCCAGAAACCGGCGCGCGAACCGTATTCGTAGAGGCTTTCCATGGCCATGGCGCGCGCGCCGACCTGGCTTTGCGCTCCGACCATTTCGGACAGGAAGGCTTCGGAACCCTTGTCGCCGTTGAGGACGCTGTTTTCACCGCCCTCTTCGTAGTTAATGACAAACTGCACGGCGATACGCGCCCCGTTGGGCCATTGGGCGTCGGGGGGTGTCTGGCCGTAGCCGATGAGATCTCTGGGGAGGTCACGCATGATCATTGCATCCCTCAATTTTAAGCCCCCTCTCCCCGCACGCGGGGAGAGGGTTGGGGTGAGGGGCATTTCGGGGAAAGTTTTGCCCCTCATCCGGCCTGTCGGCCCCCTTGTCCCCGTAAACAAAGAGAAGGAAAGACATACAACCCTTCATCCCCATACCTCCCGCGCGGCAGGCACCGCCGCGCCGACCGTGACCGCCACGCCCTCGGCGATCAGGCAGGCCTCCAGCGCTGCCAGTGTGATCAGCACCTTGTGCTTCATGGCGTTGTAACCCATGGCCCCGATGCGCCAGATCTGGCCCTGCAAAGGTCCGAAGGCCGTGCCGATCTCGATCTCGAAATCCTCACGCATCCGCTGACGCACGCGCTCGCCATCCAGCCCTTCCGGAATATAGACGCCGGTGACATTGGTCATGCGGTAGCGGTCGTCGCCATAGACGGTCAGGCCCATGGCGCGCAGGCCCGCCGCCATCGACGCCCCGGCCTTCGCGTGGCGTGCAAACCGCGCCTCCAGCCCTTCCTGAAGCGCCACGCGGGCGCATTCGCGCGCCCCGTAGAGCATGGTCGTGGCCTCGGTATGGTGGTTCAGCCGCTTGTCCGACCAGTAGTCCATGATCATGGCCAGATCGAAATAGTTGGAGCCTATGCGCGCACGGTGCCCGTCTTGCGCGTCCGTGCCACGGATTCCCTTTTCGGTGTGACGGCGCGCAAAGATGTATTCCGCCGCGCGGTCGGAGATGGTGATGGGTGCCGAACCAGACGGCCCGCCCAGACACTTTTGCAAGCCCGCCGTGACGATATCCACCCCCCATTTGTCGGTTTCGATCGCCATGCCGCCCAACGTCGCTGTGGCGTCGACATAGGACAGGGCGCCGATTTCACGGCAGAGTTCGCCCAGACCTTCCAGCGGCTGCGCCATGGTGGTCGAGGTGTCGCCATGCACGCAGGCTATGACGTCGGGCCGAAACTCCAATGCCTTAGAGCGGATAGCGTCCATCGGCACCACCTCGCCCCACGGCGCATCGACGACATCATAATCCGCGCCCAGCCGCTCGCAGATTTCGGTCAGCAGCAGACCGAACCGGCCAAAACGCACGATCAGGACATGCGTACGACCGGCCTCGATCAGCGACACCAGCGCCGCCTCGATCGCCGCCCGCGCCGTGCCGTCGATGAGAAAGGTCCAGCGGTTCTGCGTGCGGAACACCTCACGATACAGCGCCATCGTCTCGTTCATATAGCCGGTCATTTCCGGATCGAACTGACCCAGCAAATCCGCGGACATGGCGCGCAGCACGCGCGGATGGGCATTGACGGGACCGGGCCCCATCAGCAGCCTTTGCGGCGGATTGATCTCACCGAAATAGTCGGTCATGCGGAGGCTTCCCCCAGTTTGAGTACAAGGCCATGCAGGGCCTGAAACGCCGCCTCGGCGTCATCCGGCAGCACAGCTTCCAATGGATTGTGGCTGATTCCGTCCGTGCAGCGAATAAACAGCATGGCCGTCGGCGTGAGCCCGGCAAAGGCCATGGCGTCGTGCCCGGCACCGGAAACGATGCGGCGGGGCTTGTGACCGGCCTCAGACACCGCCTGCGACAGAAAATCCATCATTGACGGATCGCACGGTGCAGCGGGCAGGTCGTGGATCAGATGATATTCGACCGTCACGCCGCGCGCGGCCGCAATGGCCTCGATACGGCTCAGCAGGACGTTTGCCGCGGCATTGCGCGAGACCTCTTCGCCCGCCCGCACGTCGATGGTGAAGACCACCTCGCCCGGCACGACATTGGGCGCATTGGGCGCGACGTTAAAACGTCCGACCGTGGCCACCAGATCGTCCGCACCGGAGCGCCCTACCGTCTCGATGGCCAGCGCCATTTCGGCGGCGGCGGTCAGGGCGTCCCTGCGCAGGGCCATGCTGTTGGTGCCGGCGTGCCCGGCCATGCCCGCCACCCTGACCTCATAGCGCCGCTGACAGGCAATGGCGGTTACAACGCCCAAAGCCAGCCCTTCGGCCTCGAGCACCGGCCCCTGCTCGATATGGGCTTCGACATAGCCGATCAGCTCGGACGGATCGCGGCGGGCCTCAAGAAAGGCGTCGATGTCGAGCCCGAAATCGCTCAGCGCCTTGCCGAGGGTAACGCCATCACGGTCGGCGACATCCAGCGTCGCGCGATCCACCTGACCGCAAACGGCGCGCGAACAGAGCATGGAGGCCGGAAAGCGCGAGCCTTCCTCGTCGCCGAAAGCGTAGACCTCAATGGCGAATGGCAACCGTTGCCCGCGCTCATGGAGCGCCGCCACCACCTCGATACCCAGCATGACGCCCAGAGGCCCGTCATAGGCCCCGGCATCACGCACAGAATCGATATGCGAGGCGAGGATGAGGGATTTGCCTCCCCTGCCTTCATACCGCCCGATCAGATTGCCCGCCGGATCGAGCCGCACGGCCATGCCCGCCGCCTCCATCCATTCCCGCAACTGCACCAGCGTCGCCCGGTGCGCCTCGCTCAAATAGGGGCGGAACAGCATCTCCGCCGCCTCGCTGAAGGGCGGGCGTTTCAGGGTGTCGCAGCGGGCGGCGGCGCGGCGGCCACCTATACCGATAAAGGTCTCTACCATGCCGCCACCCCGCCATCGGAACGCGGATCGATCGCCCCTTCGATACGCCCGTCGGCATGGCGCACCAGCGCCCCGGCATGGCCCATCATAGAGGTAAAATCGGCTACAATTTCAGTCTGATGCCCGGCTTTTTTGAGACGGTCTATCACCGCCGCATCGAACCGGCCTTCCAGCTTGAGCGACACGCTGTCCTCGCCCCAGGTCTTGCCCAGAAGCCAGCGCGGCGCGGTGATCGCCTGTTGCAGCGGCATACCGGCATTGTAACGGCTGAAGACCGCCGCCTGCGTCTGGGGCTGGCCTTCGCCGCCCATGGTGCCGTAGCTCATCACGCGTCCATCGTCGAAAACGGCCAGTGCCGGATTGAGCGTGTGGAACGGCTTGCGGCCCGGCTTCAGCGCGTTCCAGCCCGTTTCAGCCAGTTTGAAAGACGCCCCGCGGTTCTGCCAGATGATGCCGGTCTGCGGCAGGACGATTCCCGAACCGAACTCGAAATAGGTGCTCTGAATGGCGCTGACGGCGCGGCCTTCGGCGTCGACGGCGCCGAACCACACCGTGTCTCCCTGTTGCGGGAGATGCGGCCATGGCAGGGCCTGTTCACGGTCGATCTTGCGCGCCAGCGCATCGAGCGCGGCGGCGTCCGACAGCAGGCCCTGGGCGTCGAAATCCATATAGGCCGGGTCGCCGATATGCCGGTCTCGCAGAATGAAGGCCTGCTTGGTCGCCTCGATCAGCCCGTGCAGATGGTCGAAATGGTCGTGCCCCTCTATGCCCAGACGGTCGTACAGGGCCAGTATCAGCAGCGAGGCGAAGCCCTGCGTCGGCGGGGTCATATTGTACAGGTGCACGCCCCGGATGGCCGTGGTCAGCGGCACCGGCGTCGCCGCCCGGTGCGCCCGCAGATCCTCAGCCCCGACCGGGGAGCCCGCCGCCGCCAGATCCGCGGCGATGGCCCGCGCCAGATCGCCTTCATAGGCGTCGCGCAGACCCTTGGCGGCCAGCGCCTTCAGCGTCGCCGCCAGAGCCGGCTGTTTGAGGACCGCGCCCTCTTTCAATGGTTGATCGTCAGGTCGGAACACCGCCCCGTAGCCGCACTGTTCCTTCAGTTCGGCGTCCTTGGTCGCGGCGATTTCCGCGCCGCCCCTCGTCACCACGACGCCGTGTTCGGCGTAATGAATGGCCGGTTCCAGCAGGGCTTCGAGCGACAAGGGGGCGGCCACGCGGCTGAGCACGGCCTCCCAGCCCGACAGCGTCCCGGCCACTGTATTGGCCGCCAAAGGCCCCCGCCAAGGTACGGCGGTGAGCCCCTTGTACAGATCAAGCGTCGCGGCCTGCGCCGCCGCGCCGCAGGCGCTGACGCCATGCACGGAGCCATCCGGCTCGCGCACGATCCAGAAGCTGTCGCCGCCGATGGAGTTCATGTGCGGATAGACGACGGCCAGCGCCGCCGCCGTGGCCACCGCCGCCTCCATGGCTCTGCCGCCGCGCTTCAGAATATCGAGCCCGGCCTGCGCCGCCAGATGATGCGGCGCCGTAACCATGCCGCGCAGCGCTGTCTTCGTATGGATCATGCGCCGCCTCCCGGTGCGGTGAAGCCCAGCACGCCCGCGTCTTCCATCCGGTGCATCAGGTCGAATAACCGACCTTCGTGGCCCGGCCGGGTGATGAATTGCAGCCCGATGGGCAGGCCCGTCGTCCTGAGCGGCGCGGAAATCACCGCGGCGCCCGTCAGCGAAATAGCCTGCGCATAGATGCCGAGATTGGTGCGCGCCGAAGCCGGTTTACCGTCGATCAGGATCGTGCTTTCGTCGATGCGCGGTGCGGCGCAGGGCGTGGCGGATGCGACCAGAACATCATAGGTTTCAAATAGTTCGGCGAATATTCTACGATAGCGTTCGCGGTAATCGAGCGCCCTGGCCAGCACTCCGGCGGGCAGCATGGCCCCGGCGATCAGCCGGTCGCGCACCGCCGGATCGTAGTCGTTGGCCCGTTCGCGCAGGGTATCGAGGTGCAGCGCCCCGCCCAGGGCCGCCGTGATCAGAAAACCCGCCGAACGCCCGCCCTCGGCCTGCGGCAAGGGCACCACCGCATCGGATTTCAGGTGCGCCATGACCACCTCGACGGCATTCACCGCCTCCAGCGCCGCATCGCGCGCGAAGAAGCCGCCGAGCTTCGCCACGCGCAGCGGCGGGCCATCACCTTGCGGTGCAGTGCCTGAAATGACCTCGTACAAACGCCGCAGGTCGCGGCTGGACCTTGCGAAGGGCCCGACCGTATCGAGCATCTCCACAAACGGAAACACGCCGTCGAGCGGCACCGTCCCGTCCGCCGGACGCATCCCCCACACGCCGCACAGCGACGCCGGGACCCGCACCGAGCCATTGGTGTCCGACCCCAGGGTCAGCGGCACCAGACCCGCCGCGACCGCCGCCGCCGAACCGCCGGACGAGCCGCCCGCCAGCCGCGCCGGGTCGTAGGGGTTCTTGGTGGTGCCGAAATGGGCGTTGACCGTAGCGAAACCGTAGGCGAATTCGTCCATGTTGAGCGTGCCGATCAGCACGGCCCCGGCGTTTTTCAGCCGCCGCACGACCTCGGCATCCTGCGGTGCCGCCGCGGCGCTCTGCCGCAGCTTCGCCCCGGCGGTCGTCACCTGCCCGGCTACGTCGAACAGGTCCTTCACGGCGAACGGCACGCCCGCCAGAGGCCCTGCGACCTCTGCGCGATCTACCGCCTGCGCCGCCGCTATGGCTTGCGAAGCAAAGACGCGGGTAAAGGCCGCATAGGGATCGTTCAACGCCGCCTCGACCGCCCGACGCACCACGGCTTCCGCCGATACCTCCCGGCGGGCAATGGCTTGGGCCAGATCAAGGGCGGAAGCGAAATCGCTCATACGTCGGCATCCTTCAGGGCGCGTTCCAGCACCGCCATGTGCTGACGCAGAAGCTGAAGATTGCTCGCCACGGCCGTCTGGCTCTCTTCGCTCAGAGACAGCCCCAGAAACGCCGCCGCCCCTTCGCTCAACCGGTCGAATTCTTCCGGCTCCATTGCCGCCTCCCTCTTGCCGAATACGAACTTAAACGTTTCACTGAGGCTGGCAAGCCCCTTTTCGCACCCGCAACAATCTTCCGTATGCCGCCGGTTTACAAGACCTCGTTGGCGAAGCGCAGGGCCAGAAAATCGACCAGCGCCTTGACCCGCGCCGTGCGCGAGCGGCCCGGCGGCATGACGGCGCACAGCGGCACGGTGGTGTTGTACTCGGGCAGGACCGGAACCACCTGCCCCGACGAGATCGCGGAGCTGGTGATAAAGGCCGGCAGACGCGCGACACCCAGTCCCGCCACCGCCGCGCTCAGCAGCATGTCGCCATTGTCCGAACGCAGGCGCACGGGGATGCGCACCATGCGCACCTCGCCATCGATAACGAAGCGCCAGACGTCGCCGGGCGACACATTGGTGTAGAGCAGGCAGTCGAGTTGCCCCAGATCTTCCGGCGTTTCGGGCGGGCCCTTCTGGCGCAGATAGTCCGGGCTGGCGACGATCATGCCGTTGATATGGCCGATGCGCCGCGCGATCAGCGTCGAGTCGGTCAGTTCGCCGATGCGTATCACCACGTCATAGCCACCCCCCAGCACATCGACCCGGCGGTCGTCGAAACTGACGTCCAGTTCGATGCGCGGATTGCGCACGGCGAACTCGGTCAGGACGGGCGCAAGGTGCGACACGCCGAAGGTCAGCGGCGCCGACAGGCGGATGGGCCCTGCCACCTCCAGCATAGCGTCGTTGACGGCCTCCTGCGCGGCCTCAAGCTGAGCAATGGCTTCACGCGCCTTGGCGTAATAGAGCGCGCCGACATCGGTCGTCTGGGTACCGCGCGCCGTGCGCGTCAGAAGCCGCGCCTTAAGCCGTTCTTCAAGGTGCGCGACGCGGCGCGAAACGATCGACTTGGCCACGCCCAACCGGTCGGCGGCGCGGGCGAAGGAGCCGGTTTCGACCACCAGAAAGAAGGATTGCAGATCGTCGAGATCGACTCCGGGGGTCATGAGGGCTCCTGATCAGCGGTGCTCTGCCAGTGTTGCCCATAAGTGTTGCTATAGGCGAAACACCGTGGTTCATTTTTGCAGGCTTCTGACAACGGATAACCCCGGCTATATGTCTCGTCAACACGGGAGCACAGGCTTCCCACCGCTTAGAAAGACATAGACATGTCGACACAACGCACCATCACCCGTCTCGTGCGCGGTCTGCCCGCCACCGACGGCGCCGGCGTCAAGCTCACCCGCGTTCTGGGCACGCAGGCCCTGCCGGAGGTCGATCCCTTCCTGATGCTGGACGAATTCCGCTCGGACGATCCGCAAGCCTATATCGCGGGCTTCCCCGATCACCCGCACCGCGGCTTCGAGACCATCACCTATATGCTGGCCGGACGCATGCGCCATAAGGACTCCAGGGGCAATGAAGGCCTGCTGGGCCCCGGCGACGTACAGTGGATGACCACGGCGCGCGGCCTCGTCCACTCCGAAATGCCGGAGCAGGAAGACGGCCTGATGCAGGGCTTCCAACTGTGGCTGAATCTGCCCGCCAGGGAAAAGATGCTCGATCCGCGCTATCAGGACGTGCCGGCCGACACCATTCCGGTGATCCGTCACGCCGATGCCTGGGTCAAGCTGCTGGCGGGTCAGTATCAAGGGCAAACCGGCCCGATCCAGTCGCCGACGACCAAGCCCTTCATCGCCGACGTCTCACTCGACGGCGGTGCAGCGCTGAACCTGCCTGTCCCCGAAGGCCATGCTGGTTTCGCCTACGTCTTCGACGGTGAAGTCACCATCAATGGCCAAGATAGTAGTATGGCGGTGGCGCGCGGTCAGGCGGCTGTGCTCACCGAAGGGGCCGAACTGCCGCTCACCGGCGGCATCGACGGCGCCCGCGTGCTCGTCGTGCTGGGTCAACCGCTGAAAGAGCCCATCGCGCGCCACGGTCCGTTCGTCATGAACACGCCGCAGGAAATCTATCAAGCCTTCGCCGACTATCAGGCGGGGCGCTTCTAACAACCTTCAGATACAAAGAGCGCTGTTTTTTTCAAACATCCTCTTTACAAACTTAAACATAATCGCATCAGTTACGATTACCGAATAAAGGAGACTGCCATGTCCAAGGTTCTCATTGTCAATTCCTCGATCAAGGGCGAAGGCTCGATCTCGCGTCAATTGGTCGACACCTATAAGGACAGCCTGCTGAAGGCCGACCCCAAGGCGCAGTTCGTCGAACTCGACCTCGGCCTCAACCCGCTCCCGGTCCTGAGCGCGTCGAACATCAACGGCTTCTTCGGCAATGTCGGCGAAAGCGTCGAAGCGTCGGCCCTGGCCGAAACCGTCGAAGCCCGCGTGTCGGAACTGGAAGCCGCCGATATTCTGGTGCTGGGCGCGCCGATGTACAATTTCGGCATGTCGGCCCTGCTGAAGACGTGGTTTGACTACGTGCTGCGCGCCGGCCGCACTTTCCGCTACACCGAAGCCGGGCCCGAAGGTCTGGTCAAGAACACCAAGGCCGTGGTTATCGAAACCCGCGACGGCAAATATTCCGAAGGCCCGGCCTCGGTCATGGACTTTCAGGAAGGCCATATCCGCACGCTGCTCGGCTTTATCGGCATCACCGACGTGACCTTCATCCGCTCGGAAGCCATGGCCTTCGGTCCGGACGTCAAGGCGGCGGCGATCGAAAGCGCCTCCAAGGCCCTGAGCGAACTGGCGGCAGCATAAAAACCGAACCCAGCGCGCGAGCAAAGCCGGCTGAGCCATCAGCTGGCTTTTTCTTTTGTGACGTCGCGTAGGGAGGAAATTTATCCAGCGACCGGTAACTTTACGACCCGGTCGTCGGGAAAGGTCGCGCCATCCGGCGTCACCCCCCGATCGTCCTTCAGCCGCGCCACGAAGTCGTTGCGCCACCACACCACGTCCTCGGTCATGACCCCGGTCATCAGATCGGCATGGCGCTGCCTGCGTTCCTTGAGCGGCATGTGCACGGCGTCGGCAATGGCCTCGGCCATGGCCTGACGGTCGAAGGGATTGACGATCAGCGCCGCCTTCATCTGGGCCGCCGCCCCGGCGAATTCCGACAGGATGAGGACGCCCGGATCGTTCTCGTCCTGCGCCGCCACGAACTCCTTGGCCACCAGATTCATCCCGTCGCGCAAGGGCGTCACCAGCCCGACATGCGAAGCACGATAGATGCCCGCCAGTTCATCGCGGCGGTAGGCCCGGTTGACGTAGCGCACCGGCACCCAGTCGATGGTGGCGTGCGCGCCGTTGATGCGTCCCGAAAGACTGTCGAGCCGCGCGCGCAGGTCCTGATAGGTGTCGACCTCCTCGCGCGTCGCCGTGGCGATCTGCATCAGGAACACTTCGCCCTCCATACGCGGGTGGTTGTTGAGAAACTGCTCATAGGCCAGAAACCGCTCCTCAAGCCCCTTGGAATAGTCGAGCCGGTCGATGCCGGTGATCATCTTGCGCCCGGCCTGCGAATTACGCATCAGATTGTAGAAGGCCGAAGCCTTGTCCGAGGTGGCGGCGGCGGTGAAGTCCTCGCTGTCGATGCCGATTGGGAAGGCCCCCGCCTGTATCGTCTTGCCGAAGGCCCGCAGGCGTCCGTCGGGCAGCCTTTCGCCCTCGGCGGCGTGCAGGACATATTCCTGAAAGGCGTTGAGGCTGTCTTCGGTCTGGAAGCCGATCAGGTCGTAGTCGAACAGGGTCTCGACCAGTTCCTTGTGCTTGGGCAGGGTCTGGAACACCCGCATGGCCGGCCACGGAATATGCAGGAAGAAGCCGATGCGGTTGGTCACGCCGTGCTTACGCAGCATCGAGGCGAGCGGCAGCAGGTGATAGTCCTGCACCCACAGCAGGTCCTCTTTTTCGACCAGCGGGAAAAGCGTGTCGGCGAAACGCTGATTGACCCGCAGATAGCCTTCGTCGAAGCTGCGCTCGAAGGCCACCAGATCGGTGCGGTAGTGGAACAGCGGCCACAGGGTGCGATTGGCGTAGCCGTTATAATATTCCTGTACGTCCTGCGCTTCGAGGTCGGTCAGGGCCACGGTCACCCCGCCGATCTTCTGGATCGACAGGTGGCCGGTGAAGGCGTCGGTGGTCTGACCCGACCAGCCGAACCAGATGCCGTTTTCTTCGCGCAAGGCCGCCGACAGCGCCATGGCCAGTCCGCCCTGCGTGCCGACATTGGCGTCGGCCGGCGGGTTGACGCGGTTTGAAACAACGATAAGTCGCCCCATGACTCTTACTCCTTACCTGACATCGCGCCACGGGCGGCTGAGCAGCCCGGCGCAGTTGATAATGCCGACCAGCGAATAGGTCTGAGGATAGTTGCCCCAGAGCTGGCCGTCGTCGTATGCGGTGTCTTCCGACAGCAGACCGGCAGAGGTCCGCCGCCTCAGCATCCCTTCGAACAGGGTGCGCGCCTCGTCGCTGCGGCCGGCGTGATGCAGGGCCTCGATCAGCCAGAAGGTGCAGAAGTTGAAGGCCGTTTCCGGCTCGCCGAAATCGTCCGGCACGGCGTAGCGCAGCATGTGTTCGCCCCGGCGCAGGCCCGCCTCGACCGCCGCCAGCGTCGCCAGGTGGCGCGGATCGTCGGGCGTGAGGAAGCGCAGGTCGATCATCTGCAGGAGGCTGGCATCCAGTTGCGCGTGGTCGAAACAGGCGCTGAAACTGCCGCCTTCACCGCAGAAGGCCCGCGTCTCGATCGCCTCGCGGATGGTCAGGGCGTGGGCGCGCCACACCTCGGCACGGTCATCGAGACCCAGGGCCAGAGCGGCGTTTTCCAGCCGGTCGCAGGCCGCCCAGCACATCAGGGCCGAATAGGTGTGGATGTTCGACAGGGTGCGGTATTCCCACAGGCCGGCATCGGCCTTGTCGAAGACCTCCATCGCCCGCTCGCCCATCTTTTCCAGCGCCGCGAAGTCGGTCGGCGTGCCCGGCTGCAACAGGCGCTGATCGAAGAAGGCGTGGACCGAGGACAGGACGATCTGCCCGTAGACGTCGTGCTGGTGCTGGATATAGGCCAGATTGCCGATCCGCACCGGCCCCATGCCGCAATAGCCCGGCAGCGCTGCCGCTTCGGTTTCCGGCAGTTCCGGGCCGAACCCGATGCCATAGACGGGCTGAATCGGCCCCTCGCCCGCCTGATCGACGATATTGCGCAGGTATTTCAGGTAGTTTTCGAGAATATCGACCGCCCCCAGCCGCGTCAGGGCCTGCACCACATAATAGGCGTCGCGGATCCAGCAGTAACGGTAATCCCAGTTGCGGCCGGAATGCGGCGCTTCGGGGATGGACGTGGTCATGGCCGCGACGATGGCGCCGGTCTCTTCATAGACGCACAGTTTGAGCGCGATGGCGGCGCGGATGGTGGCGTCCTGCCATTCCAAAGGCAGGGACAGGGTGCGCACCCAGCGCTTCCAGTAGGCGTCGGTCTGCTCGTACATGTCGCGCACCCCTTGCAGGATGCCGGTCGAAAACGGCTCGTCCGGCCCCAGAAAGAAGGCCATCGTCTCTTCCAGCCGGAAGGTGCGCGCGTTCAGAAGGTGCGAAATCGGGCAGTTGGTGGTCAGGCGCAGATCGGTGTCGACGCCCAAGAAACGGATATGGTTCGAGCCGAAGGAGTGCGGGGCCCGCGTCGCGCCATAATCGCGCATGGGGCGCAAACGCATACAGATGCGCGGCGCGCCGGCCAGCGGCCTGATCAGACGGCAGAAGGCCACCGGACGGTATTGACGCTCATGGTGGCGAAAGCGCGGGCAGAAGTCGAGAATCTCAAGCTGCGCGCCCTTTTCGTCGGTCAGGACGGTGCGCAGGACGGCGCTGTTGCGCTCATAGACCTGTTCGGCGCGCGCCAGACCGATCAGGTCGATGGCCCACACACCTTCAGCGGCTGCATCGGTCGCTTCGACGCCGCTGAGCAGGTTGCTGAACACCGGATCGCCGTCGAAGCGCGGCACGCAGGCCCAGACCCAGTTGCCTCTATCGTCGATCAGCGCCGATACCGTGCCGTTGCCGATCAGGCCGAGGTCGAGCGTGTGGCTCAGCGGGTTTTTACGCGGTTCGGCATCGGTCGCAGCGACCGGGATAGACGCGGACTGATCAGGCATGATGCGTCACCCCCGCTTCCAGCCAGTCCAGCACAGCCTGCACATTGGGCAGGCAGAAGCGGGCCGCTGTCTCACGCGGCTCACCGACCAGGATGCCGAAGCCACCCCCTTGCGCCGCCGCCCGGAAGGCGTGCTCGTCGGTCAGATCGTCGCCGACAAACACCGGCGTGAAGCCCTCGAACGGCGCTTCGTTCATGAAGGCCCGGAGCGCGTCGCCCTTGTCCGGGCCCGGCGCGCGCAGTTCGGCCACGCGGTCGCCCAGTTGCAGCACCAGCAGCGAATTTTGCGCCAGGTTGGAGGTGATGGTCTTGACCATACCCTCAGCGTCGGGATTGAGCCGATAGTGCACGCCGATTGACTTGCCCTTGGTCTCGATCAGGACGCCGGGCTTCTGTTCCGCCAGAGCGGTGAGCACCAGAAGCGCCTGATCCAGCGCGTGGCGCACCTCGTCGGTCAGCATGTGGTCGCGGCGCTCGCCTTCGGCGTCGCGACGCTCCAGTCCGTGCACACCGGCGACGGCCCGCACGCTGTTCCCGGTAATGTAGTCGATTTCGGAAATGGACCGGCCGGACAGAATGGCCAGCCGTCCGGTCAGCACGCGGCGCGCGCGCTTCAAAAGGTCGTTGCGCCGCACATCGGGGCCGACGTCTTCAGGACGCGGGCGAATGTGCGCCAAAGTGCCATCGATATCCAGAAACAGCGCAGTCGCCCGCGCGTCCAGCCGGTCAGGTAGGATCATATGTCAGTCGCCGTCTTTTTTGTCAGGCTTCGAAGACGCGAAGCCACAGGCCGCGAAGCGGGCCGTTCAGCGGCGGGCCAAACCAGTGGTCTCACCGCCTCGGATTGCCTCCCAAAATGGCCGAAAGAGCCATAAGGATGCCATTATTAAAGCCCGCTCCCGTATTGCGATGCGAAGTGGGCGGCGCACAAAACGCCCGTGAACAAACGTCTATGAAACGAATCGCGCACCCCGATCCGAGAGGGCGTTCGAGCAGGTGACCCTGCCTCACACGTTTCGGAACATGCTCAATCCTAGCCTTTTGAGCGTTCACGCGGGTCTCAAAAGGGCGTCATTAAAAAGTGACCATCGATACAATCGTTTTCCCGGCACTGACGGGCGTGGAAAAGCGGTTGATTTCGCCTTATCGCGTGCTAATTGTAGGACAATAAAAAGCAAGAGGACGCAGGATATGTTAGGGCGCGTGAGCTAACCCCAATCGCCCTAATCGCCACCAAATCGCCCTATGTAACGGAACTGGCATCAGGACAACACCCTGAGCGTCGCTGTGCCCGCGCATTCCGTAGTAACGCTTGAACGGCCCTAATCATAAGAAACGACTGCACAAAGGTAAGCCCATGTTGAAGACACTTACGACGCTGGCGCTGACGGCCACTATCGGCTGTTCGGCCTCCGCCGCTCTGGCCGCGCCGGTCCGGATCGACGCCACGCTGAAACCGGATCAGCCCGGCCTGGAAATTCCGCGCCATATCTACGGTCAGTTCTCCGAACACCTCGGCCTCGGCGTTTATGAAGGCATCTGGGTCGGACCGGATTCGCCCATTCCCAATACGCGGGGCATACGCAACGACGTTGTGGCGGCGCTGAAAGCCATCAAGATGCCGAACGTGCGCTGGCCCGGCGGCTGCTTCGCCGACGAATACCACTGGCGCGACGGTATCGGTGAGCGCTCCAGTCGTCCGTCGCGTAAGAACAACTGGTGGGGGGGCACGCCCGAAAGCAACGCCTTCGGCACGCACGAATTCTTCGATTTCGTCGAGCAGACCAATTCCGAAGCCTATCTGGCGGTCAATGTCGGCTCGTCGAACCCGACCGAGATGCGCGAATGGATCGAGTACATGACCTCGCCCGGCGATGACGATCTGGCCAAGGAGCGCCGCGCCAACGGCCATGACAAGCCCTTCAAGGTGCCCTTCATCGGCATCGGCAACGAAAGCTGGGGCTGCGGCGGCGAAATGCGCCCGGAATACTACGCCGACGAATATCGCCGCTTCTCGGCCTTCTTCCATAAGGGCGCGGACAATCCCGCCGTGCGCGTGGCGTCCGGCTCGAACGCCGACGATGTAAACTGGACCGACGTGGTGGTCGGCAGCGCCGGCAAGCGCATGGACGCCATTTCGCTGCACTACTACACCCTGCCGACCGCCAACTGGTCAAAGAAGGGCCCGGCGACCAACTTCCCGGTCGATCAGTGGTATTCCACCTTCTATCAGACCTCCCGCATGGACAAGATCATCCGCGACCACATGGCCGCGATGGACAAGCACGACCCCAAGAAGCGCATCGCGCTCTATGTCGATGAATGGGGCACCTGGTACGACGTCGAGCCCGGCACCAATCCGGGTCACCTCTATCAGCAGAACACCCTGCGCGACGGCATCGTGGCGGCCTATAACTTCAACATCTTCCATCGCTATACCGAGCGCGTGAAGATGACCAACATCGCTCAGACCGTGAACGTCCTGCAGGCCGTTATCCTGACCGACAAGGAAAAAATGGCCCTGACTCCGACCTATTACGCCTACAAAATGTATGTGCCGTTCCAGGACGCGACCCTGATCCCGCTCGATGTCGCCGCCCCGTCGCTGCTGGGCAAGGACAAGGAGGGCAAGGAGCAGGCCTATCCGGCGTTCAACGTTACGGCCGCCAAGGCCAGGGACGGCAAAACCTATATCGGCGTCGCCAACACCAACCTGACCGAAGGCTATGTGCTGAACATCAACCTCGGCTCGCTGAAGGCCAGGACCGTCTCCGGCGACATCCTGACCGCTGACAAGATGGACGCCCATAACGTGCCGGGCCAGCCGGAAGCCATCTCGCTCGCCGCGTTCAAGGGCGGCAAGGTGAAGGGCAATGTTCTGGAACTGACTATTCCGGCCAAGTCGGTGGTCGTGGTCAGGCTCGACTAAAAGCGTCTGTCCGATCAGGTCTTTCGCCCCCTGCGCCGCGTAGTGCAGGGGGTTTTTCGTTTAAGTGGGCCGGATATGTCGCACCTGAATCGCGCTGGAATCGGCTTGGGTCTGAACTTGGTGACACGCGTTCTAAACTTTGTTTAGACACACATTTGACTCCTAAAAGGGGCTTCCGTTTTCGGAGTCAAATGCGCTTGAGCGGAATGATTTCTGATGGGATCATTCCGCTCAAGCCGCCATTGCGGCGGCGGCAAAGGTGGCGGAGCCACCGCCCGGCGAGGGCGTAAACAAAATCCAGATCCTTATGTTTCCATAAGAAAACATAAGGATCTAGTGCCCCATCATCATCTGGATAAGCACCAGAGCGAAGATGACAGACGAGATGCCGGCGGAGACCAAAAGAAAGACCACCCGCCACAAACCGCCGAACCGGCTGACGCCATAGGCGCCGCGTAGCTGCCGGTACATGTGAAAGGGGGGCGCCAGCACCAGCGCCCAGTTGCCTATGACGTCCGGCAGGCCGATCAGCGACAGCAGGTGCAGGACGATCATCAGCAGCATCATGGCCGACAGCGAATAGGTGGCGAAGACGGCGTGATCGTACAGGGCGACATCGCGCCGCCAGGCGAACATCAGCCAGATGAAGGGCAGCGAAATGGGGATGAGCAGCCACAGGAACTTATAGGCGGAGGACTGGAGCTTGTAGACGAACAGGTTGGGGTTCTGGGCGACCTTATGGATCACCTTGTCTATGGGCTTCACGCCTGTATGCATCTTGGCCTCGAACCCGGGATCGAGCGCGCCATCGGTCACGATCTGACCTGCCCTGAGTTGTTCAAGAGTCTCGCGTTTGGCATTGAGTTGGGCGTCTATGGCGTCCGCCCCCCGACCGTCGGCAAGCTTCGTACGGCGCGCAGCCTCCAGCGTGCGTATCTCGGCCTGCGTATTGGCGATCTCGGTCTTATGCGCCGCCGTGCGAATGCCAGTATTGACATCGACGCCCGGCCCGAAGTTGAGCACGGCGAAGGTGAGAAACACCATGAACAGGAACAGCGCCACGGGCGAGATAAACCGGATGCGCTCGCCGTTGATATAGCGGCGCGTCAGTTCGCCCGGCTTGGCGACCAGCAGCGGAATCGTATGCCAGAAACGGCCTTCGAAGTGAAAAACGCCGTGCAGTATGTCGTGCCCGAAGCCCATCAGGGTGCGATGGGTGTGCGCCGCCTGGCCGCAGGCGTGACAATAGGGACCAGTCAGCTTTTCACCGCAGTTCAGGCAGTTGCCGCGCCCATGCCCGCCGCCTTCGCCGCCATCGACAGCGTGCGCGGCCAAGGTCCCCGTCGCCACATCCGCAACCGCTTCGATTTCGCCTGTCATATTACGTCCCCTGCCCCCAAATGCTGACGGTTGCATCGGCAACCTAAAACGGGGACGAGTGAACGTAAAGGGGCGCGTAACGAGCCTAGGCCGATTTGACTTCGTTGCGGTACTTGCGGTTGAACAGCTTCTGCACCAGCACAAAGAACAGCGGAATGTAGAAGATGGCCAACAGGGTCGCCGACAGGACGCCGCCGATCAGGCCGGTGCCGATGGCGTGCTGCGCGCCGGAGCCCGCCCCATTGGCCAAGGCCAGCGGCAGGACGCCGAAGGTGAAGGCGAACGAGGTCATCAGGATCGGACGCAAACGAATACGCGAAGCTTCCAGCGTGGCGTCGATCAGTCCCATGCCGCGCTCCTGAAGCGTTCGGGCGTATTCGACGATGAGGATGGCGTTCTTGCACGACAGGCCGATCGTGGTCAGAAGCCCGACCTGGAAGAAGATGTCGTTGTCCAGACCGCGTGCCCAGGTCGCCACCAGAGCCCCCAGCACCGCCAGCGGCAGCACCAGAATGACCGAAAAGGGAATGGTCCAGCTCTCGTACAGAGCCGCCAGCAGCAGGAAGACGACCAGCACCGACAGGGCGTACAGCGCCGGGGCCTGCGCGCCGGATTCGCGTTCCTGCAACGACAGGCCGGTCCATTCGATCGCCGTGCCCTGCGGCAGATCGGCGGCCAGTTCCTCGACGGCGGCCATGGCGTCGCCCGACGACACGCCTTCCGCCGTCGCGCCCTGCACCCCCGTCGAGGGCGAGCCGTTGTAGCGCTCAAGCGTCGGCGTGCCCGACTGCCAGCGGCTGGAGCCGAAGGCCGAAAAGGGCACCATGGCGCTGTCTCTGTTGCGCACGTACCAGCGGTTCAGGTCTTCCGGACGCATACGGTAGGGCGTATCGGCCTGCACATAGACGCGCTTGACGCGGCCACGGTCGATGAAGTCGTTGACGTAGGAGCCGCCCCACGCCGCCGAGAGCATGGCGTTGATGTCGGAAACGCTGACTCCCATGGCGCCGGCCGCGGTCTTGTCGATGTCGATCTTGAGCTGCGGCGTCAGGTCCTGTCCGCCGGAGCGCACCGAGCCCAGGCGCGGATCGCCTTCGGCGCGGCGGATGAAGTCGTTGCGCGCCGCCAGCAGAGCCTGCGGGCCGACGCCGCCGACGTCCTTGATGACGAAGGAGAAGCCCGATGCGTCGCCCAATGAGCGCACGACCGGCGGTTGGGTGGGGATGACGCGGGCATTGCGGTATTCGGGCTTGGCGAATTCCTTGCGGGCGCGCTCGATCACCGCCGGCACGCGCAGGTCGCTTGTGCCGCGCTCCTCGAACGGCTTCATGCGGATATTGACCTGCCCCTGGTTCTGACCGTTGGAACCGACGCGGGCAAAGACGTAACGCGCGGTCGGGTCCTTGCTCAGATAGGCCTCGACCTTCTTCACCACCTCGTTGGTCGTCTTGCTGGTGGTGCCGACGGGCAGTTGCACGATGGCCTGCATGAAGCCCTGATCCTCGTCCGGCAGGAAGGAGGTCGGCAGGACGCGGAACATCATGGCGCAGGCGACGATAACCACGCCATAGATGGCCAGATAGCGCAGCGGCTTGCCGACGATTTTGCCGACGCTGCGCATATAGCCGTGGCTGGCGGCGTTGAAGCTTTTGTTGAACCAGCCGAAGAAGCCCTTCTTTTCAGCGTGTTTTTCGTGGTCGATCGGCTTGAGAATGGTCGCGCAGAGCGGCGGCGTCAGGACCAGGGCGACGAGAACCGACAGGGCCATGGCCGAAACGATGGTGATCGAGAACTGACGATAGATGATGCCCTGCGTGCCGCCGAAGAAGGCCATGGGCACGAACATGGCGGCCAGAACGAGGCCGATGCCGATCAGCGCGCCGGTGATTTCATCCATCGATTTGCGCGTGGCTTCCTTGGGATCGAGCCCCTCTTCGTGCATTACGCGCTCGACGTTTTCCACCACGACAATGGCGTCATCGACCAGGAGGCCGATGGCCAGAACCAGCCCGAACATGGTCAGAAGGTTGATCGAATAGCCGAAGGCCGCCAGAATCCCCAGTGTCCCCAGGAGCACAACGGGAACCGCGATGGTCGGGATGATGGTGGCGCGCCAGTTCTGCAGGAACAGGAACATGACGATGAAGACCAGTACAATGGCTTCGATCAGCGTCTTCACCACCTCCTTGATCGACAGCTTGATGAAGTCGGTCGAGTCGTTGGGGATGGCGTAGGCGATATTCTTGGGGAAGGCCTTCGACATCGTCTCCATCTCGGCCTTGACCAAATCAGCCGTTTTCAGCGCATTGGCGCCTGTGGCGAGACTGATAGCGATGCCGGTGGCGGGTTGGCCGTTGATGCGGCTGATCGACTCGTAATTCTGCTGCCCCAGTTCGACGCGGGCGACGTCGCGCAGATAGACGGTGGCGCCCGACGCGTCGCTCTTGACGATGATGTTCTGGAATTCCGCCGCTGTTGTCAGGCGCGACTGAGAGGTGATGGTGGCGTTGAGCGCGATGTCGTCGGTCGTCGGCTGCGCCGCAAGCTGACCGGCGGAGACCTGCGCGTTCTGGGCTCGAATGGCGGTGACGATGTCGGCGGGCGTCAGATTATAGCCGACCAGCTTTTCCGGATTGAGCCAGATGCGCATGGCGTAGCCGGAACCGAACACATTGGTTTCCCCCACCCCGTCAACACGCGCCAGCGTGTCCTGAATGTTCGAGACCAGATAGTCGCCAAGGTCGGCATTGGTCAGCGAGCCGTCGGTCGAATAGAGCGAGATGACCAGCAGCATGTTGTTCGAGGCCTTGTTGACCCGCACGCCCTGCGCCTGCACGTCCTGCGGCAGACGGTTGATCACGGCCTGAATCTGGTTCTGCACCTGCACCTGGGCCGTGTCGATATTGGTCCCGGCTTCGAAGACCAGCGTCACATTGGCCGATCCGCTGTCCGAGGACGACGCCGTCATATACTTCAGGCGATCGAGACCGGTCATCCCCTGCTCGATGATCTGCGTCACCGAATCCTCGACCGTCTTGGCCGACGCCCCCGGATAGGAGGCGTTCACCCGCACCTGCGGCAGGGCGATGTCGGGATATTGTTCGACGGGCAGTGTACGGATCGAAAGCAGACCGGCCAGCATGATGACGATGGCCACCACCCAGGCGAAGATGGGACGGTCGATAAAGAAGCGGGACAGCATGGAAACCCTTGGTCAGGCGACGTCTGTGGTCAGGTGTCTTGGCTCACATCCCTTCCCCTGACAAGTCCCTGATGAGCACTGACAAGCCGGAGAGAAAAAAACGGCCGCAAGCGCCAAGAGGGGGCCCGCTTGCGGCCAGAACAGGATGTGCACCGCTGTCTGTTACGGTAGCCGGATATGAATCCGTCGCAGACCCTGCGATTTAATTGCCGAATTCTTCAACCGGGATCAGGCGCTCAGACGGGCCGACGACGATTCGTCGAGAATCTGGGCGGCGGGGCGGCCGAAATAGTAGCCCTGCGCCTCGTCGCAGCCTTCGCTGCGCAGCAGTTCCAGTTGCGCGATGGTCTCGACGCCCTCGGCCAGCACAGGCACTTCGAGGCTCTTGCCCAGCGCCAGAATGGCGCGGATGATGGCGCGCGCCTGAGGGCTCTGTTCGGCCTCCATCAGGAAGGACCGGTCGATCTTGATCTTGTCGAACGGGAAGGCGTTGAGCGTATCGAGCGACGAGTAACCGGTGCCGAAATCGTCGATAGCGATGGTGACGCCGAAACTCTTGATCTGACGCAGGATGTGCAGGGCGCGGGTCTTGTCGCCGATAATGGTCGACTCGGTGATTTCCAGCTCCAGACGCTGCGGCGAGAGGCCGGTTTCGATCAGGATGGCGTGCACCATGCCGACCAGATCGGGATGCGACAACTGCACCGGCGACAGGTTCACGGCCACCTTGGCGTCGTTGTTCCACGACGCCGCCTCGGCACAGGCCGTGCGCAGCACCCATTCGCCGATTTCGAGGATGGCGCCGCATTCCTCAGCCACCGGAATGAAGTCCACCGGGCTGACGAAACCACGCTGGGGATGTTGCCAGCGCAGCAGGGCTTCGTAGCCGGTGATGGCCTGAGAGGTGACGGATTTCTGCACCTGATAGTGGACGCGCAACTCATCACGCGCGATGGCCTGCCACAGGTCCTTGGCCAGGGCGCGGCGGTCGCGCGCGGCTTCGTCCATACGGGCTTCGTAGTAACAGACCGTTTCCTGACCGGCGATGCGCGGCTGCGACTTGGCGCGGTAAAGCGCCAGATCGGCGTTATTCATCAACGGCTCGCGGCCATCGGCATCGTTGGGATAGGTGGCGACGCCGACGGAGCCGCCTGTGGCCAGCTCGAAGCCGTCCAGATCGATGCGCTGATGCAGGGCGTCGTGCACACGGCTGACGAAGTCGCTCAACTCGCGCGGATCGGTGTAGTGTTTGACGCAGGCAAACTCGTCGCCGCCGATGCGGGCCACAAATTCTGAGTCGTCGCACAGCATCTGCAGGCGTTCGGCAATGATCTTCAGAACCTGATCACCGGCGGCATGACCCCGCATATCGTTGATTTCCTTGAAGCGATCAAGGTCGATAGCCACGGCCGCCACCTTATGCCCGGCGCGCAGGGCGCGCTCCAGCTCGCGGTCGGCGTGCTGATTGAAATGTTCGCGGTTGGGCAGGCCGGTCAGCCCGTCGTGCCGCGCCATATGCGCGATACGGGCCTCGTCCTGTCTGCGCGCCGTAACGTCATCGATCGTCGAGACCCAGCCGCCTTCCGGCATGGGACGGTGCGTGATCGAAAGGACGGTGCCGTTGGCGAATTCGGAGATCAGCGTGCCGCCTTCGGGCTGAGCGATCAGGTCCATGTGGGCGCGGTAGCGGGCTTCGATATGGGCCTCGGTCGCCCCGTTGCGACGCAGGATATTCGTCAAAATATCCCGGAAAGAGGTGCCCGGCATGGTCATTTCCGCATCATTGCCGAACATGGTCAGGACGCGCGGATTGGCGAAAACGAGACGGTGTTCGGAGTCGTAAAGGCTCAGCCCCTGCGACATGTGACGGAGCGCCGTGTCAAAATTGTGCGTGGTGCGCACCAGCTTTTCACGGTCGGCGCGGCGTTGCGTGATGTCGCGTGTCACCTTGGCAAAACCGATCAGGGAGCCGTCGCTCTCGTACATGGGGGTCAGAACGACGTGAGCCAGAAAGGGCGTGCCGTCCTTACGCACGCGCTGTCCCTCTTCTTCGTAGCGGCCCTGCTCCAGAGCCGTTTGCAATATCTGTTGCGGGCGGTTGGCCTGACGATCGGCTTCCGGGAAGAAGACCTCGAAAGATTGGCCCACGATTTCCGAAGCTTCATAACCCTTGAAGCGTTGCGCGCCGGCGTTCCAGTTGGTGACGCGGCCCTGAGGATCGAGCATGTAGATGGCGTAGTCGCGCACGGAATCGATCAGGATGCGCATGTGGCGCTCGTTGGCGGCGACCGCGGCTTCGAACTGCTGACGCTGGAGCAGGCTCATGATACAGAAGCCCATCGCGGTCACAGCGACGACGGCCACTGTAATCGACATGCTGCCCGGATTGAGCATGAGGCCGCCCGTGGCGATGCGCGGATCGGGCGTTACGTCGAGCGCACCCATGCCCGTAAAGTGATGTGCGACGATGCCCAGCACCATCAGCAGGCTGCCGCCCCACAGTCCATGCCGCGAAGAACCCGTCGCCAGCCACAGGGCGGCTGCACCCAACGCCATGCCGATCAGGACCGACGCGGCGACCATATCCGAATGCCAATGCAACTGTGCCGGCGCGATCACCGCCGACATGCCCGTATAGTGCATACCCGCGACGCCCAGCCCCAGCAATGCGCCGCCGACGCCGCGCCACAGCGCCTTGTTTTCCGACACAGCCAGGGCGATGCCGCTCCCCGTCAGGGTCACGGCGATGATCAGCGACAGAAAGGTCTTGGGGAGGTCGTAGCCCGTGGCGACGCCGGCATTATAGGCCAGCATGGCAATGAAGTGCGTGGCCCAGATGCCGAAACCGGCGGCGAGGCCCGCCATGCCGATCCAGCGCAGCCGCTCGCGGCCTTCAGTAGCGCGGGCGCGGCGGGCCAGGGTCAGGGCCGTGAAAGACGCAGCTATACATACGACGGCTGCCAGCAAAACCAGCGCCCAGTCATGCTGATCGCGCAAACACGCAATTATTCTGTACATCGTCGTTCTGTCCTGCCGGCACGTCTTTTACGCGCGATACTCGTCAGACAAATGGCACATCAGCGTTTTCGATTGTGTTAACGGCGACGCCGACCGCCGCCTTAATGTCCGGGCAGGGTCTTGCTGAGCAAACGCTTGAGCTGGATCTGCTGCAGGCTGCGCTCGGCATTGGCGCGCGCCCAGCGCGAGGCGTGGGCCGGCGTTTCGCGTAAAGACCCGACCATTGCCCCCTCATAGAGCAGAAGCCATTCGTGCGACAGGCCTTCGGCCAGATCGGCATAGCCGGCCTCGCCCAGCAAGACCTCGAACCATTCGCGCACCTGACGGCGCGCCGACGCGACCATGTCGGCAATGGCCGGACGCGCATTGCCGAACTCGACCGTCGCCGTGATCAGCAGGTCGCCGCGCAGGCTCGCCTCGACGACCTCCGGCAGGACGTCGAATAGGGCCAGCGGTCTCGATTTGACCTCGACATCCTCCACGGCCATTTTCAGCGCCGCAAAATGCGAAATGTGCCAGCGTTCGAGACAGGCCAGAATCAGGTCGTCCTTCGACGGAAAGTGCCGGTAGAAGCTGGCCTTGGCCACCGCCGAATCGGCGATGATGCGGTCGATGCCAGTGGCGCGAAACCCCTGCCCGGCGAACAAAGGCAGGGCGGTTTGCAGAATGCGGTCCTTTACACCGGTCTTGGCTCCGGACATGATGCATACTCCGTGTCAGATACGTCCGGATTGTGACAGACAAGTCTGTACTGTCAATCCGTATGCGGCCCCATGCGCCAAAGAGACGCGTGCAGAAGCTTTATTAAGTTTTGCATGCTTATTTAGCGGTTTGTGAGTGCCGGTGCTGTTTATAAAACCGGGTGAGGAAGTATTGGCGGCATGCCCGAACGCGACGATTACAAGACCCAGCGCGACCGCTATATCGCCTTTTCACTGGCTGCTGCAGACCTTCTGGTGGAGGTGGACGCCCAGTCGCGTATCGTACGCACCGTCGGCGCGACCAATGCGCTTCTGGCCGAAGACGCCCAGACTCTCAAAGGGCAATCGATCGAGGCGCTGTTCCCAGTCTCTGAACGGTATCTGGTTGCCCGCCTGCTCAAGCGCACGCGTGAAATCGGTCGTCTCGACCCCGCGACCGTGCGCCTGAAACCCGAAGGGCGCAAGCCGCTGCACGTCAATCTCGGCGCCTGCTACCTGCCCGACCGCCAGCACACCTACCTCACCATCACCGTTCTGTCCGAGCCGCTGGCGCGCGCCCTGCCCGCGCGCGACGACGTATCCGGCCTGCTCGACATGTGCGACTTTCAACACATGGCGTCGCGCTCGATCAAGCCGGGCGACAGCGGTTCCGGCGCGGCCATGCTGAAGGAAATGCAACTCATCCGTCTCAACGGTCTGACCGATGCCATGGGAGAGATGCCGCAGTCGCGCTCGGAGCAGCTCATGGGCGAAATCGGCGCCCTGCTGCGCGCCTCGTCCGGTCCGACCGGCACCGCCGCGCGTCTGGGGAATGAAGAATTCGGCGTGGTGGCCGGCCAAGGCCCTGACGCGGTCAGCGAAGACCAGTTGATGGGCGACATCCAGCAGGTGCTGACCAATGCCGGCGTCAAAAAGGATCGGGTCTCTTCCAGCGTCGTCACCCTGTCGCTCGATACCGCCAATCTCAGCGAGGACAGCGTCGCCAAGGCCCTGTCCTACGTGGTGGACAAGTTCACCAAGAGCGCCTCGCTTGACGGCCAGGACCTGCAGAACAGCCTCAATGCGGCCATCAACGCCGCGGTGGACCAGTATGCCCGTGTCAAGGCCATCCTCGCCGCCGGGCAGTTCAATCTGCATTTCCAGCCGGTCGTGGACATCGCATCACGCGAAGTCCAGCACTACGAGGCTTTGCTGCGCTTTACCGGCGGCATGGATTCCTACGACACGGTGCGTTTTTCCGAACAGGTCGGGCTGGCGGTCGAGTTCGATCTGGCCGTTTGCGACAAGGCGATCACGGCGCTGAAACACTATCCCGGCGAATCCATCGCGGTGAACCTGTCCGGCCTGTCGGTGCAGAACGCGCAGTTCCGCGACCGCCTCAGCGCGCGCCTCAAGGCCGAGCCGTCGCTGAAAAACCGCCTGATGTTCGAACTGACCGAATCCCACGTGGTCGAGGATGTCGAGGACGCCGCGCGTTTCCTCGCCGACCTGCGCCGCCGCGGCTACAAGATCTGCCTCGACGATTTTGGCTCTGGCGCGGCGGCCTATAATTACCTGCGCCGCTTCGACGTCGACTATATCAAGATCGACGGTCCCTTCCTGAAGACAGCCCTCACCCAGCCGCGCCAGAAGGCCCTGATCCACTCGCTCAGCATCCTGTGCCAGGAACTGAAATGCCACTGCATCGGCGAAATGATCGAGAACGAAGACATGGTGCGCCTGTCGAAGGATCTTGGCATCGGCTACGGTCAGGGCTGGCTGTTCGGCAAGCCGGCAGCCGAAATCCCGCCGCGCGCCAACGCCATTTCCCACGCCCTCGCCCGCCGCAAGGGCGTGCGCGAAACGTGGGGTTAGGCTGATGCGGATGTCCTTGTCAGGACAGCCATGATGGTGCAGAGCATGGTTCCGCTCCCGTTGGATCGGAACCATGCTCTGATTTTCTGTTTGGTCGCGCATTTGACTCCGAAAACCGTTGCACACTTTTCGGAATGCGCTTTAATCTTCCCCATCAGGGGGAAAGATCAATGTTCACAGCCATTTTCAGCCGCGCTTTCGATCTGCTGGGCCGCCATTTCGTGGTGATCTTCGGCACCGCCTTTTTCATTCTTGGCGTGCCGTCCATGCTGGGCGCGGTATTCCTTTCCGATCTGGCCGCCGAAGTCGACAACAATCTGTACGAATCGCTGTTCAGCAATTTCGGGCCCGTGGCCGGCTATGCCCTGGTAGGGCTCGCCCTCTACATGATCAACTATTCGATCATTACCGAGATCGCCGTCACCGGCCTGGCGCGCAGCGAATTCCGGTTGTCAGATGCATTGGGGCGCAGCCTGATCAATATCGTCCCGCTGCTGATCGTCACGGCCCTGTGCATGCTGATGAACATCTGCGGCTTCCTTTTGCTCATCATTCCGGGCATCATCCTGATGCAGGCCACCTCGGTCGCCTGCACGGCCTATGTCGCCGAAGGCGGCATAGGCATCATCGGCGCCATAAAGCGCAGCTTCGCGCTGACCAGGGACAATCGCTGGGCATTGCTGGGGCTGTTCATCTGCGTAGGCGTGTTACAGGGAGTCCTCACCGGCATCGCCGAAGCGCCGCTGGAATATGTGGGACAGGAACTGGCGCAGCCCGTGTTTCTGGCGGTTTCGGGCCTGATCAACGCCATGGGCGATGTTTTCACGCTGGTGTTCAGCGTCGCGGCCTATGTCTGCCTGCGCGAGGCCAAGGAAGGCAAACCGGCCGAAAGCGCCGCAGACGTGTTCGCCTGAAACGCCTTTATTCGTCGAACTTGTCCTTGCGGCGGCGGCCCATCAGCATACGCCCCTCAAGCTGGGCGCGCAGCGCGGCGTAATAGGCGCTGAGGAAGGCCTCATCCGACGGAATCTCGGTCACCGCCTTCGGCGTCACCCAGCCGATGCGCGTCTTGATGCGGTCGGCCACGGCGCGCATTGTCGGCGCGCGCCGTTCGCGCAGCACCTCTTCCAGCACGCCCAGTTCCTTCTCGCCATAGACGCTTATCTGCTCAGGGGTAAAGATCAGCGCCGAGGGCGTGGCGTGCACCTGTTCGGCCAGATCGAAGCTGAGTTTCTCACGCGGCACATAGACGACGCGAGTCCCGCCCAGAAAATCGCCCAGCCGCGCCCGTGACGCGTTGAACAACGGCAGCAGCGCCAGAATAAGCGTCCACAGAAGTGCCACCAGCGCCAGCCAGCCGCCGACGACGCTGGCCTGAAACGCCAGGGTCATCGGCAGGTACAGTTCCACCTCGCGCAAGGCGTTGCGCGTGATGACGCCCGCCGGCGACAGGTGCCCGCCATCGTGGGAGATCACGCGGATCTTCATGAGGCGCTTGCCCGGCGTCGCCGCGCGGGGTCCCAGTTCGAAGAACATGAAATAGCCCGAACGCAGGAAGAAGCCGATCAGCACGAACAGAATCATCATCGCCTGAATGACGGGATGATCCATCTTCGCACCGTCCAGTTTAAGGTGCTCGAACGGCAGGATGAAATAGAGCAATACCAGCGCTACCGGCGCCAGTATGATAATCAGGAAGTCGATGACCAGCGCCCCCAGCCGCGCCGCAAAGGACGCCGTGCGGAAGGACAGAACCACGCCTTCGGGGGTCGTCACGGGTGTCACCGGGCCCTGCAGCGGCGGCAGAGTGGCAGCCCCGCCCTTCATCAGGTCACGCTTCGCCACGGCTGACCTCCTGCGCAGGCGGACGACGTTCGCGGCCCATGCCGATATAGTAGGCCAGCCAGAAGGCCAGCATCACACCGCCGAAGGTGAAGCGCGCCCACATTTCGGTCACGGTCTGCCGCGCCACGCCTTCGATAAAACCGGCGATAATCAGCATCAGCATGGCCCCCATCATGGCCGTCCCGGCCAGCCGCCCGGCCTGGGACAAAGCCGCCTTGCGCGTCAGATGACCGGGGAACATGATGCGCCGCGCCAGATGGAAGCCCGCGGCGGCCCCGATGACGACCGCCGCCAGTTCGGTCGTGCCGTGGATCGACAGCCAAGCCACGAAATCGACCCCCAGACCGTGCGAGGCAAACAGCCACACCATCGCCCCCAGCGACATGCCGAACACGATCATCAGGAAAGCCGTCGGCAGACCGCCGATCACCCCCAGCGCGAACGCCATGAGTGTGACCTTGGTGTTATGCGTCATCAGGAAGACCGAAAAGGCCGCCAGGGGCTCTCCGTCTTCCGCCCCGCTGATGGTCTTGCGCAGGTTATCGGCGCTGGCGTTGAGGTCGCGGCCCTGAGACATACCGCCGACCAGCGGATCGTACCAGCTAGGGTCGGCCATGCACATCAGGATACCGCCCAGAATCCCCAAGGCCAGACAGAGGAAGGACAGGGCCAGTTCGCCCCACAGGGCGCGCACCGAACGCGGCAGTTCGCGCAGGAAAAAGTTGCGCGCGATGACTCCGGGCCGGGCATGGGGGCCGTACATGTAGACATAGGCCCGCGCACACAAGGCCTGAAGAAAGCCGATCAGGTTGCGGTCGAGCGAGATCGACTGCGCCATGGACAGGGACGAGACGGTGGAACGGTAGAGCACCGGCAGGTCCAGCAGTTCCTCAGTCGTGAACTTGCCCAAACCGCCGTTTTCGGCGCGGTCGACCTGTTTGGCCAGCGCCTTCCAGTCCTTTTCGCGCGCTTCGCGGAACTTCTGGCTCTTGAGCTGCAGCGGCGGTTTTTCGGTGGCGGGCTCGCTCACAGACGGTCCTCCCGTTTCATCTCAAGATATTTGAGCACCAGTTGCACGGCCATGGCCTCGGTCGTCGGTTCCAGCACCTCAATGCCGTAGCGGCGCAGGGTGGCGTGGACGGTCTCGCGCTGTTGCAGTAAGCGGCGGGCGAAAATGGCGCGGGTGATGTCGTCGGCACCCTGCGGCTCGGAAGCCGCCAGCCCCTCCAGCACCTCGTCGCGGAAGGCGACGAAAACGATAAGATGCTTCTTCGACAGGCGCTGCAAGGCTTCGAGCATCAGGTCAGCGCTGATTTCGTCGATGAAGTCGGTGAACAGCACGATCAGCGAACGCCGCGCGATCTTCGACCCCAGATCGGCCAAGGCCAGCGTGTGATTGGTTTCTTCCGGCAGATCGTCGAGGCCCGACAACTGCGCCTTCAGCGTCTCATAGGCCTGCGTCCCGGCCAGCAGCGGCGCATTATGGTACGGTCGTGCGGCAAAGGCGAAGGAGCGCACATTGTCGCCGATCTTCAGCGCGCAGTAGCCCAGCAGCAGGCCGGAATAGAGGGCGCGGTCGATCTTCTTGACGCGCAGCAGCGGCTCACCCATCAACCGGCCGGTGTCGAAGGCCAGCACGATATGGTGATTGCGCTCGGTCTGAAACTCACGCGACAGCAGTTTCAGGTGACGCGCCGACGAGCGCCAGTCGATGCGGCGGTGATCCTGCGACGAGTCGTATTCGCGCAGCGCGTGGTATTCGGAACCATTGTGCAACTGGTTCTGCACTCGCACCCCATAGACGGAATCGCGCGAAAACAGCGCCGCCGCGTCCTGCTGCACGCCCTCGATATCCGGCGTGACCACCATTTCGGCATTGAGTTTGACGACCTTCTGCACATAGCCCAGCCCCAGCCAGCCGCTCCAACGCAGGTGCGCCGTCTCGACCGCCGCCTTGCCGCGCGACGAAGCGCGCAGGTATAGAACGCCTTTGAAAGCGCTCGCTTCGGGCAGAAGGGTCAATCCGGCCTGCGGGGTCTCCAGTCGCGGCGACACCCCCCAGCGGATTTCCAGACGGCTGGGGGCGCGGGTCTTGAACCGGACGGCGTAGTCGAAGACGTGGTCGCGTGCGACGCCGATGCGGCGCGGCAGGCGGATGTCCAGCGCCAGATGCGACGGCAGCGGCGCGAAGGCCCCTTCGAACACCGCCAGCGCCATCAACCCCAGCATGATCACCGGCATCGCCCACCAGAAGACGGGCGCGACAAAGACCAGCCCCGCGCCCAGAAGGACGCAGGCGATCAGTATCCGGATCAGGCGCGGGGTGGGATGGATCATCTGGGGATCTCGATACGCTCCAGAAGGCCCTGCAGGACGCTGTCGACGCTCTGCCCCTCGATCTCGGCCGACGGCGACAGCAGGACGCGGTGACGCATGGACGGCAGGTACAGGGCCTTGATGTCGTCGGGCAGGACGTAGTCGCGCCCGTCGAGCGTCGCCCGCGCCCGCGCCGCCCGCGCCAGAAGCGCCCCCGAACGCGGCGAGGCTCCAACGGCCAGAGCCGGGCTGTCGCGCGTCGCCCGGATCAGGTCGACGATATAGTCGAGATTGGCGTCGTTCAGCCGCACCGTCGTCACCACGCGGATGGCTTCGGCTAGGGTCGCGGCGTCCAGCACCGCCTCGATGCCCGCCTGTTCCGGATCGAGCGTGACCGCCGAATTGCCGGCTTCGTCGATGATGCGGCGTTCTTCCGACACCGACGGATAGCCGAGAATGTGTTTGAACAGGAAGCGGTCGAGTTGCGCCTCGGGCAGCGGATAGGTGCCCTGCTGCTCGATCGGGTTCTGAGTCGCGATGACCATGAAGCGCTCGCCCAGGTCGTAGCGCGTGCCGTCGAGCGTCACCTTGCGTTCCTGCATGGCTTCGAGCAGGGCGGCCTGCGTCTTGGGCGGCGTACGGTTGATTTCGTCGGCCAGCAGCAGGTCACAGAAGATCGGCCCCTTGGTCAGCGAGAAGGACGAGGTCTGAAAGTTGAACAGGTTCGACCCCAGAATATCCGCCGGCAGCATGTCCGGCGTGAACTGGATGCGCCCGAAGCGCAAGGACAGCGAGCGGCAGAAGGCCCGCGCCAGCAGGGTCTTGGCCGTGCCCGGAGGCCCTTCGAGCAGCACATGGCCGCCGGAAAACAGGGCGGTGAGCATCAGTTCGACCGTATCGGCCTGACCGATGATGACCTTGCCGATTTCACCCTTGAGGCGGGCCGACAGGCTGTGAACGTCGGAAATCTGCATCTAGCGCTCCGTTATCTGGTGCTTCCAGGCGTGCAGACGGCGCGCCCAGGTCAGAAGTTGCATGGGATTGGAAATACGGTCCGCCTCGGCCCTGAGGGTGCTGTAGCGTTCCGGGGTATTGTGCTTTTCGCTCAGGCGTTCGGCCAGATCGTCCGGCGCGGCGCTGTGGCGGTTGAGGCCGAGCGCTTTCAGGGCCTGATCACGGACCAGTTGGGCATAGGCCGGGGCCAGCTTCGGTTCACGTCCCGCCTTGGCGATCAGGCGCGCGGCATTGTCGGCCAGCACAGTGACACCGCGACCGTGCGGCGTGTCGGTCGACGGATCATGCGCCGGGCCGAAGCGCGAACAGGCCGACCACAGCATGGCCAGAGCCAGCACCAGCAGCGCCAGAGGCACGCCGATGAACGGCGCGCGCGCCACGTGGTGCAGCAGGTCCTGCTCGTAGGCCAGATCGTTGAAGGTGATATCGAAGGCGACGCTCTTCGCGCCGGGCGCAATCGCCTCAATGATTGACAAAGCGCCCGCCACGCGCTCGGCGTCAGCCAGCATCTGATTGTCCATCAGGTCCGGCTCGCTGAGCAGATAGACCGGCGTGCTGAACGGCTTTTCGCCGGGCATGGGATTGACGCGCGACAAGAGCACCTCACCGTCCGGCCCCAGCAGCAGAGGCGTCAGGTTCGGGCCGGTCAGCGATTGCAGGCCGCGAATGCGTCCGCTGGTATAGGCCTTGGTGATTGTCGATTGCCCCGCCGCAGGCACCAGCGCATAGGATTTGTATTTGGCCATCGGCGCGCGGCCGAGACCGTAATTCAATCGTTGATAGGTGATACGGTAGCGCGTTTCGCCGTCTTCGCGCATCGCCTGCTTCTGCACAGGCGACAGAAGCGTCAGTTGCGAAAAGACCTGGCTGGGCCGTTGGAAGTTCGGATCTATATCCCAGCGCGGATGTGACGGCATGGGGCGCGCCGCCCATTTCGGCGCGACGACCAGTACGACCTTGCCGACGGGCTTATACAGCAGGCGTTCGGATTTTTCGGCGCTGGGGGTCGGCCAATAGTCCTCATCCTTAGCCGGCGCGTCGGCCCGAACCGAGGTCGAGGACGCATCCTGCGACGCGCGTGAAGCCGAGGCTTCGGCCTGCGCCTGCTTGACCTTTTCCGCCATGGCGGACGAATCGAACGAAGACGACGAAGAGACCGATGTGGCGCCGGACGCCTGAACACTGGACGCCTGAACACTGGACGCCTGAACACTGGACGCCTGAACGCCGGACGTTGAGGACGCCCCCTCCTCCGGCACCGGCTGCGGTTCGGTATATTCGGGATCGGTGTTGAACAGGGCCGCGTCGGAATCGAGGGTGACGATGACCAGATCGCTCCTGGCCTGCGGACCGGCGGCCTGACGCGACAGGGTCGTGCGATAGCCCTTTGCCTCAAGAACGTCGCGTAAGCCCTTGAAACCTTGCGCCGAATAGCCGGTTACATTAGCCGCCTGCCCGCGACCGGCCGGCTCCAGATGCGGCGTGATCAGCACCAGCCCGACCATCAGGAACAGACCGGCAATCAGCACCCCGACGATCAGCGGCAGGAAGTGGCTGACCGGCGGCAGATTCCTCTTGATGAAGGGCAGGCGCATCAGTGGCCTCCCTTCGGCATGTGTTCGGACGAGACGAAATCGACATAGGCCTTGCGGCAGGCCTCGAAACCTTCACGCCCGACCGGTATGCCGGCAAAGAAGCTCTTTTCGGCCCAGCGAGTGATTTCGGCAAAGGCCGGACGCGCGTCTTCGGGCAGCAGCGGGTGCTTGCCGATATCGCGCGCCGAATAGTGCTTGCGCACCAGATCGGGGCGATAGGCGTTGAGATCGGCAACCGAGCGTTTGAGCAGCAGGTGCACCGCCTCGTCGTACTCGCCCCTTTCGGCCAGGCCGTCGATTTCCCCGATCAGGGCGGCGGCGGCTTCGGCGGTCGGTCGCCACGGCGCATCGGCTTTCAGCCCGTCGCGCTGAAACAGGCGATCGACCTTCCCGACAATAAAGGCGCGCACCAGCGGCGACAGCAGCAGGACGACCAGCGCAAACAGAAACAGGTAGAGGAGCCACGCCAGGATCGGCGCGATGGGCTCCAGCAATTTTCCAAAGAACCGGCCGATATCGCCCAGCCATTCCAGAAAGCCCTTGAGCCAGCCGTAATCGGCTTCTCTGGGCGGCGGCGACGTCGAAAAGCGCGTCTGCAACAGACCCTTTTCATTGACGGCCTTGATCAGGGCTTCGGCGGAGGAGACATCAGCGGCGGTGACGCTGCCGGGATCGGTCGCGACCTGCGCCGCGGGCGCTGCGTCGCTCACGGAGGCTGACGCAGAGGCAGAGGCTTCGGTCGTGATGGCCGGCGCTCGCATGAAAAACCCGTCTACCCCCCAAACTTACCCGACCATAGAGGGTAACCGCGCACGGGGTCAACCCGATTTGCCTCCCGCGTTCCGGGGAGATGGTGGCCAGGAAAAAGGCGATGGCCGCAACCATCGCCTCTCTTACACTCAGAAACCGCCGCCGGGGCCATTGCCTCCGCCACCGCCCCAGTTCCCCCCCTCGCGCATGCCGCCTTGCCGCATACGCGGACCGTCCTGCGGCTGATCAGACGATGGTCCGCCAATGCGGGCGAAAGGCGTGATCTGCAGGCCGATATAGAAGACCCGGCCGCCGCCATTGCTTTCGGAGCGCGCCTTGATGGTATCGGTGTCGGTAATCGTAACGTTCTTGTTGATCTCGAACGGATCGGTGATGTTGAACGTCATAGAATAGCGGTTATTGAACTTATGACGATAGCTCATCATCGTGAAGTAGGTCGGTTCGCGATAGCCCTGCCCCGTCAGTTCCTTACCGCGTGCGTTGATCATGGCGGTCAGAGTGTCCTTCGGTGTAACGCGGTAGGTTACACGGGCCCGCCCGTTGACGGAATTTGCCTTGTCGACAGCGCCTTCTGCCGAACCGAAGCGACGCGGCTGCTCATTCTGGCTGACCACGCTTTGCAGATTCAGATCGAGCTTGCTGCCCAGCTTGGCGTTGAAGTTGAGATCGATGCCTGTTGCTGTGCCTTCCCCGCCATTCTCGCGGGTCGTCAACAGGACGTTATTGTCGATGAAGCTGCTGCGGCTAACAAAGATGTCTTCGGACTTACGGTGGAAAAGCTTGGCTTGAAAGGTGAGCCCCTTGCTGCGCTGATTATATTCGTAACCCAGTTCGTAGGAATGGGTTTGCTCCGGCAGCAGGTTAGGATTGCCCGAACGCGCATTGCGTTCGTCATTATACACAATGAACGGATTGAGATCATTGGCCTGCGGACGGCGGATACGCTTGGAATAGCTGAATTTCAGCTTGCCGCGTTCCGACAGCATATATTGTACCGTCAGGCTAGGGTGTACCTTGGTGTAGCGGTTTTCACGATAGATGCTGGTCGTTTTCTGGTTGATCGTTACCGTCGTGTTTTCGGCGCGCAGACCACCCAGCACCGTCCACTTGTCCCCTAGGGCGCGCTGATAGGTGATATAGGCTTCCGACTCGTCCTGATCCAATTCGAACATATTGGTCAATCGCGTATCGAGGGTCGAGACATTGCTCGTCTTATCGATATTGAAACGGCGGTTATCGAAAGCGGTTTCGCTGATGTCGAACTCCATACCGACCACCAACTCGCCGCCGGCAAAGGGACGGTTATAGTCCCAACTTACATCGATATTACGGCTTGACTGATCGTTGAACTGACGATAACGGCGATCTTCCCTCGGCGTGCCCGAAATATAGTCATAGTCTTCATCGACATACTGAATGCCGTTGCTGTCAGCCCGTGACAGGCGCACATCGGCTTTGAAATTCTCGCGCTCAAGGTCGCCATTATGCGAGAAGTTGAAACGCGCCGAATAGGTGTCGTTCTGATTTTCGCTGAGATTTTGAATGGCGGATGTGTAGGCTGATGCCCCCGTCGACGTTGTCCGGCGCATGGACTCGTTCTCGCCATCATTCTTACCGACCTGAAACTGCATGCCGGCCGTGTCTTTTTCGTTGAGATTGAATTCGGCCCCTGCAACCACGCCGTAGCTGTTGTTGCGTCCGCGGCGGTTTCCGGTACGGTCTTCGCGCGTGGAGTTGGTTCCGTTCAGGCGCTCTTGGAACGAAGTGTCTTCCCCGTCGCGACCGTCGCGGCGCACCGTCAGGCCACTCTGAAAAGTCACCTTTCCGGTGTTATACGCGCCGTTGATCGCGGCATTGTAGCGATCATCATTGCCGACAGCCGTATTGATCTGCAGAGTCTTGCCCGGACGTCGATCTCGACGCATCACCAGATTGATGATGCCAGCGCTGCCTTCCGCGCCGAACTGCGCCGAAGGGTTGGTCATGACTTCAATAGAGTCGATATCGCCGGCAGCCATAGACTGGAGGGTCGACGCACGGAAATCGCCCTGCATCATGGCCGAAGGCTTACCGTCGATCAGCACCTGTACGCCGGAATTCCCGCGTAAGGTCACGTTACCCTCGGCATCGACGCTGACACCCGGCGCCTTATTCAGGGCGTCGGCCGCACTCGAAACGGGCGTTTCCGGGTCGTTCTTAGGGTCGTAGATATCCCGGTCGATTTTCGAGGTTGGTCGCGTACCAGTAACCGTAACGGTTTCTACGGCTTCGCCCGCACCTGCGTTCGAAGCGTCCGCTGGCTTGGCCGGGACCCTGGTGTCTTCCGGAGAGGGCTGCGCCGGCTTCTGTGCGGCGGCCTGGCGTTGCGGCGTTGGCGCGGCGGGCGCAGCGCTTTGAGCCGAAGCCGGCGCGGCCAACACCAGAGTCAGGGCGCTGGTCGCCAGTAAAAGAGAGGCATTGAGGGGAGGCATTTTCATCTGTGAAATTTCTTTGTCTTTATTTACGCAAAGGCCGTCAAACCCTTACGGGTCAAGTTGCTGCTGATACGCGCCCCCTGCGCCCAAGCCGTCGCTCCGATGCAATTTTGTCTGTCAATAAGCCCGACTGTGGCATCGATACTACAACAGATTAACCGCGCTGCTTCCGCCCCGAGCCTAAGGCCATAAACCACCGCACGATCTCACATCGCAAGACTAGTTTCACCCGAAACGCGCAATAAAGAGACACTACATCGCGACTGACAGCAATAATTATGGTTAACCAATCGTGAATATTCGCTTTCCACTCGAAAAATTCCACAACATTTGGAAAATACTAACACATTGACGTTAGCGTGACCGGGCCGAGGTATTGAATCATGACGTCACCCAACGCCGCGACTTCGCTTAAGGACCGCATCCGCAAATCGGGCGCCCTTATTGTGCTGCTGGCTCTTTCTGTTCTGCTGACCGTGATCGAAGCGGGTCAGCCGCTGGAACTTTTCCTGCGCGCCGCGCGCAATTCCTTTCAGAAGATGCCCGTCAGCGGCGAAATCGTCGTGGTCGGCGTCGATGATCCGGCCCTGTCCGCCCTTGGCCCCTGGCCGTGGAAGCACGCCCATATGGCCGGCCTGACCGATCGTCTGTTCACCGACGGCGCCAGACGCGTCTTCTATATGACGCCGCTGACCGATCAGGGCGAAACCCAGAACAATCTGCTGGCCGAAACTTTCGCCCGTCATCCGGATCAGGTCTTCGTCTCGGCCAAGGCCGATTATCGCCTCGGCCGCAAACGCACCCGTTACGTCCTGCCGCCGGAGCGCCTGCGCGAAGACGCGCAGACCGTCTCACTGGTGCGCATGGTCGCCTTCTGGGGCGGCTTCACCTCCGTGCCGTACAAGACCAATGTCGAGGGGCAGGCCCTCGACTCCATCGAGTCGGTCTTGTCGGGCGTGTATGGCGACACCCAGCAAAAATTCCCGATCAACTACGCCTTCGATTCCAGCACCGTACCCTATGCCAGCGCCGCCGACGTGCTGAGCGGCAAGATCGCGCCCGGCGAACTGAAGGGCAAGGATGTCATCGTCGGCTTTAATGCCCCCAGCCTGGGCGAGCAGATGCGCGTCCTGGGTCAGGGCCACAAATCGCCCGCCGCCACCGTCGTCGTCATGGGCGCGGAAACCCTGAAGCACGGCCGCCCGCTGCAGCTCGGCTGGCTGCCCGCGTGGCTGCTGTCCGCGCTGACGGCTGCCGCCCTGCTTAGCCCGCGCCTGAAAGGCGGCAAGCCTTTGCTGCTGGCAGGGGCCATAGCCGTGCTGCTGATCGTGCCGGGTGTGCTGGAGCGCTTCAATATCTTCGCTGACATTATGGGCGGCGTCACCCTGCTCTTCCTGACCGGCGTCTATGGCCTTTGGCGTCGCTTCGGCGCGCAGGAAAAGAAGGGCGGCACCATCAACCCCGTGTCCGGCCTCTATACGCCTAACGCCATCCGCCACGAAGACCGCCTCGACGGGCGTCAACTGGTCGCCGCGCGCATCCGCCGCTACGCCGAAATGGTCAGCGCTCTGCCGCCGGAAGCGGAGCGCCTGCTGGTCAAGGAAATCGTCGCGCGTCTCGAACTGGGCGCCGGCGGCGCGCAGCTCTATCACGGCGACGACGGCAACTTCTTCTGGCTGTCGAACCTCTACGACCACGACCTGCTGATCGAGCAGTTCACCGCCCTGCACGTCATCTTCCGCAGCCCCATCCGTTTCGCGCGCAACTCCTTCGACGTCGATATCTCCTTCGGCGTGGACCGCGAGTTCACCCTGCCCGTGTCGCACCGCCTGACCAGCGCGCTGGCCGCCGCCCACTCCGCCGAACAGGACGGGACGCGCTGGCGTCTGCACGATCCGTCGCAGATCAGCGAGAAGGAATGGAACCTGTCGCTGCTGGGCGAACTGGACGATGCGCTCAATGCCGGCAAGATCTGGGTCGCCTATCAGCCCAAGATGGACCTCTACAGCAAGGAACTGCTGGGCGCAGAGGCGCTGGTGCGCTGGACGCACGAGACGCGCGGCCCCGTCAGCCCGCTGGAATTCGTCGAAATGGCCGAGCGCCACGGACGCATCGACCGCCTGACCGACTTCGTGCTCAACGACGCGCTTAAGGTCGCCAAGACGGTGCTGGTCAACAAGCCGGAATTCCGCATCTCGGTGAACATCTCGCCCAGCCTGCTCGGCTCGCGCGCCATCATGGACATGGTCAAGGCCGCCATCGACCGCCATCAGGTGCCGCCGACGTGCCTGATCCTCGAAGTGACCGAAACCCACGCCATCGCGCAGAACGAGATGCCCAGCCTGCTGATGGCCGAATTCCGCGCCATGGGCATAGGCCTGTCGATCGACGACTACGGCACCGCCCTGTCGACGCTGGAATATCTGCGCAAGATCCCGGCGACGGAACTGAAGATCGATCGCCGCTTCACGCAGGACATCTGCGACAACAAGGCCGATCGCGCCGTGATGAAGTCGACCATCCAATTGGCCCACGCGCTGGGCATGAAGGCCGTGGCCGAAGGCATCGAGACACTGCAAGTGCTGTCGCTGCTGACGCGCATGGGCTGCGATATGGGTCAGGGCTATTACATTGCCCGCCCCATGGACGCCAAGGCCTTCCTGGCGCGCATGGCCGCCGAGATCGAACAGCTCCGCCACGGCTGACAAAAGTTTACGTAACGTCATTATTTTGACCCGTTGCCGCCCGGCAGCGGGTCTTTTTTACTTACGTGCCTGCGCGTTAGACATGGTTTTAAACCGCAACGGACCTTTTTAACCTTTGGCGTCAGGCATAGCGGCGTAGTGTCGCGCTTTCGATTCCGTCCTCATCTTGATTTCATTGTGAATTTCGTCCGTAGCGCGAAAAAGCGGGTTAATCTCGCGTAAAAAATCTTGGTTAATGCTTGTAAACCATATTAGAAAATGTTAACCATACTCTCACAGCGATAGGGCTGTTTGAGCGTATATAGTGAGGCATATCATGTGGGATTGGCTGTTCGGCTACGGTTTCTAAAACCTGCCATAACTCTTTAGAAAGGCCCCTTTTTAAGGGGCCTTTCTTGCGTTTGGCCCTCGCTTTACTGTGAAGTCGATTTCAGGGTTTACGACTTCGCCACGCCCTTTTAGACATAGGTCTGAAACCGCCCTCACCCCACAGGATGGCCATGTCTAAACGTCTCAATTTCAAACCGCTTGCCGGCGCGCTAATACTTGTCGCCTGCGTCACGCCCGCACAGGCTCAGGACGCCGTCGCCGGCAAGAAGGCCTTCGGGGCCTGCATGTCGTGCCATTCGGTCAAGCCGAGCGCCACAGGCATCGGTCCGTCTCTGGCCGGCGTGGTCGGCAAGAAGGCCGGCACCAATGACGCCAAGTTCAAATATTCCGCCGCCATGAAGGCCGCCCCCGCCTGGAGCGAGGCGCAACTGGACAGGTTCCTGAGCGATCCGAAGGCTGCCGTGCCCGGCAACACCATGGCCATGGCCCCGACCAAGGACGCCAAGAAGCGCGCCGACATCATTGCCTATCTGAAGGCCAATTAAAGCTCAGGACACCGCCCCAACTCGCCAAGCCCTGACGACATCCCCCATGATCGACAGGGCGATTTCCGGCGGGGTCTTCGCGCCTATGTCGAGACCCACCGGCCCGTGGATGCGCGCGGTCTGCGTCTCCGGCCAGCCCTGCGCCCGCAGCGTTTCGATACGCCGGGTGTGGGTGCGGCGGCTGCCCAGCGCGCCGATATAGAAGGCCTGAGAGCGCAACGCCGCGGCGAGTATATCCGGTTCGTAGTCGTGATCGTGGAACAGGCTAACCACCGCCGTGGCCTCATCGACCAACGCCGCCTCCCAATCCATCCCCGGCCGCAGCGGCAGGATCAGATCGGCGGCGGTGCGCTCGCGCGTCGTCTCGTCCGGCGACACCACCGTCACCGCAAACTCGCTCAGACGCGCCATACCGGCCAGAACCGGCACGATCGCGCCCTGCCCGGCCAGCAGCAGACGCGGTTGAGGCTGGTATGGCCGTAGGAACCGCCCCTCAGACCCTTCGCAGGCATAGACGGCTTCGCGCCGCTCACGCCGCGCGACGACCAGTTGCCTCAGCGTGTCGTCGGGTAAGGTCACGTCAAAGCAAACATGGATGCCCGATCCGCACGGCAGCACGATGTCGCGGAAACGCGAACCTTCACCATAGAGTTCGACATGGTTGCGCCCGCGCGCCATGGCCGCCAGCGCATCGCGCACCAGCGCCTGTTCGGCGCAGCCGCCGGTGATGGCTCCGATCGCGCGCCCGTCACTGGCCACCGCGATCTGACTGCCCAGCGGGCGTGGCGACGAACCGTCCACGCCCACAAGCGTCAGAAGCGCGGTCTCCAACCCTTCGCGCCGCCAGGCCCACAGATCATCGAGCACATAGTCGACATAGTGCGGGACGGCGATGTCCAGAACGTCGCTCACGCCTTTTTTGCCAGCGCTTCCGTCGTCAGCGGCAGTTTGCGCACCCGCACGCCGGTGGCGGCGAAAATGGCGTTGCACACGGCAGGGATGACCGGCGGCAGGGCCGGCTCGCCCAATCCCGTCGGCGGGTTGTCGCTGAGGATAAAGTGGGTGTCGATGCGCGGCGCTTCGGACATGCGCATCAGCGGCACGTCGTGGAAGTTGCTCTGCACGGCGCGGCCCTTCTCGAAGGTGATCAACTGACGCAGTTCGCCGATGCCGTCGATGACCGAGCCCTCGACCTGATTGATCGCGCCCGCCGGATTGATGATCTGCGAACCGACATCGCCGACCACCCAGACCTTAAGCACCCGCCATTCGCCTTGCGGGGTGACGCGCACCTTGGCCACCTCGGCAAAGTAGCCGCGATGGCTGAAATAGGTCGCCACGCCGAAGCCTTCGCCCGGTTTAGGCTTCGTCTGACCCCAGCCCGAACGGATTTTCAGCGTCTCCAGCACGGTCTTGATGCGCTTCAGGTCGTAGGCCGCGGCCCGCCCGTCTTTCGGGGCCTCCGCAGACGCTTTCAGCGCGTCTTCGACCAGTTGCAGACGGAAATCGAGCGGGTCCTTGTCCGTCGCGTGCGCCACCTCATCGAGGAAGCATTCGTGGACATAGGCCAGCGAATTGGACGACGGCGCGCGCAGATAGCCGGTCGGGATCAGGGTCTCGATCAGCGACTGCTCCAACTGATAGTTGGCGACCGTCATCTGGGCGAAGCCGTCGGGCGTGATGCCCGCGCCCTGCGCCGGCTTGCCGTCGCGCCCGAAGGTCACGCCATGGGCGCGATAGGCCGTCAGCCCGCCCGCCTTGTCCAGACCGGCCTGCAGGCGATGATAGTTGCCGGGGCGGAAATAGTCGTAGGCGATATCGTCTTCGCGCGTCCACAACAGCTTGACCGGCACGCCGGCCTTCTGCGCCACGGCGGCCGCTTCGAGCATGTAGTCGTTTTCCAGCCGCCGCCCGAATCCACCGCCACCGCGGATCATGTGCACGGTGATCTTCTCTTCGGGTATGCCCAGGGCCTGCGACACCAGACGCCGGCCACCGCCGGGCAATTGGGTCGGAGCCCAGATTTCGATGCCGTCCGCGGTCACCTTCGCCGTGCAGTTCTGCGGCTCAAGCGGCACGTGCGGAATGAAGGGCGTCTCGTAAACGGCCTCGATGGTCTGGCTCGCCGCAATCAGCGCCGCCTTCACGTCGCCCTTGGTGCGGACGGCTTCGCCTTCGCCGGGCAGCAGCTTCGCTGCCTGCGCGTCATAGGTCGCCGTGTCGTGCGGCGTGCCTATGCTTTCGTCCCAGACGACCTCAAGCTGATCGCGCGCCGTCTTGGCGTACCACCACTTGTCGGCGACGATAGCCACGCAGTCCTGCAGGCCGTGGAAATCGCCCTTACCTTCCAGGGTGAACACCTGCGTCACGCCGGGCAGCTTGCGCACGGCGTCCAGATTGGCCGATCTGAATTTCGCACCATAGACCGGCGGCTTGGCCAGTACGGCGTATTTCATGCCCGGCACAACGGTATCGATGCCGAAGATGGGCTCACCCCTGACGATTTTCGGGCTGTCGACGCCGCCTTTGAATTGCCCGATCAGGGTAAAGGTCTTGGGGTCCTTCAGCGCCACCGTCGTCAGGTCCGGCACGGACACCTTGGCCGCCGCTGCCGCCAGCTTGCCGTAGCCGATGCGCTTGCCGGTCGGCTTATGAATCACCTCGCCTCTGGAGGCCGTCAGTTCGCCCGCCGGCACATTCAGCGCCTGCGCCCCGGCTTGCACGAACATGGCGCGCACCGCCGCGCCGGCCCGGCGCATATTGTCGTAGTTCATCGGCGTGGTCATCGAGCCGCCCGCGAACTGCGGCCCGTAGGCCTTTTCATTGAGCGGCGCGGTTTCGACCTTCACCTGCGCCCAGTCGACCTCCATCTCCTCGGCGATGATCATCGGCAGCATGGTCTTGACGCCCTGGCCCACCTCCGGGTTCTTGGCGCGGATGGTCACGGTCCCGTCGGCGGCGACGGCCACATAGTCGGTCAGTTGCGCGGCGGCGGACTGCGCCTCGGACGGCGACGCGCCGAAGCCCAGAACGAAGCCGCCCCCGGCCAGCAGACCGGCGGACACGAACAGGCGGCGTGAAAGCTTGATATCGTTCATGATCATACCTCCCGCGTATCGGTCAGGGCCACGCCCGCCGCCTTCTTGATGGCCGAGCGGATGCGGGTATAGGTGGCGCAGCGGCACAGATTGCCGTCCATGGCCGCATCGATATCCTCATCGGTCGGTTTGGGCGTGCCTTTCAGCAGGGCCGCGGCGCTCATGATCTGCCCCGCCTGACAATAGCCGCACTGCATGACGTCGACCTCAAGCCAGGCCGCCTGCAGCGCCTTGCCTTCCTTCGTTGCCCCTATGCCCTCGATTGTGGTCACCGCGCTGCCTTCGACGGAGCCGACGGGCGTGATGCAGGCGCGCACCGGCGTCCCGTCCACATGCACCGTACAGGCCCCGCACTGGGCGACGCCGCAGCCGAACTTGGTGCCGACCAAACCGAATTCGTCACGCAACGCCCACAGGAGCGGCATGTCTTCGGGCAGATCCTGTTCGTACGCCTTACCATTGATGCTGAACTTCAAGGCAGCCTCCCCTGAATTATCCGATGGTGTGTAAACGGGCAGGCTATGCCCCGCCCTGGAATGATGTCTGGATACCAGACCACAGTTTGCGCGCCGCCGCCAGATCGTCCGGCGTATCGATATCGAACAGGGCCCCTGCGGTGGTTTCCACCACCGCTGTTTCAACGGGGTTCGCGGCGATGATCCGTCGCGCCCCTTCGTCGCCCGATAACGATTGCAAGGCCTTGAAGTACGCGGAACCGAAGGCGACCGGCGGACTTTTGAGGCCGCCCGTCGCGCTGATGGCGATGCTTGCACTTCCGTTGAGGCGCGACAACAGCGCCTCGACCTGCGTCAAGGGCACGAACGGCATGTCGGCCAGACAGACCAGCGCCCCGTCGCCGCCGCTCAGATAGTTTGCCGCCAGAGCCAGATTGTCGCCCATCCCGGCATTTCCCGCTGCGGGCGTCAGTGTCTCGAAGCCCAGCGCTTCCAGTTGCGGACGCAGGCCCTCCGATCCCACCATCGCCAGCTTGCGCTGCCACAGGCGCGCGGACAGCCGCCGGGCCGCGTGCAGCCCCAGCGGCCGCCCCCCCAGATCGGCCATCAGCTTGTCTTCGTCGTCGAAGCGCCGGGACCGTCCGGCGGCCAGCAGGATCAGCGCCATGTCTTTGGATTGCATTCCCACAGTGTGGCATAGATCGCCCTGAAGGCCAATTTTCCTGAAGCCCATTTTCCTGAGGTATGGGTTTTCTCAAACTAACCGTTCCTTTCGTAACCTTCGGGAGGTATAGGGGGCCCGTCATGTTCAAGCTCCCCCCGAAGGACATCCCGCCGTTCCCCGAATTCGTCGCCATCATCGCCGCCTGCATGGCCGCGACGGCGCTGAGCGTGGACACCATGCTGCCCGCCCTGCCGGCGATGGCGGCGGACTTCGGCATCAGCAACGCCAACCGCATGCAGTTGATCATCTCGATCTTCTTCATGGGCATCGGCATCGGACAATTCATCTGCGGCACGCTTTCCGACTGGCTGGGGCGCCGGCGCGTGCTGCTGGGCGGTCTGACCCTCTACGTGCTTCTGTCGCTGACCGTGTCGCTGGTCACCGATCTTGAGCACATGATCCTGCTGCGCTTCTTTCAGGGCGTAGCGGCGGCCTCGGCCAATGTCATCCCGCGCTCGGCCATCCGCGACCTCTATTCCGGCGCGCGCATGGCCAAGGTGCTGTCCACCTCGCACGTCATCTTCCTCGCCGTGCCGATCATGGCCCCCAGCCTGGGCCAGTTGATCATGCTGGGCTTTCCGTGGCGCGGCATCTTCTTCATGCTGACCGTAGCGGGGCTTCTGGTCTTCCTGTGGGTGTGGCTGCGCCTGCCCGAAACCCTGCCGGCAGATCAACGCTTCGCCCCCTCACCGGGCAAGTTCCTGCGCGTCGCCGGCTATATCGCATCCGAGCGCACTTCGCTCGGTTACGGACTGGCCGTGACGGTAATGACGGCTATGATCCTGTGCTACCTGTCGATGATGCCGCAAATTTTCGAAGAGGTTTTCCATCAGCCCGGCTATCTCGGCCTCGTCTTCGCCCTGTGCGCCGGGGCCATGGCGGTGGGCGCCTTCACCAATATCAAGCTGGTCGAGCGGCTGGGGACGCGCGGCATGTCGCATCGTTCGCTCACCGCCCTGATCGTGCTGTCGAGCATCCACGTCGTCTGGGCTTTGCTGGGTTACGAGACCCTGATCAGCTTCACCGTCCTGCAGGGCCTGACCATGATGTGCATGGCCATGTGCACCTCGAACTTCACCGCCATCGCCATGGAAAAGGTCGGCCACGTCGCCGGCACCGCCGCGTCGCTGCAGGGCGTGCTGTCGATGGTCGGCGGTGGCCTGATCGGGGCGTGGATCGGTCAGTTCTGGTCCGGCGGCGTATGGTTGCTGCCGCTGGCGTCGCTGGGGCTCGGCCTGACCGCCATCGCCATCATCGCTGTGGCCGAAAAGGGCCGGCTCTACAGCAATCCGGCCTGAAGATTACTCCGCATCCCATTGCAGATCCGGGTGCGTTACGCTGAACGCCTCGTGGTCGAGACACGCGACCTCGGCGTCGTGCAGGCGCGGCCAGCGCAGCTCGACGCCGAAGCGCCGGGCATTGGCCATCTGCGGCACCAGAAACACATCGGCCAGCGTTATCTGCCCCCCGAAGCAGTAGGGCCCGGCCTGTCCCTCCAGCAGCGCCTCGCAGGCGTCGAAGCCCGTGGCGATCGTCTCGCGCGCCCAGGCCTTTACCCCGTCTTCGTCCTGCCCCAGCGCCTTGAGGCGGTTGAGCACGCGCAGGTTCTGCAACGGATGGATTTCGCAGGCGATGGCGTAGGCGAAGGCGCGGATACGCGCCCGTTCCAGCGCTGTGCCGGGCAGCAGTAAGGGCTCCGCCTGTATCTCATCGAGATATTCGCAGATGGCCAAAGACTGGGTGAGAATGTCCCCGTCATCGGTTTCCAGCGCCGGGACCAGCCCCTGCGGATTGATCTTCAGATAGGCCGGCGCACGCTGATCGCCGTGGCGCAGATGCACCGCGACCTGATCGCAGGACAGGCCTTTCAGCGCCAGAGCGATACGCACGCGCCAGGCGGCGGAAGAACGGAAATAGCCGTGCAATTTCACTTGGCCGAAACCTCATTGTCTGCGCTCGACGGATAGACTCCCGCCAGCACCTCGTCGAAATGGGCCCGGACCTGCGCCCCGCAGCCGCAGGCGCGTTGCCTCAGTCCGGCCGGATCACGGATTTCCACCCGCCCGCGCACGGTCGCCAGCAGGCCGTCGCGCTGCAGTACGCCCATCACGCGGCTGACATAGGCCCGCCCGACCCCCAGCATAGACGACAACTGATCCTGCGTCAGCGGGATTGTGGCGGTCTCCGTCCGGTCGAGCGCCATGGTCAGCCAGCGCGCCGCGCGCTGCTCGATCGTGTGGGTGGCGTTGCAGGCCACCGATTGAAACACCTGCGCCAGCAGGCAGTCGGCATAACGGGCGAAGAAGTAGCGCAGGGTGAGGGATTCGGTTTTCAACTTTTCCAGGGCCTGCAGATCGATGCGCATCAGCTTGCCCGGAAACTGCACCTCGGCGCAGGAAAAGGCCGGGAGCCGACCCTGACTGACGATGCCGCCGATCGCGCCCTCGCGTCCGACCAGCGCGGTTTCCACCCCGCGCCCGTCGTCGAGCAGCACGCGGAACCCGACCAGCGTCGCCCCCAGCGGGAACCAGGCGTGACGCACCACATCCCCGTTGTTGAACAGCACCGTGCCGCGCCCGGCCTCGATAGTCTCCATCTTCTCCTGCAACCGCATGCGGTCGGCCGGCCGCAGAGCCATCAGGAGGTTGCTTCTGACAAATTCGGGATGCGCTGCGTCCATGCTCTTCTCCACCGGTTTTTTGGAACTATCTGACGGAGCTATGTGTACGAGTGCACATACAATGCCGCCATGCCGGGCTAGGCACAGTGTCGCAAGGTTTCGATAAAACCGCGTTCCCCCAAAAGGCCATAGAAAGGTCTGGTCTGTCCATGGCGTCCGACGCCCCCGTGATCCTGCTGGCCGAACCGCACCCGCCCAGCGCCGACCTGATCTCTACACTGCTGGACAATCTCGGCCTGACGTCCCACGTCGTGACCACGAGCCAGTCCCTGCTGGAATACCTGCTGACAGATGGGGCGTCGGTTGTGCTTCTGAGCATCGACCTGCCGGACATGGACGGCTTCGGCACCACACGGCAAATCCGCGATCTGGAACGCAAGCGGCTCATCCCGGCGGTCGTGGTCATCGGCCTGACGCCTCAGGGTCTGATCGACGAGCGGCATTTGTGTCTCGACGCCGGTATGGACGGTCAGGTGTCCAAACCCGTGAGCATCGGACGTCTGAGCGCCGCCCTGTCGCCCTATCCCCTGCGCCCCTGACAGCTTCTCAGGGCGTGCGCTCCCGCTTTTCGTAAATTTTTATGTTGGCGCACTGGAAACCGGTGTCATTACCGTATAAGGTGGCACCAACCAATAAGAACAGGCGGAACAGTAAGGGAAAGACGCGCAAATTATGGGTCATTTTGTAAAATCGATTGCACGTTCGCTGAGCGTCATAAGCGCCGTACTGGCTTTCAGCATCCCCTTCGCCGTTCAGGCCGCCCCCGCGCCGTCCGACGGCGCCATTAAGAAGGCGATGCGCCGGGCTACGGAATTCATGGTCGAAAAGGTCTCGACCCATGGCGGCTATGTCTGGTCTTACCTGCCTGACATGTCGCGCCGCTGGGGCGAGCTTGAGGCGCGGCCGAGCATGATCTGGGTGCAGCCGCCGGGCACGGCGACCATGGGCCACCTCTTTCTCGACGCCTATCACGCCACCGGCGACGACTATTACTACACCGCCGCCGAAAAGGCCGCCGCCGCCCTCATCTTCGGTCAGCAGGACAATGGCGGCTGGAACTATTTCATCGACTTCGGCGGTGAAGCCTCGACAAAGCAGTGGTACGATACGGTCGGCAAGAACGCCTGGCGCATGGAAGAGTTCCAGCACTACTGGGGCAACGCCACCTATGACGACGAAGGCACCATCGAGACGATGACCTTCATCCTGCGCGTCTATCTCGAAAAGCACGATCCGAAGTACAAGCCCGTCCTCGACAAGGCGATCGACTTCGTGCTCAAGAGCCAGTACCCCAATGGGGGCTGGCCGCAGCGCTATCCGCTGAAGTACGAATTCTCGCACCACGGCAATGCCGACTATACCTCCTACATCACCTTCAACGACGATGTGGCCGCCGGCAACGTGCGCTTCCTGATGCTCTGCTATCAGGCGCTGGGCGAAACCCGCGTGCTCGACGCCATCAACCGCGGCATGAACGTCTATATTCTGGCGCAGAACGGCGCGCCGCAGGCGGGATGGGCATTGCAATACACGACCGATCTCAAGCCCGCCCCCGCCCGCACGTACGAGCCGAAATCGCTGTCGTCGCACACCACCGCCAGCGCCATCGGTCAGTTGATGAACTTCTATCGCCTGACCGGCGACACCAAATACCTGACGCCCATCCCGGCGGCGCTCGACTGGCTTGAGTCCGTGCGCATCCCCGGCGAAAAGCCGCTCTATCCCACCTTCGTCGAACTGGGCACCAACAAGGCGATCTACGTGCACCGCGAAGGGTCGAACGTCGTCAACGGCCGCTATTATTTCGACTACAACCCTCAGAATACGCTGCGCCATTACGGCGCGACGCGTTCGGTCAATGTGCCGAAGCTGCGCGCGGAATATGAAAAGCTGAAGGCCACTCCGCCGGAAGAAATCTCCAGGGATTCGCCGCTGAAACCCGGCCCGGCCAAACCCTTGCCGCGGTATTTTTTGATCGAATCGCACGGCGATTCCGACCTCAACCACGCCCGCAATGCCGAAACCACCGACCAACTGGTCAAGAGCCTGAACAAGGACGGCTGGTGGCCGACCCAACTGAAATCGACCTCCAACCCCTATGCAGGCGACGGATCGAAAACTCCGGCCGAAGGCGACTTCCGCTCGACCCATGTCGGCGACAAGACCGACACCTCGCCCTACGTCACCGATACGCCGGTCATCGGCATTTCGACCAGCGTCTATATCGACAACATGAAATCGCTGATCGGCGCCCTCAACGCCAATTCGGCCAATAAAGACAACAAGTAGGAGGACGTCGCCATGCAGGCACCTTCGGGCACCAACGCGCCGGCGGGAGCGACACGCTACCGCTGGCTGGTCGTGACGCTGCTGTTCACGGCCATGGTCATCAACTATGTCGACCGCCAGACGGTCAGTCTGCTCAAGCCCACGCTGCAGACTGAATTTGGCTGGAGTGAAATCGATTACGCGGATCTCGTTTTCTGGTTTCAGTTCGCCTACGCCCTCTCCTATCTCGCCTTCGGCAAGATCGTCGATCGTTTCGGTGCGCGCGTGGGCTTCTCTCTGGCCTTCGTGATCTGGCAGGCCGCCCATATCGGCCACGCCGCCATGACCTCGCTGAAAGACGCCATCTTCGCCCGCGTCTTCCTCGGCATCGGCGAAGGCGGGGCTTTTCCCGGCGGCGTCAAGGCCGTGTCGGAATGGTTCCCCAAGTCCGAACGCGCTTTCGCCATGGGCCTGTTCAACGCCGGCACCAATATCGGCGCCATCGTCACGCCGCTGGTCATACCCGCCATCACCCTGGCCTTCGGCTGGCAGGCGGCCTTTATCTTCACCGGCGTGGTGGGCCTTTTGTGGCTGCCCGTCTGGTGGGTGCTATACCGCCGCCCGCGCGAGCACAAGAAGGTCAATGCGCTGGAACTGAACCACATCGAACAGGACCCGGTCGTCACGGTGCAAAAAGTATCGTGGCTCAAGGTTCTGAGCACCCGCGAAACCTGGGGCTATGCGCTGGGCAAGTTCCTGATCGACCCCATCTGGTGGATGTTCCTTTTCTGGCTGCCGGATTTCCTGCACAAACGGCATGGCCTCGACCTCAAGACCTTCGGCCCGCCGCTGGTCGCCATCTACCTGTTGTCGGACATCGGTTCGGTCGGCGGCGGCTGGCTGTCGTCGCAGTTCATCAAGCGCGGCTGGAGCGTCAACGCGGCGCGCAAGGTGACCATGCTGTTCTGCGCCTGTCTGGCCCTGCCCGTCGGTGTAGCGGCGCTGGCCGACAATCTGTGGGTCGCGGTGCTGATCATCGGCGTGGCAACAGCGGCGCACCAAGGCTTCTCGGCCAACCTCTACACCCTGCCGTCGGATGTTTTTCCGAACGGCGCGGTCGGTTCGGTCGTCGGCATCGGCGGCATGTTCGGAGCTTTCGGCGGCATGGCCATGGCCAAATATGCCGGCTTTGTCCTCGACAAAATCGGCTCCTACACGCCGATCTTCGTCTACGCCGCCACGGGCTACTTCCTCGCCCTTCTGGCCGTGCATCTGCTGATGCCGAAGCTCGAACCGGCCAAGCTCTGATACTGAAAAGCCCGGTCTTACGACCGGGCTTTTTTAGTTTGGAAAGGCCTCTTTCAACGTCTTCGCCGTGCCGAAACGGATCGACGTCACCGAGTGGAAGGCCTCACCCGGACGCAGCACAGTGGACGGAAATTCCGGCCGGTTGGGGCTGTCCGGAAAATGCTGGGTTTCCAGCGCATAGCCGTCGCGCGGCCATATCCGATTGCCTGCCCGCCCTTTCAGCATTCCGTTGAAGCCGTTGCCGGTGAAAAGTTGCAGGCCGGGCTCGGTCGTCTTCAATTCCAGCGTCCGGCCGCTCAGCGGGTCCCAGGCTCGCGCGGCCACGCTCAGCGCAGCCTGGGCCGGTTTGGTCAGTACGAAATTATGGTCGAAGCCACCGCCGATCTTCAGTTGCGGATCGGCCTTGACGATCTGCTCGCCGATCAGGGCGGGCTTGCGAAAATCGAACGGCGTGCCGTCCACGCGCCGAAACGCCCCCGTCGGCAGCTTTTTGTCCGACAGGGTGGTGATGGCGTCGGCCCTCAGTTGCAGATACTGCCCGTCGGTCGAGCCCGACGTCGCGCCGGCCAGATTGAAATAGGCGTGGTTGGTCAGGTTGATCACCGTCGCCTTGTCGGTCGTGGCGCGATAGTCGAGCGTCAGGGTATCGTCATCGGACAGGCTGTAGGTCACCGACACAAGCATCGTGCCAGGAAAACCGTTCTCGCCATCCGGACTCACATAGCTGAGCGTCACCGAGCGGCAGCCCAATGGCTGACACGGTTGTGCCGTCCACACGTGCCCGGAAAAACCCGGCCTGCCGCCGTGCGCCACCGTTCCGCCCCGGGGGTCGAGCACCACGCGCTGACCGTCCAGCACAAAACCGCCCCCCGATATGCGATTGGCGAAACGCCCGACCACGGCGCTGAAATTGGCCCGCGCCTCGTGCGCCTTCAGGTCGGCAAGGTCGAGCACGACATTATCGAACCGCCCGCGCCGGTCGCGCACGCGCACCGCATCGAGAATCGCGCCGTAGGTCAGGACCGACACCTCGGTGCCGTGGCGATTGCGCAGCGTATAGCGCTCGACCGCCTCGCCCCCGGCCGTGACGCCGAAGGGCACATGGCTTACCTCCGGCGCTTTCAGGCCGGAGATAATTCCGGAAGTCATCAGGGCAATGGCCGCGAACGGCAGGGCAAAAATCAGACGCATAATCGCAGCCTAACCCGCCCCCTCTCGCCTTTCCATGCCCTCACGAAAAAGAGACTGGATTTTTTAAATTGTTTCAATAGATACTATATCCATTGAAACCGATTGGAGTCCGCCATGTCCGTCCATCCGCATAATCCGCTAGGCCTCAACGGTTTCGAATTCGTGGAATTCACCAGCCCCGACCCCGCCTTCATGCGGGCGCATTTCGAGCGGCTGGGCTTCGTCGCCGCCTCGCGCCATCCGACCAGAGCCGTAACCCGCTACAAGCAAGGCCGCATCAACCTGTTGCTCAACGAAGAACTGACCGGTCAGGCCGCCGATTTCCGCGTCGTGCACAACGCTTCGGCCTCCGGTATGGCCTTCCGCGTCGCCGATCCGGCCGCGGCTTATCAGGCGGCGCTGGCACGCGGCGGGCAACCCGCCGATGCGGCCGCGGGCACGCTGGGCGAAGGCAGCTTCGTCCTGCAGGGGATCGGCGGTTCGTATCTCTATCTGACCAAGGACGGCGAAGACCTCTATGCCGACTGGTTCGCCGTGCCCGGCGCGGCGGACGCCGAGCGCGAAAACAGCGTCGGGCTCGACCTGCTCGACCACCTGACGCACAACGTCCATCGCGGTCAGATGCGCGTGTGGTCGGACTTCTATGCGCGCATTTTCGGTTTCGAGGAGCAGAAGTATTTCGACATCAAAGGGCAGGCCACTGGCCTCATCTCTCAGGCCATGATCGCGCCGGACAAGGCCATCCGTATCCCGCTCAACGAGTCGCAGGACGACAAAAGCCAGATCGAGGAATATCTGCGCGAATACAATGGCGAGGGCATTCAGCACCTGGCCCTGACCACCGACGACATCTACGCCACGGTCGAAAAACTGCGCGCGCGCGGCGTCACGCTTCAGGACACGATCGAGACCTATTATGAACTGGTCGACAAGCGCGTGCCCGGCCACGGTGAAGACCTTGAACGCCTCAGGCGCAACCGCATCCTGATCGACGGCAATGTCGGCGACGAGGGCATCCTGTTGCAGATATTCACCGAAAACCTGTTCGGTCCGATCTTCTTCGAGATCATCCAGCGCAAGGGCAATGAGGGTTTCGGCAACGGCAATTTTCAGGCCCTGTTCGAATCCATCGAACTGGATCAGATCCGCCGTGGCGTCATCAAGGTCGATGCGTGATGCGCCCTTACCTCACCGGTTTCGGCAATCATTTCGCCACAGAGGCCGTGCCCGGCGCGCTGCCCTTGGGACAGAATTCGCCGCAGGCCGTGCCCTTCGGCCTCTATGCCGAGCAGTTTTCCGGCACCGCCTTCACCGCGCCGCGTGGCGAAAACCGCCGGACGTGGTTCTATCGCCTGCGTCCGTCCGCCGGACACGGGGCGTTTCAGCCCTATGAAGCCCCCGGCTGGCGCACGGATGGCCCGCCGCCCTCGCCCAACCGTCTGCGCTGGTCGCCGCTGAACTGGCCCGAAGGCGCGGTCGATTTCGTGGACGGGATGACCGCCTATGCCGTCAGTGGCGATCCGGCGACGCAAACGGGCGTCGCCTTATACCTCTATGCCGCCACGGCCAGCATGTCCGGGCGCGCTTTTTTCAACGCCGATGGCGAGATGCTGATCGTGCCGCAGGACGGCGCATTGAGGATCGTCACCGAATGCGGGGTTATCGAGGCTGCGCCCTTGTCCGTCGTCCTGATCCCGCGCGGGCTGAAGTTCCGCATCGAACTGCTGAACCAGCGGGCGCGCGGCTATGTCTGCGAAAACCACGGCACCGCCTTCCGCCTGCCTGAGCTTGGCCCCATCGGTGCCAATGGCCTCGCCAATCCGCGCGATTTCGAGACGCCCGCAGCCGCCTTCGAAGACGACGACACGCCGCACCAGTTGCTCCAGAAGTTTCAGGGCGGGCTTTGGACGACCACCTTGGCCCACTCGCCCTTCGATGTAGTGGCGTGGCACGGCAATCTGGCTCCCTTTCGCTACGATTTGCGCCGCTTCAACACGATCAATACGGTCAGTTTCGACCATCCCGATCCGTCGATCTTCACCGTCCTGACCTCGCCGTCGGAGACGCCGGGCACCGCCAATGTCGACTTTGTCATCTTCCCGCCGCGCTGGATGGTCGCCGAGCACACCTTTCGCCCGCCGTGGTTCCATCGCAATATTATGAGCGAATTCATGGGCCTGCTCGAAGGCAGTTACGACGCCAAAGGCGACGGCTTTGCGCCCGGCGGCGCGTCGCTGCACAACAGCCTAAACGCCCACGGCCCGGACCGCGCCAGCCACGCCACCGCCGTACAGGCCGACCTCACACCGAACAAATATGAGGGCACGATGGCCTTCATGTTCGAGAGCCGCTTCGTGCTGAAACCCACGCAGCAGGCCCTGTCCCTGCCCGGCCTGCAACCCGATTACGATGCCGGCTGGAGCGGCTTCGAGAAGGCCAAACTCTGATGTCAAAATCCACTATAGACGAAACCCACGACCCGGCGCGTCAAAGCTGGGTGGCCAGCGCCAACGGTCACGTCGATTTCCCAATCCAGAACCTGCCGCTGGGCGTCTTTACGCCCCCCGGTTCAGACGATCCGCGCCTCGGCACGGCCATCGGCGATCAGATCCTCGATCTGCGCGGATTGCATCAAGACAAACTGATCGACGGGGACGCTGCCGCCCTTACGGCGCGAACGCTCAACGCCCTCTTCGCCCGTCCGTCCGCTGAGCGCCGGGCCCTGCGCCGCAACCTGTCGGCCCTTCTCAGCGACTCGGCCGTTGAGGCCAGAGTGTCGCAACACTTGTACGCGATGCAGACCTGCATCCTGCATCTGCCGGCGGAGATCGGCGACTACGCCGACTTCTATGTCGGCATCCACCACGCCACGGCGGTGGGCAAGCTGTTCCGCCCCGATAACCCGCTGCTGCCCAATTACAAGCACGTCCCCATCGGCTATCACGGTCGCGCCTCATCGATCCGCGTGTCGGGTGAGGCCGTAACCCGTCCGAACGGCCAGACCAAAGCCCCCGATGCCGACGCGCCGGTCTTCGGACCGTCGCAGCGCCTCGATTACGAACTGGAGCTGGGCGTCTTTATCGGCGGCGAAAACGCTTTGGGTCGACCCGTTCCGATCCATGAGGCCTCTGAACGCATCGCCGGTTTCTGCCTGCTCAACGACTGGTCGTCGCGCGACGTTCAGGCGTGGGAGTACCAGCCGCTGGGGCCGTTTCTGGCCAAGAACTTCCACTCGACGATCTCGCCGTGGGTGATCACCGCCGAGGCGCTGGCCCCCTTCCGCACCGCGCCGCTGGCGCGCCCCGAAGGCGACCCCGCCCCGCAGCCCTATCTGTTTGATGCCGAGGATCAGACCGAAGGCGCGTACCGTATTCGTCTGGGGGCGGAAATTCGGACTCAGGCCATGCGCGACGCCGCCCTGCCGCCCGCCCGGCTGGCCGCTTCAAAGGCCGAAGCCGCCATGTACTGGACCGTGGCGCAGATCATCGCCCATCATGCGGTTGGCGGCTGCAACCTGCGCCCCGGTGACCTGCTCGGCACCGGCACCCTGTCCGGCGCGCAGCCCGATGAGGCGGGCAGCCTGCTGGAACTGACCCATGGCGGCAAACAGCCCCTCGTCCTGCCGTCCGGCGAAACGCGCCGCTTTCTCGAAGACGGCGACGAACTGAGCCTGTTCGCCCACGCCGAAGCCGCAGGCTATGTCTCCATCGGCTTCGGCGCCTGCACCGCCCGCATCCTGCCCGCGCCGGAGGTCCCGTGAATCTCGCCGCGCCCCGTCTGACGCAAGTTCGCCCCGGCATCGCGCTGGGGCCGCTCGCTGCTGTCGTTGACGGGCGGGCGCGCAACTACGTGCTCCAGGTGGGCGAGGCGCGCTTTCATGGCTTCGTCGTGCGACGCGGAGACACGGCGAGCGGCTATGTCGATGCCTGTCCTCATGCCGGCCTGCCGCTCAGCCAGACGCTCGACGACTACCTGACGCCCGACGGCGCGCTGATCCGCTGCCACTGGCACGGCGCGCTGTTCGACATCGATGACGGATCATGCCTCGGGGGCCCTTGTGCCGGCGCGCGCCTGACCCCGTGGCCGGTCGCCGTGCGCGCCGGCCAGCTTTTTACCGCCTGACTTGGAAACTGAAGTGAACACGACCTTGCTTGCCGCCCCCCTCTTCGCCACCCTGAAGAACCAGCCGTCCGACAGCTTGCTGGAGCTGATCCAGCTTTTCCGCGCCGATCCGCGCGCCGAAAAGATCGACCTCGGCGTTGGTGTCTATAAGGACGAACAGGGCCGCACCCCGGTCATGGCGGCGGTTAAACAGGCCGAGTCCGCATTGCTGAGTGCGCAGGAGTCCAAGAGCTATCTCGGTACGGCCGGCGATATGGGCTTTGTCGACGCCCTGATCGCGGTCGTCTTTGGCGAAGCCCGGCGCGGCGACCGGTCTTTGAGCGGCCTGCAGACCCCCGGCGGCACGGGTGCCCTGCGTCTGGCCGCCGAACTGCTCAACCGCGCCCGCCCCGGCGTGACGGTGTGGGTGGGCTCGCCGACCTGGATCAACCACTTCCCCATCTTTCAGGACGCGGGCCTGAAGATCAGTGAATACAAATATTTCGACCGCGACACCCAAAGCCTCACCTTCACCGCCCTGCGCAAGGCGCTGGAAACGGCGCAGACCGGCGACGTCGTGCTGCTGCACGCCGGCTGCCATAACCCGACCGGGGCCGATCTGAGCGCCGATCAGTGGCGCGAAATCGCCGCCCTGTGCGCCGAGCGCAGCCTGCTGCCGCTGATCGACATGGCCTATCAGGGACTGGGCCACGGTCTCGAAGACGATGCCGACGCCCTGCGCAACCTGCTGAGCGTCGTGCCGGACGCTCTGATCGCCTATTCGTGCAACAAGAACTTCGCCCTCTACCGCGACCGGGTCGGCGCGCTCTTCTATCAGTGTGCCGACGAGACCAGACGCGAGCGCCTGCGCGGCAATCTGATCCATCTGGCGCGCACCCTGTGGTCCATGCCACCCGATCATGGGGCGGCCGTGGTGCGCCTGATCCTCAACGATGCGGCCCTGACCCAGGTATGGACCGACGAACTCGCCACCATGCGCGGGCGCGTGCGAAACCTGCGCGCAGCCTTGGCGATGGCGCATCCGGGTTTGAGCTTCCTGACGCGCCAGAACGGCCTGTTCTCGACCCTGCCGCTGAGCCCGGAACAGGTGCTCGACCTGCGCACGACCCACGGTATCTATATGGCGTCGTCAGGCCGGGTGAACCTCGCCGGCCTCGCCACGGCTCAGGTTCCGGCGCTGGCCAAAGCCCTGAAACCTTTCCTCTAAGCCCTTGATCTAAGACTGTTCGCCGAGGTCGAAAATGCGCGTCAGGGCGACCCACTTCTCGCCCGGCGCGGCCTGGGGCAACGGCTTCTGGAATTCCCACATCAGCCGCTCCCAGGCCTGCACGTCCTCCGACGCCGCATCGGCGGCGGCCTTGGCGTCCGGCGAGAAGCCCTCGCCCACCTCCATGATCATGAACAGGCGGTCATGCGCCTGCCAGATTTCCATCGTGCGGATGTCGGCCTCGCGCAGGCTGCGCACGATAGGCGCGGGGACCTGCCCGGGCGCGTGCCACCGCTTGTAGCGCGCAATGCTGACGGGGTCGTCGTGCAGGTCGAGCGCGAAGCAGAAACGGGTCATGGGGCCTCCTCTTTTCACCCTGTCTAGCGCATTGCCGCGGATTCGTCACTTGGAGCCGGCATCGGACCCGCCTAATGTGCCGCGTCCTTACGAAGCGAATCTGTAAACATGTCCTGGTACGCCCGCCGCGAAAACTGGTCTGCCAAAGCCGATGACGCCCGCGACGCCGGCGATATCGACTATGCCCGCATCATCCACTCGGCCTCCTTCCGTCGCCTGCAGGGCAAGACCCAGATCCTGAACCTCGGCGACAGCGACTTTTACCGCACGCGTCTGACCCATTCGCTGGAGGTGGCGCAGATTTCGGGCAGCCTGAACAAGCAGCTCAAGACCCACCGCGCCGACCATGCCGCCGCCGCCCACCTGCCCGATCGCGCACTAATTCAAGCCATCGGCTGCACCCACGATCTTGGCCACCCGCCCTTCGGCCACGGCGGTGAAGTGGCGCTGAACTATTGTATGCGCGATCATGGAGGCTTCGAAGGCAATGGCCAGACCCTGCGCATCCTGTCACGACTGGAGAATTTCTCGGCCAGTGCCGGAGCCAACCTGACCCGCCGCACCCTGCTGGGCGTGCTGAAATACCCGGTCGCGGCCTCGAAAGCCGCCAATCCGGTCCTGACGCCGGCGCTGCTGCCCGGCGCGACGACCATCGACATCATCGACTGCCACGCCTCCAAGCCGCCGAAAGCCTATTTCGACAGCGAGGCCGACGTCGTCGAATGGGTATTGGAACCCCTTTCCGAAGAGGATCGCACACGGTTTCAGGCGCTTGATCTGAAAGACAAAAAGCACCACGCCACCCGGCACAAGTCGCTCGATTGCAGCCTGATGGATGTGGCCGACGATATCGCCTATGGCGTCCATGATCTCGAAGACGCCATCGCGCTCAATCTGGTGACGGAAAGCGCCTTTCGTCGCGCCGTGCCCGAAAGCGTCTGCACCTCTTTCCTCGATGCCCTTAAGGCGCGCTACCCCAAGGAAAGCGGCAATAATGTCTATGAAGGCATGGTCGCGGCGCTGTTCGGCGGGTCGGGCTCGCGCAAGCACTATGTCAACCGACTGGTCGGGCATTTCATCACCAATGCCCGCTTCGCCGAAGACGCGGCCTTTGCCGAACCCCTGCTGCGCTATCGCGTCGAACTGCCCGAAGGCCCGCATCGTTTTCTGAAAGCGCTCAAGGATTTTGTCTTCGACGAAGTGATCCGCTCACCCAGCGTCCAGCACCTGGAATTCAAGGGACAGGCCATGGTGGTGGCAGTGTTCGAAGCCCTGCAATCGGACCCGAAACGCCTTCTGCCGCGCGATCAGTTCGCGCGCTATGAGACCGCGCCCGACGGACTGCGCGTCATCTGCGATTACGTGTCGGGCATGACCGACAACTACCTGCTGCGCACCTATGAGCGCCTGTTCGCCCCGCGCATGGGCTCGGTCTTCGATAAGCTGTGATGATGAGGGCACACCGCGCGCGCCGTGAAAATGTTCAGTTGACGGATTTTGATCTTGCCCCTCAAATAGCGGTCGGTGCGGGTGCGCCGGGGACAGTTCAGTTGACGTGGTTGCGTGACATAGATCGCTGGTTCAGCGCGGAAATCGTTCCGCATGAGCGGCAATATACCGATCTGGCGATGCGGCTGACCGGCCATATCGAGAATGCGCGCGACCTGGTTCACGACGCCTATGCGCAGGTCCTGACGCAGGACAAATGGCGTCAGATCGACAATCCCCGCGCCTATGTGATGCGCACCATCTACAATCTGGGCCTCAACGGCATCCGCCGCTCGCGCGTGGTCTCCATGCAGCAACTGGCCGATGTCGACGCCATCACCCAGATCGACATTTCACCGGACGCCTTCGACACCTTTTCTGATCGCGAGGAACTGACGCGCGTGCTCAAGGCCGTCGAAACCCTGCCGCCGCAATGCCGCAAGGTGGTAGTCATGCGCCGCATCGAAGACGTACCGCCCGCCGAGGTCGCGCGGCGTCTGGGGCTCAGTTTGTCGACGGTGGAAAAGCATCTGGCGCGCGGTCTGGCCTTGCTGGCGGACAGGCTGGGCGACCCGTCGGATACGTCAGAGCCGTTGAAAACCACGCGTCCCGCGCGAATGACGCCTTTCCAAGGCTTGAAATCGAGACTATTAAACCGCCCATAACAGGACAGGGGAACCGGCGTGACATCCGGCGAAACATCTCGGCAGATGCTCATGGAAACGGCCAGCCTGTGGCAGGCGCGGCTGGATTCCGGTGCGGCCGATCCGGCGGAGTTCGAGGCCTGGCGCGCGGCCGATCCCCGTCACGCCGCCGCCTTCGCCCGCATCGCCGGCACCGTGCATCAGCTTGAACGCGCCAAACGGGCGCACCCTGCGCTTCGTCCCGCCCCCGTCCGCCTTGCCTCGCGCCGCCGCTTTCTGGCGGCAGGCGGCGGTCTGATGGCTGCCGGACTGGCGGGCGTCGCCTTCCTGCCGTCGCTGGCCCGCGCACGGGCGCGCACGGGCGTCGGCGAGCACCAGCGTCTCAGCCCGGCCAAAGGCCTCGATCTCGACATCAATACCGACTCCACCGTGTCCTGGCGCAGCGGACCGCAGACCGCGGTGTGGCTGGAGCGCGGGGAACTGGCGCTGGCCGTGGCGCCGGGCGCGTCACCTTGTCAACTGTCGGGCGGTGAGGGCCGCCTGACCGTCGTCAGCGGTACGCTGAACGCGCGACTGCGTGGCGAGGCGCTGGACTTGATGGTCATGGAAGGCGACTGCGTCATCATACCCGAACGCACGCCGATCTTCGAGAACAGCGGCGCGGGCGTCGCCGGACGTCCCCTGACGATCAAATCCGGGCACGCTATCATGGCCACAGCCACGGCGACGCGCCTGCGGCCGGTCAATGAGGGCGACGTCGCCTTTACCGGCGGTTGGCGGCAGGGTGAACTGATCCTCGACGGCCAGACGCTCGGCACGGCAGTCGATGAGTATAACCGCTATCTCAAACAGCGCATCGTGATCGCCGATCCGCAACTGGAATCCGTGCGTCTGGGCGGGCGATTCAATACGCGCAATCCCGATGACTTCCTCTCAGCCCTGAACGCCGGTTTCGGCATCCACGTCCTGCGCGACCCCAGCGGCGAAATTATATTAACGAAATAATTCGTTTTCATTCAATAAATTAACAGAAATATGAAATTTTTGCGGCGCAACAATGGCGGTTTGCGGCGGATCGATTGTCTATACCCTGACGCCGCTTCTCGGTGGCGCATCGCACTTGGGGATAGAACAATATGCTGAAACACACACTGAAGCGCGGCGGCTCTTTGGCCGCGCTGGTTCTGAGCGTTAGCCTGACCGGAGGCCTGGTGACCGCAGGTCTGGCCGCACCCGCCCTGGCGCAATCGTCGAAGGCCGCCATCGCTTTCAATATTCCGTCGCAGAACGGTGCCAAGGCGTTGAACGAGTTCGCGCGTCAGGCCGGTGTTCAGCTTCTCTTCCCCTACGATGCGGCCGCCAAGGTGCAAACGCCCGCGATCAAAGGCACCTACACCCGCGAAGAGGCTCTCGCTCGCCTTATCGTCGCGACTAATTTCGAAGTCGCCAGCATCACCGACACCACGGTCAGCCTGCGCGAAAAGAGCACGGCCTCCGGCCCTCAGGCCGTAGAGGAACCGCAGGAGGTGGTGGTGACCGGATCGCGCCTGCGCCGCCCGACCTTTGAAAGCCCGGTGCCGCTGATGATCCTGGGCAATGAGGAACTGGCTCAGGAAGGCTATACGGATATTGCCGATGCCCTGACCGACATTCCCGGCATCGATCAGGCCGCCAGCCTGTCGAACGGACAATCCTCGACCCAGACCAATGGCATCTCGACCATCTCGCTGCGCGGCATGGGCTCCAACCGCACCCTGACCCTGATCGACGGCCGCCGGACCGTATCGAACGTCGGCAACAGCAATACGGTGTCGCTGTCGACCATCCCCGCGGCCTTTGTCGACCGCATCGAAGTGACGACCGGCGGCGCGTCGGCGGTCTACGGTTCCGACGCCATTGCCGGCGTCGTCAACATCAAGACGCGCACCAAGTTCGACGGCGTGATCTTTTCGGCCGACAAAGGCCTGACCCAGGACGGCGGCGGCGGTTCCAGCGAAGCCGGTTTTCTGGCGGGCACCTCCTTCTTCGGCAAGCGCCTGCGGGTGATGCTGGCCGCCAATCACGAAGAGCAGGACATCCTGCGCGCCACCGACCGCGATAGCGCGCTCGATTCCCTGACCTATTCGCAGACCACCAACACGGTATCGGGTCCGGACGTGTCCAGCTACACCTTCGGCGGTCGCTTCCAGACCTCGACCAGTTCGACGGCCACCAAGTACTATTTCGACGAAACGAGCGGCACGACCTATAAAACAGGCTTCGTCACGGCGATCAACGGCGTCGATCTGCGCCCCGAAGGCACGCTGATGACGCCGCGCACGACCGACAATGTCGCGCTCAAGGCCGTGTACGACCTCGGCAACGATCTGGTCCTCAAAGGTCAGTTGATGTATTCGCACATCGTGACCGCCGGCACGCGCTACACCCCCAGCGCCTATTACAACACCACCTACGGCATCAATGACGAGTTCACCGTCGGCCGCATGAACAAGGCCAATCCGTACCTCGCCCTGTATCCGACCGTTCAGGCCGCCACTCCTACCGCCGGCCTCTACTGGTATCGCCGCTTCGGTGAGGTGGGCGTCATGACCATCGACAACGACCGCACGACGCTGCGCGGGATTTTCAGCCTCGAAGGCAAGGCGTTCGGCGGCAACTGGAACTGGGATCTCGGCTATTCGTTCGGTGAATTCGAGCAGAACCAGTACCGCTCGAACGGCCTGAACTACGAAAACCTGTCCTACGCCATGAAGGCGACGACCGTGAACGGGCAGATCGTCTGTCTCGACACGACGGCCCGCGCCAATGGCTGCGTGCCGGTCAATCCGTTCGGCATCGGCTCGATCAGCGCAGCGGCCGCCAACTATATCCGCGCCAACGCCTGGTATAACGCCAAGAACGAGCAGGAATCCTTCACCGGCAACATCACCGGCTCGCTGTTCGAACTGCCCGCTGGTCCGGTCGAGGCCGCCTTCGGCTTCGAAGTGCGCCGCGACTCGACCCGCACCCAGACCGACGATCAGACCGAACGCGGCGTGACCAGCTACGCCTACATCCCCCGCTATTCGGGTGAGGTGAAGGCCAGCGAAGTCTATGCCGAAGCCAGCTTCCCGCTGCTGCGCGACGTACCCTTCGCCTATCGTCTGAACGTCGATGCCGCCGTTCGCGCCGCCAAGTACGATCTCGACGGCGTGGACAATACGCTCAGCTACCGCGCCGGCGCTCAGTGGGCGCCCGTCCGCGGCCTGAACTTCCGGGCGACCCTGGCCCGCGCCCAGCGCGCACCGAACATCTCGGAACTGTATTCGCCGCCCCGCGACGACTTCGAAACCGTGGTCGATCCGTGCAACGGCGTCACCGCGACGACCGCCGGGACCATTGCCGCCAATTGCCGCGCCAATGCCGGCATAGCGGCGGCCATCGCCGCTGACGGCCTGTTCAGGCAGGACAGCACCAGCGTCAATACGCCCAATGCCGGCAACCTGCTGGTTCAGGAAGAAACCGCCGACACGGTCACCTTCGGCGTCGTGTTCAGCCCGTCCTTCCTGCCGCGCTTTCAGGCCAGCATCGACTATTACGACATCAAGGTCGAAGGCGTGATTTCTTCGCTGCAGACCGCAATGATCCTCAATTCGTGCTATTCGGACGGCGCCGGGACCAGCAACCGCTTCTGCGGCTTCGTCAATCGCGATTCCGAAGGCCAGTTGACGCGCATCATCAACCGGGTGGACAATCTGGACGAGATGCGCGCCGAAGGCATCGACGTGGCTGTCGCCTATCGCTTCGACCTCGATCAGTGGAAGGTGCCGGGCCGTTTCGATGCCCGCCTGAACTATAATCGCCGCCTCAAGCTGGAGCAGAGCTATCAGGGCCTGACCGGCATGGAAGTGGACGATTGGGTCGGTGAGGTCGGCGGCGCCGAGGACGAGGCGCGCGCAAGCCTAGCCTGGACGAACAAGGGCCTGATGCTGAAATGGTCGACCCGCTACATCTCCGACGTGGTCGATTCCAACGAGCGTCTGGCGGCGGTTCAGGCCGCCGGCACGGTGAACCCGCTGTATCTCTATCTGGACAGCTACACCCGCCACGACTTCAGCTTCAGCTACAAGCCCTCGACGCATGACGGCCTCAAAATCTATGGCAACGTGCGCAACGTGTTCGACGAATACGGCCCCTACCTGCCTGCGGGCACGGATTCAGGGAACGATTTCAACTACTCGTCCGTTTACGGCATGATGGGCCGGAGCTTCCAGATCGGCTTCCAGGTCGAGTTCTAACCCCTCGGAAAGGCCCCTGCGGAAACACCGGGGCCTTTTTCCATATCTGAACGCCGTTACCCCGGTGAAGGTCTCTCCATGTTTGTAAAGCGCGCCCTCTGTATGATCCTTATGCTTTCGGTCTGCGCCCCCGTCATAACCCACGCGGCCAACCCGGCCACGGTGCAGGCGGAAACGCCGCCAAAAGCCATGACCGCCGTCGATCTTCTCAGCCTGCAACGCGCCTCCGATCCGCGCCTCTCGCCCGATGGCCGCGTGGTGCTTTATCGCGTCAGCACCAGCGACTGGAAGAAGAACCGCGTCACACTGTCTTTGTGGCGCGCCAATGCCGACGGCAGCGAGCCGCGCCTGATGGTCGACGAAGGCGGCGGCGATCTGAGCTGGTCGCCCGACAGCCGCCGCTTCGCCTTCGTGGCGCGGCGCGGCGAAGACAAGGCCTCGCAGATCTACCTCATGTCCGTGGACGGCGGCGAAGCCAGACGCCTGACCGACAGCGCGCAAAACGTCAGCGACCTGCGCTGGTCACCGGATGGCCGCTTCATCTATTTCACCGCGCGCTCGCCCGAAACCAAGGCCGACAAGAAACGCCTGAGCGAGAAGGATGACATGTTCGCCTTCGAAGACGCACGCACCCGCACGCAGTTGCGACGCGCGGACGTTGTGACCGGCAAGCTGCAAACGGTGGCCGGCGGCGATTTCGACGTCAAATCCTACGATGTCGCCGCCGATGGCGAAACCGTCGCCTATGTCCGCGCCCCCTCGCGCCTGCTGGATGACGGGCCGTTCGGTGAGGTGTGGTGGCAATCGGGGACGGGCAAGGCGCGGCAACTGACCGACAATAATTACGGCGAAAGCGGCGTCAAACTCTCGCCGGATGGCCGCACCGTGCTGTTTCTGGCCAATGCCAAAGACGGAGCCTACGGCACGGTCAACCGCAACCTGTTCGCGCTGAATACCGAGACGAAGGCCGTGGCCGAACTGGGCACCCGCGCAACGGACGCGCCCGGTTGGGAAATCGAAAGCGCCGCCTTCGCGCCGGACGGCAAGAGCGTCTATTTCACCGCCAATGAAGGCGTGCGCGCGACGCTCAACCGTGTGCCTGTCACCGGCGGCGCCTGGCAGACCCTGGTCACCGGCGACAGCGTTGTGTCCGACGTCGACGTATCCGCCAGCGGTCGCCTCGCCTATATCCAGTCTTCGGCCACCTCTCCCGCCGAACTGTTCACCTTCGATCCCAGGCGCCTGCAATCGACGCAGGTCACGCATCTGAGTGACGACCTGAAAACGCGTTTCCGCCTGCCGCGTCAGGAGGCCCTGCGCTGGGTCGCCCCCGACGGTCAGGCGCTGGAAGGGCTCGTCACCTATCCGCTCGACTACGTGCCGGGCAAGGCCTATCCGCTTGTCGTGCAGAACCACGGCGGCCCGCGCAGCGTCGATCAGTTCAATATCTTCAGCTATGGCCGCCTCAATCCGCTGCTGGCGGCGCGCGGCATCATGACGCTGAGCGTCAATTATCGCGGCGGCACCGCCTATGGCGACACCTTCCTGCAGGGGATGAACGGCGGCTATTTCAAATATGCCGACAAGGACGTGCTGTCCGGCATCGATGAGCTGATCCGGCGCGGGCTGGCCGATCCAGAGCGTCTGGGCGTGATGGGCTGGAGCGCCGGCGGCCATATGACCAACCGCCTGATCACCACGACCGACCGCTTCAAGGCGGCGGCATCGGGTGCAGGCACGGTCGACTGGACGTCGATGTACCTGACCTCGGACACGCGCTGGCAGCGTCAGGAATGGTTCATCACCCCGCCCTACGGCACGTCGGCGCGCCGCGACCTCTACGAGGAATATTCAGCCCTGTCGCGCCTCGACAAGGTGACGACGCCGACGCTTATCATGGCCGGGGCCGAGGACGATCGCGTGCCGACGGCGCAGTCGATCATGCTCTATCGCTCACTGAAGGCGCTGGGCGTTGAGACCGAACTTTACCTCGCCCCGCGCGAGCCGCACAATTTCGCCGAGTTGCGTCACCGGCTGTTTCAGGTCAACAAGCATATGGACTGGTTTTTGTCGCGTCTGACCGGACAGGACTACCTCTGGGACAAGGCCCCAGACAGCAAGGCCGACGGTAGGCGCGAGGACGAGGAAGAGGACGGGCCGGAAGACGCGTCGATGCGCTAACCGGACAGACGGCAACAGGAAAGATTATATATGCGGATCGAAATCTTATGGCGCACGGCGACGGCTCTGACAGCCCTTTCGGTCGTACTGACCCTATCGCCCCTCACCCCGGCGGTACGGGCGGCGGACGTGACCTATCAGACGCCGCCGGCCCCTATCGGACAGATTCTCGACGCCGCGCCTACGCCCTCGGTCATGGTCAGCCCCGAACGCAAGACCATGGCGCAGTTGGGCCGCGAGAATCTCCCTTCCATCGCCGCGGTGTCCGAGCCGATTCTGCGTCTGGGTGGCTACCGCATCAATCCGCGCAATAACGGCCCCATCGAGGCGCGCGCCGCCTGGCTCAACCGGCTGGCTTTCGAAGACGTATCCACGGGCACGGTGCGCGAGGTCGCCCTGCCCGCCGGGACGCGCTTCCTGTCACCGCGCTGGTCGCCGGACGGCGTGAAGCTGGCTTTTCTCGCCGACGCGCCCCGTAACTCTGGCGGCGGTCTGGAGCTGTGGGTCGCCGATGTGAAGACGGCGACGGCGAAAAAGCTCACCTCCGGCATTGTCAATGCGGCCTTCAGTCCGTCCTTCGACTGGCTGTCGGACGGTCAGGGCATACTGGTTCCCGCCATCCCCGCACGGCGCGGTGCGCCGCCTGTGGCCGACCCCGCACCCGCTGGTCCTATCGTACAGGAATCGAAAGGCCGCACCGCTGCCATCCGCACCTATCAGGATCTACTCGGCAATGCGCACGACGAAGTCCTGTTCGACTACTACTTCACCTCGCAGATCACCCGCGTCTCGCTGAATGGCGATGTGACGACCATCGGTGATCCCGGCATTTTGACCTCCGTCGCCGTGTCCCCCGACGGCAAATATCTGCTTACCAGCCGCCTGAAGCGGCCCTACAGCTATCTGGTCCCCGCCAGCCGCTTCCCGACCGAGATTGCGGTTTCAACCATCGAGGGGCAGCCGGTGAAGGGGCTGGCCGACCGTCCGCTGATCGACAACCTCCCTGCGGCCTTCGACGCCGTGCCGACCGGCATGCGCGCGGTGTCGTGGCGCGCCGACGCCCCGGCCACGCTGGTCTGGGCCGAAGCGCAGGACGGCGGCAACCCCCGCACCAAGGCCGTCGTCCGCGACAGCCTGTTCACCCTCGCCGCCCCCTTCGGCGGCGCACCGGAGAAGCTGATCGACCTCGATCAGCGCTATGCCGGGCTGGACTGGGGCCGCGCCGACACCGCCCTCGTCACCAGCCGCTGGTTCGACACGCGCAAGGAAAAGCGCATCGTCATCGATCCCTCGCAGCCGGGCGCAGGCCGCGTGCTGATCGAACGCAACTATCAGGACCGCTATAACGATCCGGGCGATGTCGTGACCCGCCGCACCGCCGAGGGCGAGGACGTGCTGCACTTCACGCCGGACGGCAAATCGGTCTTCGTCACCGGCGCGGGCGCATCGGCCAAAGGCGAGTTTCCGTTCGTCGGCAGGATGTCGCTGGCCGACGGCAAGGTCACCCGCCTGTGGCAGGCCGAGGCCCCCTATTACGAAGCCCCGGTCGCTCTGGCCGATGCCGCCGGCAAGACGGTGATCACCCGCCGCGAAAGCAAGGACGACGCGCCCAACTACTTCGTCCGCCCGGTAAAGGGCGGCGCGAAGGCGCGCGCCCTGACGCAGTTCCCCGACCGCGCCCCGCAATTCGCCGGCGTCACCAAGCAGACCCTCACCTATACGCGCGCTGATGGCGTTACGCTGTCGGGCACGCTCTATCTGCCCGCCGGCTACAACAAGGCCAAGGACGGCCCGCTGCCTCTGCTGATGTGGGCCTATCCGGAGGAGTTCACCGACGCCACCGTGGCCAGCCAGACCGTGGATAGCGGCAACCGCTTCACCCGTCCGGGCGGGGCCAGCCATCTGTTCCTGCTGACCCAGGGCTATGCCGTGCTCGACGGTCCCTCCATGCCCATCATCGGCAAGGACGGCGCAGAGCCCAACGACACCTATGTCGAACAACTGACCGCCAGCGCCAGGGCCGCCGTCGACGCCGTGGTGGCGCTGGGCGTCGCCGACCGCGACCGCATCGCCGTGGGCGGCCACAGCTACGGGGCCTTCATGACCGCCAACCTGCTGGCGCATACGGATCTATTCCGCACCGGCATCGCGCGCTCGGGCGCCTATAACCGCACCCTGACCCCGTTCGGGTTCCAGTCGGAGCAGCGCACCTATTGGGAAGCCACCGACACCTACACGAAGATGAGCCCCTTCACCTATGTACGTCAGGTGAACGAGCCGATACTGCTTATTCACGGCGAGGTGGACGACAATTCCGGCACCTTCCCGATCCAGAGCGAACGCTTCTATGCGGCGCTCAAAGGGGCCGGGGCCAATGTCCGCTATGTGGTCCTGCCTAACGAAGCCCATAGCTATCGCGCCCGGGAATCGACTTTGCATACCCTGTGGGAAATGACGCAGTGGCTGGACACCTATGTGAAGAACGCCCCGCCGCGGAAAGCGGAACCCGCGGCGCAATAAAAAACCGGCGGAGTCACGCTCCGCCGGCGTTACACTGACGCTTCCGAAAGCAGCGGCGGTCTTCAGAGGCCGGCGCAGACAGGTTTGCCCCTTACGCATCTGCCTCAACAGGCCCGCCGAGGTCGTCGCCGGGTGGACAAGACGCGCGCGGATACCGGGCCGCGCCGTGACGATAGTGGTGTCGACGGCATCGGTTTTTTAGAGCGGAATGATTTCTGATGGAATCATTCCGCTCTAGCCGCCATTGCGGCGGCGGCCAAGGTGGCGGAGCCACCGCCCGGCGAGGGCGTAAACAAAATCCAGATCCTTATGTTTCCATAAGAAAACATAATGATCTAGAGGTTACAGGTCTTGTCGGTACGGCCGCACCACGGCTTGAGGCGCATAAAAAAGGGGCTGGGCCCAGCGGACAGAATGCCAAAGCGGCGTTAAGCATGGCAAACACATCGCCTCTTTACACCCGCTCGATTACGCAGATGCGAGACGAGGTCCCCCATGTTGCTGGAATTTGAAATCGAACGCATTACGCGTTGGGTGGAAACGCGTGCGCTCTCGCCCGAAGCCGCCGTATCCGCCCTGTCGCACCTGATGGCCCAATATCTGCAGGCCCGCGGACTACCGCTCCATCTGACGCTCTTCGAACGCTATGCGCTGGCGCTGTTCCGCCGTAGCGTCCTTGAGCGTAAATCGACGGCCCTGGCGGAGCCTCTGATAGAGCGCGCCTGGCGGATGCTGGGCACATCCACCGCCGACAAAAGTCATGTTATCCCCTTACCGTGGTGTCTGGCCGTTTAACGCGGCGGACCTCAAACGCACCCATTCAATCAATATGGGTATCTTCCTCGACCGGCAGCGGCAGGGTCGCATACAGCCCATCACACGGCCTCGACCAGCGGCGCTGAAGCGCTTAACCCTTCAAACGCCATCGAAGAAACGCCGCACCAGCCCATGCACGCGGGTAAAGGCGGCCCCCGCCCCGGCGGTGACCCGCGCCTCTTCTTCCGCCGTGAGGTCGATAGCGTCCAGCGCCGCAGTAAAGGTGCGCCAGTGCAAACCGCGGCCTTCATCGGCGGGCGCCAGATGCCGCGCGCCCTTCGTGGCGTCGAGGCCCAGTTTCGCGGCGAATTTGAGCAGGAAGGCGGCCCCCAGATTGGAGCCTTCGGCCACATAGAGCCAGCCGAGCGCGGTCGGCAGATCGACCGTCGCACCCTTGACGAAACGCGGCGCCCCGTCGGCTTCGGGGGCGTCCGCCCCGACATCGCTCAGGTCCAACACCACCTTATCAAATCGGCGGCGACCTTCCAGATCGGGCAGCAACGCCGCCAGTTCCGGCACGTCATAGAGCGTGCCGATATCACGATGGAACAGGTACTGGACCTTGAGGAACTTGGCGTAGTTTTCGACATCAGCGAACGGGTCACCCGCCATAATCGACCTATCCAGACGATCATGCGTTCCCGTCGTCAGCCCCTTCAGACGCGTGGAGCGTGTATCGGTGTCCATGCTCGCTGTCATAAGGCGGACTCCTACCATTGGCTCGCAAAATAGCGACCATAACCCGCGTTGCGAAGATCAAGATTACCTTCACGGAGACTTCATCAGATATCTCTGTGCATATGACGTTTGCCAAAGCGAATAATTCACATCCGCAGCCACTTTATACGCCTGTCGGCTCAAAAATGAATGTCAGGCTGAAATTACCGACTGACGACCGACGACGGGGTCACGAGGTCTATCTTACCCACGACGACGGCCGTGCGCCTATGATCGCCGCCCCACCGACCGATAGCCGCGACGCCGGAGAGCATGAGCGTGTCGGTTCCTGGCGCTTCTGCGGCGATCACTGCACCGGCCATCCCCGCAAATACGGACGAGGCGAGCCACTGCGCAAAGAGGTCCACCGCGTTCTCGCCGCCCGCCCTGCGCGGCTCAATCATATTCAAACGGTTACTGGCAGAGGGGAGCCATCCGATGATAGGCTCTGCCTGCACTGGCACCTGAGGAACCGTTTATGTCGTTCGTAGAGCCTCCGATCATCATTCACAATCGCGAACAACTTCTCGACAGCCTGAGCGAGGCCGCCGAGATCGAGCACAACCTGATGTGCTGCTATCTCTATGCGGCATGGTCATTGAAGTCCGAAGACGACGACGATCTCGACCCCGATACGCAAAAGGCCGTGCGCGGATGGCAGCGCGCCATCGTCGATGTTGCTATCGATGAAATGACCCACCTGACGCTGGTCGCCAATCTGATGAATGCGATCGGCGGCGTCGCGCATCTCAGTCGACCCAACTTTCCGGTCGCCGACGGCTATCACCCGTCAGGCATTCAGGTGCGGCTGGCCCCCTTCACGCACGAGACGCTTCAGCATTTCATCTATCTGGAAAGACCGGAAGGCAGCCACGAGTCCGACGGTCCAGGCTTCGACAACCGCCCGCCCTATCAGCGCGCCTTGGCGGGCCTGCGTCTCATGCCTTCGGCTCAGGACTATCTGACGGTGGGCCATCTTTACCGCTCGGTTGAGGCCGGTCTTCAACAACTGAGCGAGGAGATGGGCGAAGCGGCGCTTTTCTGCGGCGATCCGGCGCTTCAGGTCTGCCCGAACATTCTGGCCCTGACCGGCCTCGTGCGCATAACCGATCTGGCTTCGGCCCGGCAGGCCATTCAAACGATCGTGGAACAGGGCGAAGGCACGGTGATCGGCTGCGCCCGCAGCCACTACAGCCGTTTCGTGAAAATCCGCGAAGCTTATGACGCGTTTCTTGCGGCCGACCCCGATTTCAAGCCGGCGCACAATGCGGCGCGCAATCCCGTAATGCGGCGTCCGATCCAGAACCCCGAAGACCGCGTCTGGGTCGAATGCGAACGACCGCGGCAGATACTGGACCTCGCTAACGCCATCTATAACCACATGCTGCGCTTTCTGGCTCAGGGCTTCGTCGCGACGGACCTTGCCGAAAAGCGGCTGATGATCAATACGTCGATCGACCTGATGCGCGCACTCGATCCGCTCGCGCGGGAACTGGCCCGCCTGAAGGCCAACGATCGCGACGACTGCAATGCTGGCCTCAGTTTTGCGACCTTGCGAACGCTGGATACGCCCCATTCGACGCCCGCCATCCGGCGGCTGCTGGCCGAGCGGCTGCAGGAAATACGCGAAGGCGGTCGGGATATCGCACCCAGCCCGCGTGTAGATCGCGCCCTTTCCAATCTGGACGCCATCTGCAAAGCCTACCGGCGGGGGGCGGCTCTAACGGAGGAGGCCGCCCCTGCCCCCGCGGCGGCTGCGCCGGATTCCCTTAAGGCGGCGGCTCCCGAAACGCTTTCCGAAACGGGCAGAAATTCCGCACCGGAAATCGTTGAGGGAAAGGATATCACGCTGGTCGTGGACATGAAGCGTTGCATTCACGCCCGGTTCTGCGTCACGGGCGCGCCGAAGAGTTTTATCGCCAACGTTGCCGGCCCCTGGCTCCATCCCGACGCGACACCCGCCGCACAACTGGCCGAGATCGCACACGCCTGCCCGTCAGGGGCCATCGCCTACAGGGGCAAGACGCTGCCGGACGAGCAGGCTCCGCACGTTAACATGATGCGTATCCGCGAAAACGGCCCGAATGCCATCCATGCTCCTCTGACGGTCGGCGGCGAAGATATCGGCTTTCGGGCGACCTTTTGCCGGTGCGGCGCGTCGAAAAACAAGCCCTACTGCGACGGCTCGCATCACGAGGTGCATTTCGCGGCGTCCGGCGAACCGGAGACCCAGAGCCTGGATGCGCTGGCGATCCGTAATGGTCCGCTGCAAGTAGACCCGCAGCGCAACGGGCCGCTAAGGCTCACCGGCAATCTCGAAATCTGCGCCGGCACAGGACGGGTGGTAAAGCGCGTCGAAGGCGCGTTGCTGTGCCGGTGCGGCCAGTCCAATGCCAAGCCCTTTTGCGACGGCAGCCATCGCGCGGCCGGATTCGAGGCCGACGGCGTCTGACCTCATTCCGATGCGCCCGTCTCCTCATCATAATCTGCCGGCCTTGCGAATCCAGGGTTGAATACCAAAAATTTTGGGTGCGGGAGCCAGATTTGGGTCGCTAATGCTCCCCGAACTTGCCGCACGGGGCGCGGCGGCGTTTGAACTGACATTTTAGCTTAGTCGTCAGTTCAAACGACCCTATCCGGGGTTTAAACACACAAAAGGCCTCCATCAGGAGGCCTTTTGTGTGTTTAAGGCTGGGTGCGGGAGCCAGATTTGAACTGACGACCTTCAGGTTATGAGCCTGACGAGCTACCGGGCTGCTCCATCCCGCGACACCTGGGATACCCGGAGGGTTTAGGCTCTGGGTAAGCAAAAGACCGGTCTTTGGTGGACCGGTCTTTGATGCGTAGAGTGAGTGAAGGGTTAGTGCTTGTGTTTGATAGACCTGGCGGCGACCTACTCTCCCGCGCCTTAAGACGAAGTACCATTGGCCCAGGCAGGCTTAACGACCGAGTTCGGAATGGGATCGGGTGGGGACCGGCCGGCATAGCCACCAGGTCAATCAAACACAAGTTAAGAGAAGACATTGTCGTTATGAACGCGCACGGTTTTCGGTGCGTTTATTTGAGGGAACGATCAAGCCGATCGGATTATTAGTACTGGTTAGCTTCACTCCTCACGGAGCTTCCACACCCAGCCTATCAACGTGGTCGTCTACCACGATCCTCAGCGAGACCTTGTTTTGAGGTTAGTTTCCCGCTTAGATGCTTTCAGCGGTTATCTATTCCATACTTAGCTACCCTGCTGCGCGGCTGGCGCCACGACAGGTCCACCAGAGGTATGTCCATCCCGGTCCTCTCGTACTAGGGACAGATCCTCTCAAGTCTCGAACACCCACGGCAGATAGGGACCAAACTGTCTCACGACGTTCTGAACCCAGCTCACGTACCACTTTAAATGGCGAACAGCCATACCCTTGGGACCTGCTCCAGCCCCAGGATGTGATGAGCCGACATCGAGGTGCCAAACTTTGCCGTCGATATGGACTCTTGGGCAAAATCAGCCTGTTATCCCTAGAGTACCTTTTATCCGTTGAGCGATGGCCCTTCCACGCAGGACCACCGGATCACTATGGCCGACTTTCGTCTCTGCTCGACTTGTCAGTCTCGCAGTCAGGCGGGCTTATGCCATTGCACTCATCGAACGATTTCCGACCGTTCTGAGCCCACCATCGCGCGCCTCCGTTACACTTTGGGAGGCGACCGCCCCAGTCAAACTACCCACCACGCCATGTCCCGGACCCGGATAGACGGGCCGCGGTTAGACGCCAACAGCAATAAGGGTGGTATTTCAAGGATGGCTCCACAAGGACTGGCGCCCCTGCTTCATAGCCTCCCACCTATCCTACACATGTTGCTGCTAACGCCAAGGCGAAGCTATAGTAAAGGTTCATAGGGTCTTTCCGTCTGACCGCGGGAACCCCGCATCTTCACGGGGAATTCAATTTCGCTGAGCCTATGCTGGAGACAGTGGGGAAGTCGTTACGCCATTCGTGCAGGTCGGAACTTACCCGACAAGGAATTTCGCTACCTTAGGACCGTTATAGTTACGGCCGCCGTTTACCGGGGCTTCAATTCGGAGCTTGCACCCCTCCTTTTAACCTTCCGGCACCGGGCAGGCGTCAGACCCTATACGTCGCTTTACAGCTTCGCAGAGCCCTGTGTTTTTGATAAACAGTCGCTACCCCCTGGCTTGTGCCACTCAGTCCTGCTTGCGCAAGGTGAGTCACGCTTATCCCGAAGTTACGCGTGTAATTTGCCGAGTTCCTTCAGCATAGTTCTCTCAAGCGCCTTGGTATGCTCTACCTGACCACCTGTGTCGGTTTCGGGTACAGTCTATGTATGAGTTATTTCCAGGGACAACTTCGCTGCATGCACAATCCAATAAGCACATACAACTTACGCCATCCGTCACTTCATACTGGCTCCGGAATATTCACCGGATTCCCATCGACTACGCCTTTCGGCCTCGCCTTAGGGGCTGGCTAACCCTGCGCAGATTAGCTTTACGCAGGAACCCTTGGTCTTTCGGCGAGAGTGTCTCTCACACTCTTTATCGCTACTCATGTCAGCATTCTCACTTCCGATACCTCCAGCCAACCTCACGATTGACCTTCTCAGGCTTACGGAACGCTCCGCTACCGCTCACTTACGTGAACCCATATCTTCGGCGTATGGCTTGAGCCCCGTTACATTTTCCGCGCAGGATCGCTTGATCAGTGAGCTGTTACGCTTTCTTTAAAGGATGGCTGCTTCTAAGCCAACCTCCTGATTGTCAATGCAATCCCACATCGTTTCCCACTTAGCCATAACTTGGGGGCCTTAGATGATGGTTAGGGTTGTTTCCCTTTTCACGACGGACGTTAGCACCCGCCGTGTGTCTGCCCGATAGTGCTCTTGGGTATTCGGAGTTTGGTTAGTATTGGTACAGCTCGCGCCGCCCGCAACCATCCAGTGCTCTACCCCCCAAGGCATTCGTCGGACGCTCTACCTAAATAGATTTCGCGGAGAACCAGCTATGTCCAGGTTTGATTGGCCTTTCACCCCTATCCACAAGTCATCCCAGAATTTTTCAACATTCACGGGTTCGGACCTCCAGTACATGTTACTGTACCTTCATCCTGCTCATGGATAGATCACCTGGTTTCGGGTCGTCATGCGACGAACTTAACGCTCTATTCAAACTCGCTTTCGCTACGCCTACACCTATCGGCTTAAGCTTGCTCGGCACATGAAGTCGCTGACCCATTATACAAAAGGTACGCCGTCACCCCGCTTGGGGGCTCCGACTGCTTGTAGGCTTCCAATTTCAGGTTCTGTTTCACTCCCCTTGTCGGGGTGCTTTTCACCTTTCCCTCACGGTACTTGTTCACTATCGGTCGTAGAGGAGTACTTAGGCTTGGAGGGTGGTCCCCCCATATTCAGACAGGATTTCACGTGTCCCGCCCTACTCGAGGATCTTGCTAGTTGACGCCTACGGGACTATCACCCGCTATGGTCAGCTTTTCCAAGCTGTTCGGCTTTATATCACAAGATCACTGGCCTGGTCCGATTTCGCTCGCCACTACTTTCGGAGTCTCGGTTGATGTCCTTTCCTCCGGGTACTGAGATGTTTCAGTTCCCCGGGTTCGCTTAATAACCCTATGTATTCAGGTTACTATACCTTATGAGCTCCGCTCATTTTAAGTCGTCGCGCAAGCGCGACAAAGAACCTCGCATAAGCTCGGGCGGCCGGTCGGCCTTGCCTCACCCCAAGGGGCTCGGAAAACCGCGACCATCCAACATCTACGAGTCCAACTTAAAATGAACAGAACACAAAGGTGGGTTTCCCCATTCAGAAATAGCCGGATCAAAGGGTGCTAGCGCCTCCCCGGCTCTTATCGCAGCTTGCCACGTCTTTCATCGCCTCTCTACGCCAAGGCATCCGTTAGAAGCCCTTCAACGCTTGATCGTTCTCTCAACTAAACGCACCGACGACATCCGTCGTTGGCCGCGTTCGTTCTTGTTTCAGACGTCTTACTCACCGCCGCCTCGGAAAGAGGGTATGGGCGACGAGAGATTTTTCATCAGGTCCTAAAACCCGACGTAAAACGTCTAGTCAGACAATGTCTTCAGGTTCCCCTGTGGTCTATGAACCAGACCGGCGGGATAACCCTTCATTCACAATAAGAAGTGGGCCAGTCGGCCCACACCCGTCAGACCAGAGGTTACCCCCATAATCCAACGAAACTCATCAGCATCACAACCACTGTACGTTCGCCTGCTCAACCTTCCGGGAGC